>CAZFAT010000340.1:0-9293 GCA_964517075.1 uncultured Solibacteraceae bacterium
TTCGTGCTGGGCACGGTCCTGCAGACGCTGTGCGCGGTGCAGCTCGGGTGGTTCCGGCCGAGCTTCGCGCCGGAACTGGGGCTCGCCACGTACATCCTCCCGGCCATCGTCCTGGCGTCCCTCTCGCTCGCGACCGCGTTGCGGCTCACGCGAACCGCGGTGGCCGAGAATCTCCGCGCCGATTACGTCCGGACCGCGCGCGCGAAGGGCCTGACCGGACGCCGCGTCGTGGGCGTGCACGTGCTTCGCAATTCGTTGATCCCTGTCGTCACCTTCATCGGCGTCGAGTTCGGCAACCTGATGAGCGGCGCGATTGTCACCGAAGGCATCTTCAACATCCCGGGCGTGGGCGGCCGGCTGTTCCAGGGCATCCGCCTCGAAGACGGGCCCCTCGTCGTGACCATCGTCAGCGTGCTGGTCCTCATCTATCTGCTCTCGAACCTGCTGGTCGACCTGCTCTACGCGGTGCTCGACCCGAGGATCCGCCATGAATGACCCGGCGCGCCTCGATCGCCCGCGCAGCCTGAGCGACGACGCCTGGCACGACCTGCGGCGGAATCCGGTGTTCTGGGCCGCCGCGGCGGTCGCGGTGCTGATGATGCTGCTGGCGCTCGCGCCGCAATGGTTCAGCGCGACCGACGCGCGGACGGCCGATTGCTCGCTCGCCAACTCGCTCCAGCCGCCGGGCGCCTCGCACTGGTTCGGCTTCGACAAGCAGGGCTGCGACGTCTACGCGCGCGTGGTCTACGGCGCCCGGTCGTCGATTCTCGTCGGCGTCTTCTCCACGGCCCTGACGGGCGTCGTCGCGCTGCTGGTTGGCATGCTGGCCGGATTCTTCCGCGGCTGGGTGGACGCCGTGCTCGCGCGGCTGATCGACATCGTCCTCGGCATCCCGCTGCTGCTCGGCGCCATCGTCGTCGCGAAGGCGCTCGCCGCGCAGGACGCCGGCATCGGGCCCGTCGTCCTGGCGCTCGGGTTGCTGGGCTGGACGACGGCGGCGCGCATCGTGCGGTCGTCGGTGATCGCGGCACGGGATCAGGACTACGTGCAGGCGGCGCGGATGCTGGGCGCCTCCAACAGCCGGCTCATGGTGCGGCATATTCTCCCCAACGCGCTGGCGCCGACCATCGTGGTCCTGACGATCGCGCTGGGCACGTTCATCGCGATGGAAGCGACGCTGTCGTTCCTCGGCGTCGGCCCGAAGCACACGATTTCCTGGGGCGCCGACATCGCCGAGGCGCAGCGCTGGATCCGTGAAGCGGCCTACCCCCTGCTCTTTCCGGCCGGGTTCCTCACCGCCACCGTGCTGGCCTTCATCACGCTGGGCGACGCCATCCGCGAAGCGTTCGATCCGAGGCTCCGGTAGCCCATGGCAACCGATGCCCTGCTCGACGTCGAGGACCTGTTCGTCGAATTCCATACCCGCGACGGGGTCGCACGGGTCATCAACGGGGCGTCGTTTCACCTACATCGCGGCGAGACGCTGGCGCTGCTCGGCGAGTCGGGCTCGGGCAAGTCGGTGACCGCGCAGGCGATCCTGGGGATTCTGGAGACGCCTCCCGCGGTGATTCGATCGGGCGCGATCCGCTTCGAGGGCGCCAATCTCCTCGCGCTTCCGGAACAGGCCCGGCGCGACGTGCGCGGCCGCGACATCGCGATGATCTTCCAGGACGCGTTGTCGGCCCTGAACCCGGTCTTCCCCGTCGGCTGGCAGATTGCGGAGCCGCTCATCCACCGCGCCGGCCTGTCGCGGAAGGACGCCCTCGAGCGCGCCATCGGCCTGATGGAGCGCGTGCACATCCCGGGCGCCCGGAGCCGCGTGCACGACTACCCGCATCAGTTCTCGGGCGGAATGCGGCAGCGGGTCATGATTGCGATGGCGCTCGCGCTGAACCCGAAGGTGCTGATTGCCGACGAGCCGACCACGGCCCTCGACGTCACCGTCCAGGCGCAGATCATGGACCTGCTGGCGGAGCTTCGACGCGACGCCAACCTCGCGCTGATGTTGATCACGCACGACCTGGGTGTGGTCGCCGACGTCGCCGATCGGATCGCCGTCATGTACGCCGGCCGCATCGTGGAACACGCGGGCGTGCACGCGCTTTACGAGGCGCCGGCCCACCCCTACACGCGAGGCCTGCTGGATTCCATCCCGCGCATCGATCAGCGCGGCGAGACGTTGGCCACGATTCCCGGCCTGCCGCCCAACCTGCTCCACATTCCGTCCGGCTGCCCCTTCCATCCGCGGTGCCGCTCCGCGCAGCCGATTTGTGTCGAACAGCCACCGCCCGTGGTCGGGCTCGCGGGCGGGCGGACGAGCCTGTGTCACTTCGCCGACGAGGTGGTGCGTGAGCGCCGCTGACGCTGCGGCGGTGCGGCGGGTCCCGGCGCCCGGCCCGCCCGTGCTCGAGGTCGACGACCTCGTGAAGCACTTCCCACTGACCCGCGGCGTGGTGTTCAAGCGGACCACCGGCCTCGTCCGTGCCGTCGACGGCGTCAGCTTCTCGCTCGGTCGCGGCGAAACGCTGGGGCTCGTCGGCGAGTCCGGCTGCGGCAAGACGACGCTCGCGCGGCTGCTGCTGCGTCTCGACACACCCACCGCCGGCCGCGCCCGGCTCGACGGGCGCGACATCTTCGCCATGGCTGGCGCGGACCTCCGGGAGTTCCGCCGGAACGTCCAGATGGTGATGCAGGACCCCTATACGTCGCTCAACCCACGGATGACCGTAGGGGACATCGTCGGCGAGCCGTTCGAGATTCACCCGGACGCGGCGCCGCGCGGCGCCCGCCAGGCCCGTGTGCGCGACCTGCTCGCGCGTGTCGGCCTCAGTCCCGAGCACTTCAACCGCTATCCGCACCAGTTCTCGGGCGGTCAGCGCCAGCGGATCGGTATCGCCCGCGCGCTCGCCCTGTCACCGCGCGTCATCGTCTGCGACGAGCCGGTCTCGGCGCTGGACGTGTCCATCCAGGCGCAGATCATCAACCTGCTCGTGGCGCTGCAACGCGACCTCGGCGTCTCGTACCTCTTCATCGCGCACGACCTGTCGGTCATCCGCCACATCGCCGACCGCGTGGCCGTGATGTATCTCGGACGGATCGTGGAGATCGGCACGAACGCCGAGATCTACGACCGGCCGACGCATCCGTACACCCAGGCCCTCCTGTCGGCGGTCCCGGTGCCGGATCCGCGCGCCCGGCAACGCCGCCGGCGCATCCGCCTCGACGGCGACGTCCCGTCGCCCGCCGATCCGCCGTCCGGCTGCCGCTTCCGCACGCGCTGCTGGAAGGCGCAGCCCCTCTGCGCGACGGACGTCCCTCCTCTCGTGCCTCGGCCCGACGCCGACCCGCACCCCTCCGCCTGTCACTTCGCCGCCCATCCCTGAAACTTCGCCGCCCCACGCGGGTTGGTGAAGCGATGGCGCCGCGGGGTGTCTACCCGGACCCGCCCGCGGCGTAGTGGCTTTCAGTCGGACACTCCGGCGCGACCATCGCCGGCCGTGAGGCGCGTGTGACCAACCTCTTCAGAGATCTGCAGTTTGGACTCCGGATGATCGGCAAGCGTCCGGGAACCTCGCTCCTCGCCGTCGTCGCGCTCGGTCTCGGCATCGGGCTGACCACGACGATGTTCAGCATCGTGCACGGGGTGTTTCTGCGGGGACTGCCGTTCGAGGAGTCGAATCGGATCCTCTATGTGGGCCGGCGGACCGCCTCGCAGCCCGGAACGAGCAACGCCGAACCCCTCCCGCCGCACGACTTCCTCGATTACCAGGCCACGCAGCAGAGCTTCGAGAGCCTCGCCGGGTTCACCCAGATGAGCGTGAACGTATCGGGCGGACTCGCGCCCGAACGCTATCGAGCGGCGCGCATCACGACGAACACGCTGCGGGTGCTGCGGGTCGTGCCCGTCCTCGGCCGCGACTTCAACGACGCGGACAGTCAGCCGGGCGCGCCGCCGGTCGCGCTCATCAGCCACCGCGTGTGGGCGTCGCAGTTCGAGAAGGATCCGGGCGTGCTCAACCAGCCTGTCCGCATCAACGGGACGCCCACCACCATCGTGGGCGTCGTGCCGGAGCGATTCGGGTTTCCGCAATCGCAGGACCTGTGGCAGCCGGTGCAGATCACACGGCCCGACACCCGCGGGGATGGACAGCGCCTGCAATCCTTCGGACGGCTGAAGGCCGGGCGATCCCGGGCGGAAGCCCAGACCGACCTCGTCGCGATCGCCGCGCGCCTCGAGCAGCAGTATCCAGAAAACAAGGGCATGACCATCCAGGTGCAGCCGTACGTGGAGCGCTTCATCGGCCGGGAGCCGCGCGTCACGCTCACGGCCATGCTGGGTGCGGTCTTTGGCGTCCTGCTCATTGCCTGCGCCAATGTGATGAGCCTGCAACTGGCGCGCGCGGCGGAGCGGACGAAAGAGTTTGCGGTGCGATCCGCGCTCGGCGCCGGCCGTCGCCAGGTGATGCGCCAGCTTCTGCTCGAGGGGCTGCTGCTCAGCACGGGCGGCGCGCTCTTGGGACTCGGCCTGGCGGCCGTCGGCACCGACCTCTTCAACCGCAACATCATGGACACGACGCCGCCCTTCTGGATCGACATCCGCATCGACCGGACGGTGCTCGGGTTCGTCGTCGCGCTCACCGTCATCGCGACGGTGGTCTCGAGCCTGGTGCCCGCGCTGCGCGCCACGCGGCTGAACCTCAACGCGGCGCTGAATGACGAGGGGCGGGGCAACACCGGGCTGCAGATGGGCCGGTTCAGTCGCTGGCTGGTCATCGGCGAAGTGCTGCTGTCGTGCGCCCTGCTCGTCGTGTCCGGGCTGATGATCAAGAGCGTCGTCTCGCTCGGCCGCATCGAGTACCCGTTTGCCACGACCAACGTGATGATGGCGACCTTCACGCTCGACGAATCGAAATATCCCACCGACGCGGACACCGCACAGATCCTGACGCGGCTCGAAGAGCGCTGGGCGTCCGTGCCCGGCGTGCGCCGCGCCGCCGTGTCCAGCGGGCTGCCCGGCCAGAGCGGCGGCAGCCTCATGCTGCTCGAGGGGCGGACCTACGCCTCGGACAACGAGCGGCCGAACGTGCTGCGCATGGCCGCATCGCCGGCCGTCTTCGATACCCTCAAGATACCAATCCTGCGCGGCCGTGCCTTCTCGCGGACCGACGTCGTCGGGGCGCCGCTCGTGGCCCTTGTGGACATGGCGTTCGTGACGAAGTTCTTTGCCAACGACGAACCGCTCGGCAAGCGCCTGAAGCTGAGCGGTACCCCCGATGCGCCCTGGTGGACCATCATCGGCGTCGTGCCCACGCTCGCCGCCGACCGACGCCAGAACGACCTCAGCGAGGGTGTGTACGTCCCGCTCGCGCAGAGCCCCAGCCGCTTCGTCACGGTCCTCGCGGCCACGGCCGGCCCGCCGCTCGGCGTGGCGCCCTACATCCGGGCCGCGGCGCGCGAGATCGACCAGGACCTGCCGATTTCGAACGCCACGACGGTGGAGACGCAGCTCCACACGCGCAACTGGCACATCCGCGTCTTCGGCACCCTGTTCATGTCCTTCGGTGTGGCCGCGCTGCTCCTCGCGAGCGCCGGCCTCTACGGCGTGATGGCCTTCAGCGTGCGCCGGCGCACGCAGGAAATCGGCGTCCGCATCGCGCTCGGCGCCACACGGGCCAGCATCGTGCGGATGGTCGTGTGGGAGGGACTCTGGCGCGTCGCGCTCGGCGTTGCCCTCGGCCTCGTGCCCGCCTACTTCCTCGGCGGGCTCATGGAGGCGCTCTTCTTCCGCGTCAGCCAGGGCGACCCCGTCGTCTTCGGCCTCACGGTCGCCGCCCTCCTCGGTTCGGGCCTCGCCGCCTCGATGGTCCCTGCGGTGCGCGCGGCATCCGTCGATCCGCTGATTGCGCTGAAGGAATCCTAGAAGGGAGGGCCGACTTCCAACTTCCACCGTGTCCCGATCGTGTACAGTCCCGCGTCATGACGCGGACGAAGATTGCCCTGCTGGGCACGGGATTCATTGCGGACATTCACCTCGAATCGTATCGACGCTTCGTGCCCGAGGCGGAGGTCGTCGCGGTGTTTTCGCGCCGCGCGGCGCGGGCGGAGACCTTTGCGAGGGCGCACGGGATTCCGCGCTGGTCGATCAGCCTCGACGAGATCATCACCCAGTCCGGCTGTGACGTCGTCGACGTCGGCCTGCCAAACCTGATGCACCACCGCGCCGTCGTGGCGGCGGCCCATGCCGGCAAGCACGTCATCATCGAAAAGCCGCTGGCGCTGACGCTCGAGCAGGCCGACGACATGATTACGTCGTGCCGGCAGGCCGGCGTGAAACTGATGTACGCCGAGGAGCTGTGTTTCGCGCCGAAGTACGAGCGCGCGCGCACGCTCGTCCAGGAGGGCGCCATCGGGACCATCTTCCAGATGCGCCAGTGCGAGAAGCACTCGGGGCCGCACAGCGACTGGTTCTACGACATCGACCAGTCGGGCGGCGGCGTGCTGATGGACATGGGCTGCCACGGCCTGGCCTGGTTCCGCTGGATGCTGGGCGGTCGACCGCGCGCGCGGAGCGTGTACGCCCACCTGCAAGGCGACCTCATCCACGGCGGCCGCCCCACGCGCTGCGAAGAGAACTCCGTCTGCATCGTCGAGTTCGAGAACGGGGCGATCGGCGTGGCCGAGAACAGCTGGGCCAAGCACGGCGGCATGGACGACCGCGCTGAGATCTACGGCACCGGCGGTGTCATCTACGCGGATCTGTTCATGGGCAACGCCGCGCTCACCTACAGCCAGCAGGGCTACGGCTATGCGATGGAGAAGGCCGGCTCGACGCAGGGCTGGACCTTCACGATCTTCGAGGAAGCCTTCAACCAGGGCTACCCGCAGGAACTGCGCCACTTCATCGTCGACTGCGTGCGCGGCGGCCAGGAACCGCGCGTCACCGGGGAGGACGGCCGCGCGGTGCTGGAGATGCTGTACGCGGCCTACGCGAGCGCCCGCACGGGACAGAAAGTCCCGCTGCCGTTTCATCCGAAGGTCAGCAAGCCGATTGACCTGTGGCTGCATTCCTGACCGCAGCCGCATTGACGATCTTCGATCGGGCATTGACGATTGATTGAGAATTGCCGATGGGCGATTGTCGATTGAGGGCCTCGCGCCCGCCTGGCCGCCGCAGCCTTGCGCCGCCTTCGATCGTCAATCCGTTCAAATCCCCCAACTGTCATTCAATCGTCAATCACCCAATCAACCAATCATCAATGGAGGACTCAGATACCCCCCGGGGGGGACCGCACCGCGAGTGTCCCAGGAGGCTGGCGACTGCCTGATGCCGCTATTGGCTCGATCGATCCCGGCGCCTGCGGTATTCTTCAGGGGACTCCTATGAGACTCCGAACTCTCCCTCTCATGCTGCTGATCTCCCTCGCCGCCGGGCTGGCGCTTCACGCGAGCGACTGGCCGGAGTGGCGGGGGCCGTCGCGTGACGGGCGATCGGCCGAGACCAAGCTGCCGGAGCGCTGGTCCCCCGCCGGCGAGAACCTCGCGTGGACCCTGCCGTTTGGCGGCCGATCGGCGCCTGTCGTCTTCGGCAACCGGTTGTATGTGCAGACCGCGACGCCCGGCGACACGTCGCTGACCCAGGAACGCCTCGTGGCCGTGGACGTCACCTCGGGCAAGGTCGCATGGGAACAGCGGTTCAGTATCTACCTGAGCGACGTCCCGCAGGGCCGCGTGGGATGGGCCTCGCCGGCCGTCGACCGCGAGACCGGCAACATATTCGTCTTCACGGTGGCTGGCCAGCTCGTCGCCGTCTCGCCCGGCGGCAAGGTGCTCTGGGATCGGTCGCTGACCGAGGAGTACGGCGTCATCACCACGCACGGCGGACGGACGACCTCACCCATCATCGATGGCGACAAGGTCATCCTCAACGCGCTGCTTCAGAACTGGGGGCCCGACCTCGGGCGGCCGGGCAATCGCTACTTCGCGTTCGACAAGCGCACGGGACAGACCATCTGGGTCAGCTCCCCGCAGGCGCGCCACTACGACACCAACTACTCGACGCCCATCGTCGCCACCGTGGACGGCACGCGGCTGATGATCGTTGGTGGGACCGACGGCGCCTTTCACGCGCTGCAGATCGAGACGGGCAAGCCGGTCTGGAACGTCGAGGTCAGCAAGCGCGCCATTCTCAACAGCCCCCTCTTCCGCGACAACGTCATCTACATCACCCACGGTGAGGAGAACATCGACACGACCCAGATGGGGATGGTGGCCGCCATCGACGCGACCGGCGCCGGCGCGCTGCCGAAGACCGCGTTCAAGTGGGTCCAGCACGGTTTCCTGCCGACGTTCTCGTCGCCCGTCATGGACGCCGAGCGGCTGTACTCCGTGGACAACGGCGCGATTCTCGCCGCCTTCGACCTGAAGACCGGCGGTGAAGTCTGGACGAAAACCCTGGGTACGCTGCAGAAGGGATCGCCGGTCCTCGCCGACGGCAAGCTGTACATCGGCACCGAGAACGGCAAGTTCTTTATTCTGCGGCCGAGCGCGAAGGGCGCCGAGGTCCTGGATGAGGACGTCGTCGGTCAGGCCGGCAGTCCCGATCCCATCGTCGCGTCACCCATCGTGGCCGACGGCCGGGTGTATGTGACGTCGATGGAGCGCGTCTACGCGATTGGCACGCACCGCCCCTCGACGACCAAGCCGGCGGCGCAGGCGCGTCCCGCGGCGTCGACCGGGCCCGTCGCCCAGATTCAGGTCTTCCCCCACGAAGTGATGCTCGACCCGGGCGGCAAGCAGGCGTTCACGCTGAAGCTGTTCGACGCGAGGGGCAACTTCATCCGCCAGGCGCCGGCCTCCGAGGCGCAGTGGTCCGTCGAGTTGCTGCAGGGCACGGTCGGTGCTGACGGCACCTACGTGGCGCCCAAGGCGGGCAGCGCGGGGTTCGTGAAGGCCACCGTCGGCGCCGTGTCCGGCCAGGCGCGCGTGCGCGTCCTTCCGCCGCTGCCGCTCACCTACGACTTCGAGGGCATCAAGGGACCGATGCCGTGGTGGACGGCCAACGCGAAGGTGCAGGCCACGACCATCGAGGGCAATGGCGTGATCCTGCGGCCGCGCGACGACACCGTCGGCCGCCGCGCCCGCGTGATCATGGGACGGCCCACCTGGTCGAACTACACCATCGAGGCCGACGTGCGCGGACTCGAGATGCGCCGCCAGCGCGGTGACATCGGCCTCGTCAACCAGCGCTATATGCTCGTGCTCTTCGGCAACGGCCAGAAACTCGAGTTACACCC
>CAZFAT010000341.1:0-17333 GCA_964517075.1 uncultured Solibacteraceae bacterium
CTGGCGATCGCGTTGTCGGCGGAAAACCCCCCGGCGCTGGCACGCGAGATCGGCGAGAAGGGCCTTCAGGATGGGGGCTGGCGGGGCGAATGCCTGTTCGCGAAGGCGGACGGCACCACGCTGCCGGTCCTGCTGAGCGTCGGACCGCTGAAGGACGACCAGGGACGCCTCATCGGAGGGGTCGGTATCGGCCGGGACATCACCGATCGGAAGCGGATTGAGACCGCGCTCCGCGAGAGCGAGGAGCAGTTCCGGCAACTGGCCGAGAACATGCGAGAGGTCTTTTTCACGGTGGAGCCGGAACCCCTGCGGATGGGCTACATCAGCCCCGCCTATGAAGAAGTCTGGGGACGCTCCTGCCAGGAACTGTACGAGCGGCCGGAGGCGTGGATGGAGGCGGTCCACCCGGAGGATCGCGCCATGGTCGGCGCCGTGTTCGTCCGGAGCCTCCAGGGCCTGCCGACGGACATGGAGTACCGCATCGCGCGGCCCGATGGTTCGGTTCGCTGGATTCACGCGCGGACATTCGCCGCGAAGGACGCGACCGGACGCGTGGTCCGCACCGTCGGCATCGCGGAGGACATCTCGAAGCGGCGCGAGGAGGAAGTCGCTCTGCGCGCCGCGCATGAGCGTCTCGATCGTGCGCTGAAGGAGGCGGAGGAGCACGCACAGGAGGCGGTCAAGCTCACCGACATCGTGGACATTCTGCAGTCCTGTCAGAACGTGGACGAGGCGTATCGCATCGTGGGCGAGACGCTGCCGGCCATCCTCCAGGGATCGACGGGAGCGTTGTGTATCACGAGTCCGTCGCGCAACACGGTCGAGCGCGTGGCGGTGTGGGGCGACTCGCCCGCGACCGAGTCGTCGTTTGCTCCCGATCGCTGCTGGGCGCTCCGGCGCGGCCGGATCCACGTCGTCGAAGCGGCGACGTCCCCGCTACGGTGTGCGCACATGGCCGGCGCGCCGAGGGGTGGACATGTCTGTGTGCCCCTGGCGGCACACGGCGAAACGCTCGGCGTCCTGTGCCTCGAGCGCGCCGACACGGACGCCGCCAGCGCGGAGGACGTCGGCCGGATCATGGCGACCCTCGGCCGACAGGCGATGGCGGTGGGCGAGCGGCTCTCGCTGGCGCTGGCGAACCTCCGGCTGCGCGAAGTGCTGCGCCGCCAGTCCATCCGCGATCCGTTGACGGGCCTCTTCAACCGCCGCTATATGGAGGAGTCGCTCGACCGCGAACTGCAGCGGGCCGCTCGCGACGGCCAGGGCGTGTCGATCCTGATGGTGGATATCGATCACTTCAAGCGCTTCAACGACGCGTTCGGCCACCAGGCGGGCGACACCCTGCTGCGAGCGCTCGGAGAGTTTCTCGTCAAGCAGGTCCGCGGCGAAGACGTGGCCTGCCGGTTTGGCGGCGAGGAGTTCGCGCTCATCCTGTCCGGGACCGACGCGGCCCACGCGGCCGCGCGCGCCGATCGGCTGCGCGAGAGCGCGAGGGTGCTGGTCGTGCCGTACGCCGATCAGGTGCTCGGCCAAATTACGGTCTCAATTGGCGTGGCCACCTTCCCGGTCCACGGCGACACGGCGGAAGCGCTCGTGCGGGCCGCGGACCAGGCGCTCTATCGCGCCAAGGCGGACGGGCGGGATCGCGTGGTCGTGGCGGCAGCGACCGACTGATGCCGACGCCGGCCCGGGTCGGCGTGGTGCCCTCCCGCAGCGGTGCGCCGGGCCAGCCCGGCCGCCAACCGCCTGCGGCCCGCGCGCGTCCTACTACACGGAACGCCGGCTAGCCGGATCGCCTTTCTTCGGAGGTCTGACGATGAAGTCCAGAATGCATGTCGTGCAGCAGGCGGTAGCGATGCTGGGGGTCGTGGCCGCTGCGATGTTCACGCTGCCCTCGCCCATCGCCGCGCAGACGGCGAGGACGGCGCCCCTGACGTTTCTGAGAGGTCCGGCGGCCGACGGTGCCCAGATTGGCGTCGCGATCCGCGACGTCAGCGAGGCGGACGCCACGGCCGCGAAGCTGACGGCTCCCGCCGGCGCCTACGTGCAGGAGGTCCGCACCGACAGTCCTGCCGCGCGCGCGGGCGTGCGGACCGGCGACGTGATTGTGACGTTCGACGGGGAACGCGTCCGCAGCGCGGCACACTTCGCGCGGCTCGTCGACGAGACACCCGAGGGCCGGTCGGTGCAGACCGTCGTCCAGCGCGCGGGGGAACGTGTGACGCTGAACGTGGTGCCCGAAGCGGCGCGCGCGGCCCGCACCGTGACGTTTGGTGGTGGCGGCCGCGTGGACCTGCACGACGATCTCCTGACACGGATCAATCCGCGGGTCGCCGTCCATCAACCGCTCGCGATCTTTGGCGGCCCGGCGCGTCTGGGTGTCACGGTGCAGGAACTGACGGGAGAGCTCGGTGAGTACTTCGGCGCGACGTCGGGTGTCCTCGTCACAGCGGTGACCGACAACTCACCGGCGCGGACCGCTGGCCTGCGGGCGGGCGACGTCATCACGCGCGTCAACGGCGAGACCGTGGCGCACGCCGTCGACCTTCGGCTGCGCCTTGGCAAGACGACCGGCGACGTCACGCTGACGATCGTCCGCGACCGCAAGGAACAGACGGTGACGGTGGCACCGCCGGCTGAGAAGGCGGCCCCGAAGCCGGCGATCGTGAAGTAGACGGAAACGGATGGAGGGGAGCCGACCTGAAGGTCGGCTCCTCCATTTCCCGGCCCGCCATTTCCCGCCGCCTTTGACCTCCCCCCTTGAACCTTCTAGAATCGAACCCGCCTGCCCCTGTCAGAGAAAGGTTTCCCGCCGGTGCGCCGCAACGTCACGGTGCTCCTCCTCGCGTCCTTCGCCGTCGTGTCGGTCCTTGCCGGTCCGCGGCAGGATCCGTCCCAGCAGGCGCCCGCCCAGCTACCTCCGGTCTTTCGTGGCGAGGTCGACCTGATTCGCCTCGACGTGTCGGTCCTCGAAAAGGACCGGCGGCCCGTCACCGGGCTCACCGCCGCGGACTTCACCGTCATCGAGGACGGCGTCCCCCAGAAGGTTGCGGCCTTCAGCGAGGTCATCGTCGCCGACCGCGATCCGAAGCCCACGGCGTGGATGCGCCACGCCGGCGTGGACATCGCCACCAACGATCTCGTCGACCAGCTCGGCGACGGCCGCCCGTACGCCATCGTGATGGACGACTGGACCATTCCGGCCGATGACCTGTTCCTCGTGAACAATGCGCGGGCGGCCGGACGGGAGATTCTCAGTCGTCTCGGGCCGTCCGACGTGGCCGCCGTGATTTTCGCGCACAACGCGGGCCGCACGGTGGACTTCACGAACGATCGCGGGAAGCTGATGGAGGCCGTCAACGGATTCGAAGGGCGTCACCCGCAGGCGCCGCCCGAGCAATGGCAGGCGAGTACACCTGGACCGCTCAACCCGCGTGTCCCGAAGACGCCCGCGGCGCCGTGGGGGCCGAGCGGCCTGCCTCGACAAGGCTCAGACGTGCAGTCGCGCCCCACCGTCCAGTGCGCGCAGGAGCAGCCGCTCGTGCCAACGCTGGAAGTCGCCGCGCGCCGGCTCGCCCTCGTCCCCAACCGCCGCAAGAGCATCGTCCTCGTCACCGCCGGCACGCCGATGTGGCGCGTCATCGAGGACTGGAAGTTCTATCGCACGCAGCAGATCGGCGGCGGTCGGGGGATGATTCCCTCCGGCGGCGACTGCGCGCCGGTCCGCGTCAGCGACATCACGCACGTGTACGCGGTGGCACAGCAGGCGAACATCAACATCTACACACTGGACGTTTCGGACGACCAGCGGTTCGCGCAGTCTGTCGAGGAGAGCGGCTTCCGACGGTTCCTCGAAGATGTCGGCCACTACACGGGCGGCATGGTTTTCGGCGCGAACGGTGACTCCACCGCCACCATGGCGGAACGGGTAGTCGCGGAGGCGGGATCGTATTACCTGCTCGGCTACCAGTCGACGCACGGCGCACCCGATGGCAAGTTCCGCCGCCTCGAGGTCAAGGTCAACCGGCCTTACGTGACCGTGCGCACGCGAACGGGCTACTTCAGCACGCCGCCGGGAGCCGCCACCACTCCCAAGGATTGGGATCCGAGCGGCACCGAAGTGTCGAGCCTGTGGGACTCGCTGATCACCAGCGGACCGGAGATCGGTCGGCGGCCACCGAGTGCGAGCAGCCTGACCAGGGCCGGCCTCTATCCGCCAGCCGGGCTCCCGTTGCGGCTGCATGTCGCGCCCGTGGGCCTCGCCGCGACCGGCGCCGGTCGGGACATGGACGTCGCTGTCGCGCTCTCGGTGCGCCTGCCGCCCACGCGCACGCCCGTGAACGAGACGATGACGCTGATCCGGCAGATTTACGACCCGAAGGGCCGGCCGAGTGCACCGGTGGTGGGCACGCACACGTTCACCGTGCAACCCGCGGTCGCCGGCGACGAGACACGCTACGAGTTCATTGACCGCCTGACGCTGCCGCCCGGGCGCCACGAGCTGCGCTGGAACGCGCGCAGCGCATCGGCGGGCCGCGGCGGCACGGTCTTCACGGCCATCGAAGTGCCCGACGTGTCCCGCGCTCCCGTGACGCTGTCGGGGGTCATCCTCGGCACCGTTCCATCCGCCGAACCGGCGCGGACCGATGCGCTCGCAACGGTCGTTCCCGTCGTGCCGACGAGTGCGCGCAGCTTTGCCGCCTCGGACGCCATCTCCGCGTTCTTCCACGTCTTTCAGGGCGGCACCGCGGCAGCATCGCCCGTGACTCTTCGCGTGCAGATCATCAACCGGCTGGATCAAGCCGCGTTCGACCACAGTGAGACGCTATCAGTGGAGGCGTTCAGCGGCGGGCGCGGCGTGGCTCAACAGATTGCACTCCCGCTCGCCGAACTGACGACCGGACCGTATCTGCTCAGCGTCAGCGCGGCACGCGCCAGCGGCATCCCCACGCGGCGCGACGTGAGATTCGACATTAGATAGACACGAACGGTACGAGGGTACAACCGTTCGATGTCACTTCCGCGTCGTTTCCCTGGTCCAAGTCATTGAGCGCCTGGACGAGGAGACGACGTCATGATCACAAAACTGATTGGTATCGGTGTCCTGACCTGTGCGGTGATGACGCCTGCGATCGCCGCCGGCACTGACGACGTTACCTCGCGGTCGCGACCGGTGCGAGCTTCACCGACGGATCGACCGGCTCGTCGTTGGCAGCGCGGACCTGCGGGGCCGCCGGCGTCTCCACCATGAGCGTCGGGCCGTGCGGCGGCTCGACCTTGACCCAGCGGCGGTAGGCGACGAACGCAGCGCCGCCGATGACCCCGCCCGCCAGCGCGACGAGCAGGAACCAGCGCACGGCCGGCAGCGCGAACGCCATGATGACGACGATGCCGATCATTCCGAGGCCGCCGATGCCGGCCACGGAAATGCTGCTGATGTTGATCTGCGGGCGCTCCGGAACGGGCATGGGGACCCTCCGCTGACTGGTGGTGAGAGCAGGCTACGCCTGTCGAAGCCGCTCTGCAAATGCCGCCCTCGCCCGCCCGCCTACCGCATGCCCAGGGCGCCCAGCAGCGTGGCCACGACCGTGAGGAGCGTGGTGATCTGAATGCCCACGATCCAGCGAAAGTTCTTCGACAGGTCTCCGCCCAGCCGGCCCTCGACGAAAGCGACCCGTTCCTCAATGCTCGCCACGCGCTGCGCCTCCTCACCTTACGGTCGTCCTCGTCGGACAGACAAGTCCCGGACTCCAACGGATCCTCGAGGTAGCGGGTCAGCCGCCGAGCAGGGCCTTGAGCGCCGCCACGTGCTCGTCGAACGCGGCGCGGAACCCCTCGCACCCTCGTACCTTCTCGTCCCTTTCGCCTTGTCTTGCCCGGTAAACGCCCCGTGCCTTTCCCGCGTCACAATTGAGGCGGCTCATGCGTCCCGTCTTCGCGGTTGTCGGACTTGCCCTGCTCGCCGGGACGGCCTTGCCGGCCGCCCGACTGGCGCAGCAGACGCCGCAGGCGACCTTCCGTGGCGGCACCCGCACCGTCGCCATCTACGCGACGGTTCAGGACGCCGCCGGCCGCCTCGTCCCGAACCTGACCCGCGACGACTTCCACGTCCTCGACGAGGGCACGCCGGTCCCGCTCACCGTGTTCTCGAGCGACAGGCAGGACATCACGGTCGTGCTGCTGCTCGACATGAGCGCGAGCGTGGCGGGCGAGTTCCTTCGGGTGCGCGATGCGGCACGCCACTTCGTGGATCAGCTGCAGCCGGGCGACCGCGTGCGCATCGGGACGTTCGGCGCGGAGGTCGCCCTCAGCCCGTGGCTGACCGGCGACCGCACGCGGCTCTTGCAGATCATCGGCGAAGAACTGTGGCCCGGCGGCGGCACGCCGCTGTACGCCGCGCTCGATGCGGCGATGATCTCCCTCCGCGACGAGCCCGGCCGACGTGTCCTGCTCGCGCTCACCGACGGCGCGGACTTCAGCGGAATGCGGCGCGAGACGCCGGCCGTCGTCGCCAAGCGCGCCATTGACGGCGGGTTCATGGTCTACGTCATCGGGCTCGAGGGCCCCGGGCTGGCCGGAAGCGTCGTCGGCCTCGCCAACGAGACGGGCGGCGGCCGCTTCGAGCTCCGGCGCAACGCGGAACTGGCCTCGACCATGGCCCGCGTGGTCGAGGAACTGCACCACCAGTACGTTCTGGGATTCGTGCCGGCCACGCTTGACGGCCGCACCCATCGGCTCGAGGTGCGGGTGAAAGAACCGCGCTATGTGGCGCGCGCCAGGCGGAGCTACGTCGCCGAGGCCGATCGATGACGCCGTCCAGGCGGAACCTCATCGTCCTCGCCGGGCTGGGCGCCACGGCGGTGGCGGTGGGAGCGGCTGTCCGTGCGACGACGGCGCAGGCCCGGGAGACGATCGCCGTACATGTGACCGTCGAAGCGCCCAACGGCGTGCCGCTCGAAGGTCTGACCCGCGACGACTTCGACATCGTCAGCGACGACGTGTCCCAGCCATTCGCACTCGCCGCCACGGGGCCGCTGCCGATCGACACGCTGCTCCTCGCGGATCTCACCACCAGCGTGACGGGCCGGCTGCGCGGCGTCTGGGCGACGCCCTGGCCCGAAGCGTTCTCGCTGGCGGCCGATCGTCTGATCACGGACGTGCGGACGGAGGATCGCGCGCGGGTCATGGGCATGATTGGCCCGCGGTTCGTGGCGAGCCCGGTCTGGTCCGGCGACCGCGCGACGCTCCAGCGCGCGTTGCGGGTCTTCGCGATTCCGGACGGGCCAGTCGAGCCCTCGCCGCTGTGGGACGCGGTGGACGAGGCACTGACGCTGTTTCCGCCCGAGGCGCGGCGCCGGGCGATCGTGGTGGTCACCGACGGCCGCGCATCAGGCAATCGCGCGCCGCTGGCCGACGTGACCGAGCGGGCGATGCTGGCGGGGATTGCCGTGTCGATCGTCGAGCTCAACCCGCCGACGCGAAGTCTCGGCGTCCCGCACTCGGAGCGGTCGCCGGGCCCGGCCGCCCTGCTCGAACGGCTCACGGCCGCCTCGGGCGGCGTCCATCGACTGGTGATTCCCGACGCGCGCGGGAATCACAACACGCGCACGGCGGTCGGACAAATCCTCGACCTGATGCGCACGAGCTACCTCCTGACGTTCGTCCCCCCGGCGGCCGGTCCGGCCGTGCGGCGCGTTGAAATCCGCGCCAAGCGGCCCGGCGTCACTGTGCGGGCGCGGCAGGGGTATGCAGTGGTTACGCCATGAGCTGTGAGCCGTGAACGTGGTCTGTGAGCGAGAATGCTGAGACGTGGGCAGTTCCCCAAGGACGCGGGTCCGGCGCAAACCCGCTGTGCCAGAAGCTCAACGCTCAAAGCTGACGGCTGACAGCGCCCTGCCGCTCGTCGCCATCTTCCTCCTCGCCCTCGCGGTTCGGCTGATCCACCTCTGGCAGATTCGCCGCGCGCCGTTCTTCAATCTGCTCATCGGCGACGGGCGGGCGTACGACCTGTGGGCACAGCGGATCGCCAGCGGCGACTGGATCGGTCAGGACGTGTTCTACCAGGCGCCGCTCTACGCATACTTCCTTGCCGCGATCTACACCATCGCCGGGCACGACCTGCTGGTGGTCCGGCTGGTCCAGGCCGTGCTGGGATCGCTCGCGTGCGCGCTCGTCGCCGCCGCCGGATCGCGGCTGTTCTCGCGCCCGGCGGGCATCACCGCCGGCCTCTTCCTCGCCCTGTACGCGCCGGCCATTTTCTTCGATGGCTTGATTCAGAAGTCGGCGCTCGATCTGATCCTGCTGGCGGTGATGCTGTGGCTGCTCGCGCGCTGGCTGATTGACCACCCGGCGCTGGCGTGGCCGTGGCTGGCGCTTGGCGTCGCGCTCGGCGCGCTCAGCCTGTCGCGCGAGAACGCGCTGACGTTCACGCTAGTGCTGATCGTCTGGGCCGCCTCCCGCGGCCGTCGCCTCACGGCCGCGAACCTCCGGGCGGCCGGCACGCTCGTGCTCGGCCTGGCGATCGTCCTGCTGCCGGTGGCGGTCCGCAACCTCAGCGTGGGCGGCGAGTTCCACGTCACGACGTCGCAGTTCGGCCCCAACTTCTACATTGGCAACAACCCGAACGCCACGGGTGGCTACGACCCGCTGCGCCCAGGGCGAGGAGGGGCGCAGTACGAGCGCGAGGACGCGACGGCGCTGGCCGAGCAGGCGGCGGGACGGCGACTCACACCGGCAGGAGTCTCGCGATACTGGACCTCGGAGGCGCTCACGTTCATTCGATCGCAGCCGGCGGCATGGCTGGCCCTGATGGCGACCAAGGTCGGACTGATCGTGAACGCGACCGAGATCATGGACACAGAAAGCCAAGCGACCTATGCCGACTGGTCCACACCGCTCGCACTCACCGGATGGGTTGGCCATTTCGGGGTTCTCATGCCTCTGGCCCTGCTGGGCATCGTCGTGACCTGGCGCGATCGGAAGCGCACCGGCGTGCTGATCGCGCTGACCGCGGTGTACGCCCTCAGCGTCGTCCTGTTCTATGTCTTCGCGCGCTACCGCTATCCGCTGGTGCCGTTCCTCGTGCTGTTCGCGGGCGCCGGCCTCGTCGCGCTGCCGCGGTTCGTTCGCGAGGCGCCACGGCCCGTCGTGGTGGGGACCGCGGCGGCGATGGCGCTCGTGGCCGTGGTGGCCCTCCAGCCGATCGTCCAGGCGGAGCTCACGCAGGCCGTCATGGCCAGCAACATGGGACAGGCACTCTGGTCCGACGGCCGACTCGATGAAGCGACCGCGGAGTACCGGCGCGCCATCCGGCTGAAACCCGACTGGGCGCCGGCGCACTACAACCTCGGCAAGGCCCTCCGCGAGGCGGGCCGGCCCGCCGAGGCCGAGGCGGAATTCCGGCGGGCACTGGCCCTTCAGCCCGACTACCCCCGTGCGCGGCTGAGCCTGGGCGCCACGCTGTTGTCCGCCGGCAGACCGCGCGAGGCCCTCGAACACCTGCGCCCCGCCGTGGCGGCCATGCCCGCGTCGGCCGAGGCGCACCGCGCCCTCGGCATCGCGCTCTCGCGCGAGCAACGTCCGACCGAAGCGATCGCGGCGTTCCGCGAGGCGTTGCGCCTCGATCCAGACTCGGCCGAGGCGCACAACGATCTCGGCGTCGTGCTCGCGACCGAGGGGGACATGCGCGCGGCCGCCGAGCGCTTCGAACGGGCGCTGGCGATCAAGCCTGACTTCGCGGAGGCGACACGCAACCTCGAGGCGGCGCGACGGATCATGAACGCTCGCTGACTTCTGGCTTCCAACTTCCAACGTGACCTGACTCGTTCCTGATACGATCGCTCCTCATGCGCACCTCACTCCTGGGCGTCGGCCTGTTCTTCGCCACGCTCGCCACGCTGCTTCTCGAAACGCTCGACGCCCGGCTGCTGTCGGTCCTCACCTGGTACCACCTGTCGTTCTTTGCCGTCTCGCTCGCGATGCTCGGCATGGCGGGTGGCGCGGTGTTCGTCTTTCTCCATCCCGCTCGGTTCTCTCCTGAGCAGGCGCCGCGCGCGCTGGCACAGACGACGTTCTGGTTCGCCGCGACGATTCCCCTGTCGCACCTGGTCAACCTGACGATCCCGTTTCTGCCGTTGCAGGACTACAACTTGATGGAGGTGCTCTCCATCGTCGTCTCGACCATCGTGCTGGCGGTGCCCTTCGTGCTGTCGGGGATTGCCGTCACGGTGGCGCTCACGCGCATGGGCGGCGCCATCGGGCGGCTCTATGCCTTCGATCTCGTCGGCGCGGCGGCCGGGTGCGTGCTCGTCGTGCCCCTCCTTGAACGCACCAACATCAGTTCCGCGATCTTCCTCGCCGCCGCGGCCGCGGCGGTGGCGGCGGCGTGCTTCCATCGCGTCGCGAACATTCGCGGGGCCACCCGATCCGTCGTGCTGGGAAGTGTCCTCGTGGCGGTCGCGTTCGTCAACACGGGCGACCGCCCGCCGCTCCAGGTCCTGTATCCGAAGAACCCGCAGGTCTGGCGCAGCAACGACGCGAACGCGCTGACGCGCTGGAACAGCCACTCCTACGTGCTCGTGCACTATCCCGGCGAGGCGCCGGCCTTTCTGTGGGGGCCCGGCCGCGGGCACGAGGCCTTCCGCACCAACCTCGCCTGGATGCTGATCGACGGCGAAGCCGGCACGCCCATCACCGAGTGGAATGGCGATCCGACCACGCTCGAGTGGGTGAGCTACGACGTGACGACGCTGCCTTACTATCTGCGGCGCGGCGACGTCGCGATCATCGGGGTGGGCGGCGGGCGCGACATCCTGGCCGCCCTCTGGGGCCGGAACCAGTCTGTGCTCGGCGTGGACGTGAACCAGATCATGATCGATCTGCTGCGCGGCAGCCATCGCGACTTCGCGAACATCGCACCGCGCCCCGAAGTCACGCTGGTCCACGACGACGGCCGGGCCTATCTCACGCGACACGATCGACGCTTCGACATCATCCAGATGTCGCTCGTGGATACCTGGGCCGCCACCGGCGCCGGGGCCTTCACGCTGTCCGAGAACGGGCTGTACACGCTCGAAGCCTGGCGGGTGTTCCTGGATCGACTGAAGCCGGCCGGGGTGCTGAGCGTCTCGCGCTGGTTCGATCCCGAGAACGTCTCGGAAACGAGCCGCCTGCTGGCGCTCGGTGTCGCCGCGCTGATCGATCGGGGCGTGGCGAACCCCATGGATCACGTGATCCTGGTCGTCCGCCACCGCGTCGCCACGCTCCTGGTGTCCGCGGCGCCCTTTTCGGACGAGGACCGCGACGTGCTGACCACCGTGTCGGCTGACCGCGACTTCCAGATCATCGCGGCGCCCTGGATGGCCGCGGGCAACGGCCTCATCGATCGCATCGCACGCAGCCGATCGTTGGCCGAGTTGACCGCGGCCGCGGCCGATCCGCACTACGACTACAGCCCGCCGACCGACAGCCGGCCGTACTACTTCAACATGCTCAAGCCGCGGGCGCTGTTCGCCGCCGCGTCGCTGCCGACCGGCGGCACGGTCGCCGGCAACCTGCGCGCCACCGGCATGCTCCTGGTCCTGCTGGCCGTCGCCACGATCCTGGTCGCGCTCATCATCGGGTGGCCCTTGATCCGCGCGGGCCGTCCGCCCATGCCGCCGCGCCACTTCGCGACGACGATGGCGTACTTCGCGACGATCGGCTTCGCGTACATGCTGATTCAGATCGGCTTGCTCCAGCGGTTCTCGATCTACCTCGGCCACCCGACCTACACCCTGGCCATCGTCCTGTTCTCGATGCTGCTGTTCACCGGGCTCGGCAGCCTCCTCTCCGAACGTGTGCCCATCCGGCGCGGCGGATGGTTTCGCCTGGTGCCGATGGCCATTGCGGTGGCGCTCGTGCTCACGGTGCTCACGTTGCGCCATGTGCTGGCGGGAACCATTACGTCGGGCCTCGGCGTCCGTACCACGGTGGTGCTGCTGTTTGCCGCACCACTCTCGCTGCTGCTCGGCATGTGCTTCCCCTTCGGCGTGCGGCTCGTTCACCAGACGCCGGCGGTGGCGGCCTGGGCGTGGGGCGTCAACGGCGCGTTCGGCGTGCTCGCTTCGATCATTGCGGTCGCGGTGTCGATCTGGATTGGCATCGACGCCAACTTCTGGCTGGCCGCCCTGCTGTATCTCGGACTCACGGGCCTGCTCGTGAGCCTGGCGAAGAGGGTGGTAAGCTGACCCCGGTCATGTCCGATCGGCTGGTCATCGCGGGCCGGGAATTCACGTCGCGGCTGGTGGTCGGCACGGGAAAGTATTCGTCGCACGCCGTGATGCGGGCCGCCCACGAGGCGTCCGGCACCGAGATGGTCACCGTCGCCGTTCGCCGCGTGGACCTCAGGGCGACGGGCGCCGAATCCCTGCTCGCCTGGATCGACACCGCACGCATCTTCCTGCTGCCCAACACCGCCGGCTGCTACACCGCGGACGACGCGGTGCGGACCGCGAGGCTCGCGCGGGAAGCCGGGCTGTCCCACTGGATCAAGCTCGAGGTCATCGGCGACGAGCGGACGCTCCTGCCCGACAACGAGGCCCTGTTCGCGGCCACGCGCACGCTCGTGGCCGAAGGCTTCGTCGTGCTGCCGTACACGAACGATGACCCGATTGCCGCGCGCAAGCTGCAGGACCTGGGCGCAGCGGCCGTCATGCCGCTCGGCGCGCCCATCGGATCCGGCCAGGGCATCCAGAACCCCGCCAACATCGAGCTGATCCGCGAGCAGGCGCGCGTGCCCATCATTGTCGACGCCGGCGTCGGCACCGCGTCCGACGCGGCGATCGCGATGGAGCTCGGCGTCGACGGCGTGCTCATGAACACGGCCATCGCGGGCGCGGGCGATCCGGTGATGATGGCCACCGCCATGCGGCGCGCGGTCGAGGCGGGCCGCCTCGCCTTCCTCGCCGGCCGCATCCCCAGAAAGCGCTACGCCTCGGCGTCCAGCCCCACCGAAGGGCTGGTCACCGGCGCCGCCGGACGGCGCTGACGTGACCGGCGACTCACTCGCCGACCGGCTGGTCCGGCTCGAGCGCGAACGGCAGGACGCCGCCAACCGCTATCACGCCGCCCTCGACACGCTGATCCGGTGGGAGCTCGGGGCACGCGCCTCGTTGAAGGATCGCGTTCGCACCGCGCTCTGGCGCGTGCTGGGTCCCCCGCCGCAATTGTTCCCCTTCCTCGAGGCCGTGGCCGGCTACGTGGATGCCAGCGATCGGCTGACCGGCGGCCGCGCCGACGTGGTGAACGCCGGCTTGAGCGCGGTCGCCGACGACTGGCTCAAGCGTTGGGAGTCCCTCGGGGCGCGCGAGGCTCGATTCACCGGCCGGCTCGCGGCGCTCGATGACGTCGCCGACACGTCGCGGCTGGCTCAGCAGACGGCGCTCGCGCTCAAGCGCGACGTGGAGCGGCTGCTGACATCGCCTCGCCCCGCGGCCGCCGTGGACGCGACCGCCGCGGGACCGGCGGTCGCGGTCGATCTCGACGCCTTCAAGTACGTCGGCTTCGAAAACGCCTTTCGCGGATCGCAAGCCGACATCCGGCGCCGGCTCGAAGAGTACGTCCCGACGTTTCGCGGGCACTCGGACATCCTCGACATCGGCTGCGGCCGGGGCGAGTTCCTGGACCTCCTGCGACAGGACGGCATCTCTGCGCGCGGACTCGACCTCAACCCAGCCATGGTTGACGAAGCGCGCGCCCGCGGCCTCGACGCCGTGGAGGCCGATGCCCTCGCCTACCTCGTGGCTCTGCCCGACGCCTCGCTGGGCGGGCTCTTCGCCGCGCAGGTGGTCGAACACCTGCAGCCGGCGTACCTGTGGCGGCTCCTCGAGACGGCGGCACACAAGATCCGGCCGGGCGGCGTGATCGTGCTCGAGACGATCAACCCGGCCTGCTGGGTCGCGTTCTTCGAGAGCTTCATCCGCGACGTCACGCACGTCTGGCCGCTCCATCCCGACACGCTGCGCTACTTCCTGCGCGTGAGCGGGTTCGATCGGATCGAGATGGCGTTCAAGTCGCCCGTGGACGCGTCGAGCCGGCTGATGCCGGTCGCTCGCCCCGGCGCGGGCGCCGCGGCGGATCTCCAGGACCTCGTGGAGACGCTCAACGAGAACGTGGACAAGCTCAACGCGCGCCTGTTCACGTTCCAGGACTACGCCGTGATCGGGCGACGCTGATGGCCAAACGTCCTGACGACGGCGTCCTGCTGATCGCGGACAACCGCAAGGCGGGACACGACTATCACCTCCTCGAAACCTTCGAGGCCGGCGTCGTCCTGACCGGCACCGAGGTCAAGGCGATTCGTGAGGGGCGCGTGCAGTTGCGCGAGAGCTACTGCCGGTTGCAGCAGGCCGAGGCGTTCCTGCTGGGCGTGCACATCGGGCAGTACAGCCATGGCGGATCGGCCTCGCACGACGCGACGCGGCCGCGCAAGCTCCTGCTCAAGCGCGAGGAGCTCAACAAGCTGCTCGGCAAGACCACCGAGCGCGGCCTGACCATCGTCCCGCTGCGGATGTACTTCAAGCGCGGCCGCGTGAAGGTGGCCATCGCACTCGCCAAAGGCAAGAACACGATCGACAAGCGCGAGACCATCAAGCGCCGCGAGGCGGACCGCGAAACGCGCGCGGCGGTCAAGACGCGACGGCTATAATGCGCCAGATGCGCGGGCCACTCTGGGTGCTGGCGGGGGCGCTGGCGGTGGGCGGCCTCGTCGGGTGGTTGTCGCTGCGGCGCCCGGGGCCGTCCGCGGATCTCGTCGAGGCCCTCCCGAGCGCCCGCGAGCAGCGCCCCTCGCCCGAGGCGTTCACGGTCGTGGAGGCGTCGCTCGGCGGCGTGAGCCGCCGCTCGATCCTCGTGAAGGAACCGAGCCGCCTGGTCTACTCCGTCCGCGTCCCCGATCGCGGAACCCTGCTCGTCAGCCTGGGGATCGCCGAGAGCGCCTGGACGATCGAAGGCGATGGCGTGCTCTTCCGGATCCTCGTCGCCGGCCCCGACGACCGCGACCAGCAGGAAGTCGTGCACCGCGTCCTGTCCCCATTTACCACGCCGGCCGACCGCGGCTGGCAGGACATCGAGATCAGTCTCGCGCCCTATGCCGGCCGGACCGTCGACGTGTTCTTCAACACGAACGCCAGCCTGCCGGGCGGCGACGACCGTCGCGGCGACGAGGCGCTGTGGGGCGCGCCCCGCATCGTGGGACCCGGGTCGTAGCCGCGGCCATGAAGACCACGCCTGCCGCCGTCGCCGTGCCGCTGCTCGACCTGGCCGCGCAGTATCGTCCCTTGCGCGACGAGATTCTGCAGGCGATGACGCGGGTGGTCGACAGTCAGCGTTTCATCCTCGGGCCCGAAGTGGAGGCGCTCGAGCGCGAACTGGCCGACATGCTCCAGGTCGAACACGCCATTGGCGTGTCGTCAGGCACCGACGCGATCCTGGCCGTGCTGATGGCGCTGGGTCTCGGCCCGGGTGACGAGGTCATCACGCCGACGCACTCGTTCATCGCGACGGCCAGCTCGGTCAGCCGCGTCGGCGCTACGCCGGTGTTCGTTGACATCGATCCGGTCACCTTCAATCTCGATCCGACGGCGGTCGAGCGCGCCGTGACGCCACGGACCCGGGCGATCATGCCCGTGCACCTCTTCGGACTGCCGGCGGAACTCGATCCGCTGCTCGCCACCGCCCGCCGGATTGGCGCGACGCTGATTGAGGATGCGGCCCAGGCCATCGGCGCCACGTACCGCGGCCGGCCGGTGGGCAGCATCGGCGACGTCGGCTGCTTTTCCTTTTTCCCCACCAAGAACCTGGGCGCATTTGGCGAGGCGGGGCTCGTCACGACGAACGACCCCGCGCTCGCGCGCGAACTGCGGCTGGTGCGCGACCATGGAGCCGAGAGCAAGTACGTGCACGCGCGGGTCGGAGGGAACTTTCGGATCGACGCGATCCAGGCCGCCGTACTGCGGGTCAAGCGGCCGCACCTGACGGCGTGGTCCGAGGCGCGGCGCCGCAACGCCGACCGGTATCGCGCGCTCTTCAACGAGTTCGGGCTCGACACCCGCATCGATGCGCCGGTCGAGACGCCGGGCGGCCACCACATCTACAACCAGTTCGTCATCGGCACGGACGATCGTGATCGCCTCCGCGCGTACCTGACCGCCAGCCAGATCGGCACGGAGATCTACTACCCGGTCCCCTTTCACCGGCAGGCCTGCTTTGGCGAGGCCAGCCGCGGCGCGGGCCCCTGGCCCGCGGCCGACCGCGCGGCGGCGCGTTCGCTCGCGCTGCCGATCTACGGCGAGCTGACGGAGGCGCAGCAGCGGTACGTCGTGGCCAGCCTCGCCGGGTTCGACGCCGCACGATGAAACTACTCGCGGCCGTGCTCGGCGCGCAGGGCCAGCTCGGCGAGGCGATGGCCGCCCAACTGGGGGCCAGACACGAGGTGGTCGCGTACGCGCGCGCCGACCTCGACGTCACCGCCGCGGCCGACGTCCGCGCCGCCCTGTCCTCGCTCTGCCCCGACGTCATCGTCAACTGCGCGGCCTACACGCAGGTGGACGCGGCCGAGGACCATCCGATCGACGCGCTCACGGTGAACGCCTGGGCGGTGCGGACCGTCGCGGAACTCGCCGTCAGCCTCGACGCCACCCTCGTGCACTTCAGTACGGACTTCGTCTTCGCGGGCGACACGGACCGCCCCCTGACCGAAGACGATCCCGCCAACCCACAGGGCGTGTATGCCGCCTCGAAGCTCCTCGGCGAGTGGCTGGCGGCGGAGGCGCCGCGGCACTACGTGCTGCGGGTCGAGAGCCTGTTCGGCGGACTCCGCGCGGCGAGCAGCGTGGACCGGATGCTCGACGCGATTCGATCCGGCACCGAGGTCCGTGCCTTCGTGGACCGCACCGTGTCGCCGAGCTACGTCGAGGACGTCGTGTCGGCCACCGACGCGCTCCTCACGACGGACCGGCCGTACGGCCTCTACCACTGCGTGAACAGCGGACGGACGACCTGGAGCGGCATCGCGCACGAGCTGGCGCGGCTGGCCGGCCGGCCCGACGCACGCGTCACGGATGTGCGGATGACGGATGTGCCGCTGCGGGCGCCACGCCCGCGCTTCGCCGCGCTCTCCAACGCGAAGCTCGCCGCGGCCGGCATCGCCATGCCGTCCTGGCAGGATGCGCTCGCGCGCTACGTGGCCGAACGCATCCCCGCGGTCACTCCGCCGCCAGCGCCGCTGCCATCTCGCCGATGGCCAGACAGGCGGTGAGTCCGGGCGACTCGATGCCCGCGGCGTGGATGACGGC
>CAZFAT010000342.1:0-9082 GCA_964517075.1 uncultured Solibacteraceae bacterium
GGGCCGGGGCGGGCGCGGCGGCCGCGGCGCGCAGCGCGTCCGCAAAGTCGTGCTCGCCTGGGCGGACACGCGCAACGGGCAGGCGCAGCACGACTCGGTGTCGCACGCGCTGGCGATCGTCGCGCGGCTGGGCTACGAATCCGGCGCCTACGACACCTACATCCGCACCGACTCGCACATCATCTCGAAGACGCCGACGAAGACCGACGGCACGCCCGCGAGCGGCGGTCCGAATCTCAATAACGTCGATGCCATCTTCTTCATGGGCCACCGCGAGGTGCCAATCGACGCCAAACAGAAGGAAGCGCTGCTGTCGTTCGTGCGTGACGATGGGAAGGGGTTCGTGGCGGCGCACGTCGGCCTGACGGCGTTCGAATCGTGGCCGGAGTTCGGCGAGCTGATCGGCGCCCGCTTCGACGGTCACCCGGTCAACGGGCCCGGGGTCGTGATCAATGAAGATCAGTCCTTCCCTGCCACGCGGCACCTGCCGGCGTCGTTTCCGATGTCGGACGAGTTTTACCAGGCGCGAGAGTTCTCACGCGACAAGATCCATGTGCTCCTGCGGCTCGATCTGACCGGCGTCACCAATCCCGGCATTCGCCGGACGGACGGCGATCATCCGCTGGCCTGGGCGAAAAGGTACGGCAAAGGCCGCGTCTTCTACGGATCGTTCGCGCACAGCCACGCCACCTGGGACATCGCCGACGTGCAGCGGATGTACTACGAAGCAATCAAGTGGTCGCTCGGCATGACCGAGGCGCCCGTGACGCCGCACGCGATGCGCGGCGGCGCGCCACGGTAACGCGTCACTCCAGATCGCGCGCCGGCGGTCCGTCGTACGCGACCGGAATCCCGACTCGCATCGGCTTCTCTCGCTGGTACTCCTCGGCGACCTCCGCCGTGAGTCCGGCCACGCGTCCGACCAGGAAGACGAGCTTGCCGAACGGCGGCGGGAACCCGAGATCGTGGAGCACGGCGGCCAGCGCGCCATCGATGTTGATGGGCAGCGCCTTGCCTCGCGCCGTCAGCGCGGCTGCGACGGCTTCGAGAAACGCGATGCCGTCGCCGGCGACCCGCCGCGCGCGGGCGAGATCGAAGAGCGCGCGGGTACGCGGATCGACCGTATGGGTGCGATGGCCGAGGCCCGGCACCCGCCGCCCAGCCGCGCGCATCTCGTCGACCGTCCGGCCGGCGGCGTCGTCGATCGACAGCCGGTCAGCCCGACCGCGAGCCAGGCCGGCCGCGATCATCTCCATGCACGCCGACCCGGCACCGCCATGTTCGTCCCCGATCGCGAGCAGGCCCGCCGCGACCGCGGCCGAGAGGGATTGCCGGTTGCCCGAGGCGGCCAGCCTCGCGGCCGCGCACGACGGTGCTCCCGAGCCGTGATCGGACACGCCGACGAGAATCGCGTCGAGCAGGGCGCGCTCATCGGCCGTCGGCAGCTCGCTGCGGTGCAGCAGAAACAGCGTGTCGGTGAACGTGCAGCGCGCCATGAGCGCCGTGATGTCGTACCCACGAAGCCGAATCAGACCATCGCTGGTCTGGACGATCGCCGTGCGCCACGGTTCCATGAGTGACCTCGTCCGGCCGCACGCGCCATGAACTCGTCGGAGATCCGGCGGCGGCCGGCCGGTAGTGTACGGCCTGTGACGACGGCGCTCCAGCCTGTTACCGTAGCGGACGTGAGCGACGCCACGTCCCGGCCGCTGGAGGGCATTCGCGTCCTCGATCTCTCGCGCATGGTGGCCGGGGGCGTCTGCGGCATGCTGCTCGCCGACTTCGGAGCCGAGGTCGTCAAGATTGAACAACCCGGCATGGGCGATCCGCTGCGCCGCTGGACCACCGATGGGCAGGACCTCTGGTGGCGGGTGTACGCGCGTAACAAACGTTTTGTGACGCTCGACTTGAAGTCGGCGGAGGGCCGCGCGCTGCTCCTCGATCTCGTGCCGCGCTTCGACGTGATGATCGAGTCGTTCGTCCCGGGGGGCCTCGAGAACCTTGGGCTCGGTTGGGACGTGCTCGAGCCGTTGCACCCCAATCTCATCCTGGCCCGCATCTCCGGCTGGGGTCAGACGGGCCCCGATCGCGGCCGGCCGGGATTTGGCACGCTGATCGAGGCCGCGAGCGGTCTGGCGGCGATGAACGGCGAGCCGGGCGGCGCGCCCATCGTGCCAGCATTTCCTCTCGCCGACATGTCGGCCGCGCTGTACACGGCGCAGGCCATCACGATGGCGCTCTATCACCGCGACGTCCGGGGCGGGCGCGGGCAGACGATCGACGTCTCCCTCTTCGAGTCACTGTTCTCGCTGCTCGGGCCACTGCCAGCCGAACACGCGGCGACCGGCCGCGTCCGGACGCGGGACGGGAGCCGCTCCGGAAACTCGAGTCCCCGCGGCTGCTACCGGACGTCGGACGGACAGTGGATTGCGCTGAGCGGCTCGACGCCGAAGATGGCCGAGCGCGTGCTTCGAGCCTGGGGGCTGGAGCCCCTCCTCGCCGATCCGCGTTTCGCCACGAACGACGCGCGCGTGCGGCACGCGCGCGACATGGATCGCGCGCTGTCGGACGCCATCGCCGCGCGCGACCTCGGCGAGAACCTCGAGATCATCCGGGCCCACGACCTGACCGCCGTGCCCGTCCAGACGATCGCCGACATCGAGCGCGATCCGCACTGGACGGCGCGGGGCCTGCTGGTGGACATCCCGTCGGACGACCACGTCGTGCGGATGCACGCCGTGGTCCCTCGCCTGTCAACGACGCCGGGCCGGATCGACCACGCCGGCGGCGCACTCGGACAGGACACCGATCCGTTCCTGACGAAGGAGCTGGGCCTGTCCTCAACCGCTCTCGCCGAACTGCGCGCGCGCGGCATCATCTGAACAGGCTTCCCGCTCGCACACGAGGAGCTTCGAGGACCGTCACGGCTGCTGGCTGGTTTGGCGAGCTCGCTTCGATATAACTTGCGTGAGGAACATGCCATGGATGAAAAGCACGTGTGGCTCATTACCGGCGCGAGTCGCGGCTTGGGCGTCGACATTGCCAAGGCCGCCTTGGCTGCCGGCCACGCGGTTGTCGCGACTGCGTCAAGCTCGTCGCACTCAAGGAACCGCCCACGCGCTTCGCAGCCGGTGCCGACGCCGTGCAGACGTTCGAGGCAAAGGCCACCACGCTGCTCGCCCAGGCCAGGGCGCACCGCGAGGTGTCCACCTCCCTCGCCTTTCAAGACCCCTGACGAGAAGTGTCAGCCGCCCAATCCATCAATCCGCAGCCGGCGCGACGGCCCTCCGGACGCCAGCGTCTTCCCAATCCCCTCCGTCCCGTCCTCGATCTCCGTCCAGTCGCGGTCCGTCGAGCGCGCGGAACACACGCCGGCCCCACGTCGGCCAGTGCTCGAGATTGAGCACGCGCACGCAGTGTCGCGGCCATGCGCTCCGCAATCTCGCGCGTGGACCCGAAGCGACCGCCGCCCCCGTCTACAATGGGTCGCGACCGAAATCCGATGCGCCTCGCCCTGAAAGACTCCCGGCTCGGTCTGCGCAACTCGACGACGCGCATCCCCTTCCGCTACGGCGTGGCGTCCCTCACCCGCTGCCCGCAGGCCATCGTCCGCGTCACGATCGAGTGCGGCGGCCAGGTCCGTGACGGCTTCAGCGGCGACTGCCTGCCGCCGAGCTGGTTCGACAAGTCGCCCGCCAGGAACTTCGAGCAGCAGCTGGACGACATGCTCCGCGTGATCGCGCTGTCCCAGCGGGTCTATGCGGACGCGTTCGCCTCCCCCACGGCCTTCTTCCCGGCCTGGCTGGCCTGCCACGACGAGATCCGGAACGCCTGCGACGTCCTCGGCGCGCCGCCGCTCCTCGCAAGCTTCGGATCCAGCTTGCTGGAACGCGCCGTCATCGATGCCGTGTGCCGCCGCCATGACGTCAGCTTTGCCCGGGCAGTACGCGAGAATCTGCTCGGGATCGACGCCGGGCTGGTTCACGCCGATCTCCGCGGAGTGACACCGGCGGACTGGCTGCCGGCCAAGCCGCTGCGCTCCATTTTCGTCCGCCAGACGGTGGGCATGGGCGATGCGCTCCTGGTGGCGGACATTGCGCCCGGCGAAGGCGTGGGTGACGGCCGGCCGCAGGCGCTCGAGGAGTACGTCACACGTCAGGGCGTGCGCTACGGCAAGGTCAAGGTGGCGAACCGCCTCGAGCAGGATCTCGATCGGCTGACGCGCGTCGCTCGTCTGTGGCAGCAGCATCGCGGCCGCGACTATCGACTGACGCTGGACGGCAACGAGCAGTACAAACACGCCGACGAGTTTGATGCCTTGATCGACGGGATCCGGGCCTCGCCCGATCTGGCGACGCTCTGGGACAACATTCTGGCCATCGAGCAGCCGTTCGACCGCGCCATCGCGCTGACGCCGGCGTGCGCGACGGCGGTCCGGACGGTATCGCGCGCGAAGCCGGTCATCATCGACGAGTCCGACGACGCGCTGGACGCGTATCCGCGTGCCCTCGCCGCCGGCTATCGCGGCGTCAGCAGCAAGAACTGCAAAGGCGCCCTCAAGAGCCTGCTGAACGCCGGCCTCACCTGGGTCGCGAACGACAGCGGTCGTCAACACGACTTCCTCATGACCGGCGAGGACCTCTGCTCCGTCGGGGTCGTCCCCGTGCAGTCGGACCTCTGCCTCGCCGCGACGCTCGGCCTCGATCACGTGGAACGCAACGGCCACCACTACCACCCGGGCCTGAGCTACCTGCCCGACGCGGTCCGCGAGGCGGCGCTCACGGCGCATCCCGACTTCTACACCCGCGAGCACGGCGTCGTTGCGCCGCATATCCGTGACGGACGTTTCGACATCGGCTCGCTGCAGTGTGCGGGCTTCGGGTTCGCGGTCGAGCCCGACATGTCCACGATGGAGGCGCCCGATCGGTGGACATTCGCGTCGCTGTGGGAGTCCCCATGACCATCAACACGACCGTCGTCGGCAGTTATCCCGTTCCCACGTGGCTGCGCGTCCTCAGCACGCGCGAGAGTCTCCGCGACGCAATGATCGCCGTGATCAAGACGCAGGAGCTCGCGGGCATCGACGTCGTCGCCGACGGCGAGCTGTATCGCTGGGACATCAACCACGCCGAGACGAACGGGATGATCGACTACTTCCTGCGGCCGCTGGACGGGGTGTCCACGGCGCTGACGCGCGAGCAGCTCGAGCGCTGGCGCGGGCAGACCGGGCAGCAGTTTCGCGCGGCGCCGCCCGGCGTGGTCACCGGCGCGATTGGCGGCGGCCGCCTGAACCTCGAGCGCGACTACCTGCTCTTCCGCGATCTCACGACGCACCCGAAGAAGTTCACGGTCACCAGCCCGTACATGCTCGCGAAAACCGTGAGCGACGAGCACTACCGCGACCTCCGCCAGCTCGTGCTGGCGCTGGCGGACGTGCTGCGGGCCCAGCTCCGGGCGATTGATGCGGACATCGTCCAGGTGGACGAGGCCAACGTCACCGGCCACGCCGAGGACGGCCCGATGGCCGCCGAAGGCATCAACCGCGTGCTCGAGGGCGTGCAGCGCGAGAAAGCGGTGCACCTCTGCTACGGCAACTACGGCGGTCAGACGATTCAGCAAGGCACGTATCAGAAGCTGATCGAGTTTCTGAATCTGCTGCACTGCGATCACCTCGTGCTCGAGATGGCGCGCCGACCCGATCACGAGCTGCCCTGGCTGAAGGACGTGCGGCCCGAGATCGGCCTCGGCATCGGCGTGATCGACATCAAGGACAACGAGGTCGAATCCACCGACACGGTCGCCCGGCGCATCGAACGCGCGGTCCGCGTGCTCGGCCCCGGCCGCGTCCGCTACGTGCACCCGGACTGTGGCTTCTGGATGTTGCCCCGGAGCTCCGCCGACGCCAAGATGCGGGCGCTCGTGGCCGGACGCGATCTGTTCGAGGGCCGGTCGGCCCGCCACGCATAAGGGATCATGAGCCCGTTCACCCTTCCTACCCGTTCGGGCGATGCCGCGCGGTTGGCCACGTGCGACGATCCGTCATGGCCGCGATCCATCCCCACACCACCGACGCTGCCCTCCTCGACGCCTACTCCGACGCCGTCGTCCGCGCCATCGGCGCGGTCGCGCCCGCCGTCGTGAAGCTGGAAGTCGGCCGGCAGGGCGCCGGATCGGGATTCCTGTTCACCGCCGACGGCCTCACGATCACGAACAGCCACGTCGTGCACGGCGCCACGCACGTTCGGGTCACCTTCGCGGACGGCGAGACCGCACGCGGCGAGGTCCTCGGCGAGGATCCGGACACGGACGTCGCGGTGGTTCGCGTCGCCGGCAACCGGCTGCCGTTCGCGTCGCTCGGCGACTCGGGCGCGCTCAGGGTGGGGCAGATTGCGATCGCCATCGGCAATCCCTACGGCTTCGACTGCACGGTCACGACCGGCGTCATCAGCGCGCTGGGCCGTACGCTGCGCGCGCGCTCCGGCCGGCTGATGGACGACGTGCTGCAGACGGATGCGGCGCTGAATCCCGGCAACTCGGGCGGGCCGCTCGTGACGTCGGCCGGTGAAGTCATTGGCGTGAATACCGCCATGATTCTGCCGGCACAGGGCCTGTCCTTCGCGATTGCCAGCAACACGGTGGGCTTTGTCGTGTCACGCCTGCTGCGCGACGGACGGATCCGAAGGAGCTACCTGGGTGTGGCCGGACGGACCGCTCCCGTCTCGCGGCGCCTCGCGCGCCATCACCAGCTCGCGATCTCGGCGGCCGTCCGCGTGGAGACGGTCGAACCGTCCAGTCCCGCCTCCGCGGCTGGCCTGCGTGGCGGCGATCTCATCTTCACCGTCGACCAGCAACCGGTCACCGGCATTGACAGCCTCCACCGGCTTCTCACCGAAGACCGCATCGGCCATGCGACGCCGCTCGGCGTTCTCCGCAGAGCCGAACGGCTGCAGCTCATCGTCGTGCCCTGGGAGGACAGGGCAAGGAACTGACGCGAGAAAGGTACGAGGTACGAGCGTGCGCAGGTTCGAGGATTCAGATCACGACGAGCCCGCGGCGAACGGCGAGGCGCACGGCGTCCGTGCGGTTGGCCGCGCCGAGCTTGCCGATGATGGCGGCGACGTGGAACTTGACCGTCTGATCGCTGATGCCGAGCGTGGCCGCGATGGCCTTGTTCGGCAAGCCTTCAGCGACGAGCGCCAGGACCTCGCGCTCGCGCGATGTCAGCGGCTCGGACCGCGCGTCCTCCCCGTCCGGTCCATGGCCAGTCTCGCTCCACGGCGGCGGCGCCACGACCACCGCGTCCACCGAATCAGGTAGCGGCTCGGGCTGCGCCGCGGCTTCGGCCACGATCGCGATGCCGGCCGCGATCAGCCGGGGCCGCAGGCGATCGCGATCCGCCCGGCGGCCGACCAGTACGACGCGCATGGCACGACTGTACGCCGGCCGGACTACCGCTCGCCGATCTCGACGCGAACGTCGGACGCCGCGCTGCCCCGCAGCACGCGCAGGGTCGCCGCCTGGCCGCCGCGGCCGCTTAGCGCCTCGAGCAGACGGTCCGGTGAGTCGAGCGGGGCCTCGTCCAGCGTGAGCAGGACATCGCCCACCATCAAACCGGCTCGATCCGCCGGGCTGCCCTCCCTGACGTGCACGACAAGGACGCCGGCATCCGGACCGCCGGCCGTCCGCTGCGCAGCCGCCAGGTGCACGGACTGCCCCGCCACGCCCAGGTACCCGCGTCTCGCGCGGCCGTGCTGCAGCAGCCCCGCGACGCTCTTCCAGGCGATGTCGGCCGGGATGACGACCCCGAGCCCGCGGATGTCGGAGGCGGTGGTGATGCCGATGAGCTGGCCTTCGGTGCTGACGAAGGCGCCCCCGGCAAACCCGCGATGCATGGGCGCGGACGTGCGGATGACCTGCTCAATCGAGCGGCCTCGTCCCGTCGGCAGCGGCCCGCCGATCACCGCCACGACGCCGGCGGTGGCGGTGAGGGCGTTGCTCCACGAGCGTGCGACCGCGAGGGCGAGATGGCCGACGCGCGGCGGCGCCGCGGACGGAATCACTGCGGGCACGTCGAGTCCGGGCGCCCGCAACGCGACGAGGTGCGTCGCCGGATCCCAGCCGGCCAGCTCGGCCTCGAGGACGCGGCCGTCCGGCGCGACCACGCGCAGTCCCTCCTCGCGCGCAATCGCTCGCGTGGTGGTGACGACCACGTCGGGAGCGTAGACGAGCCCGCTCGCCGGCTGCCGGCGGCCGTGAACCTGAACGACCGACGGTGCGATGGCGGCGACGGCGTCGGCGAGTTGATTGGAGATGGCGGTGAGCGATGACTCGGGCATGGGCGCCATCGTGACAGGCCATGCGCGCGTGCACATCACCCGTTCGGGCGGGGGAGCCGCCGGCCTTCACGCCGGCGGTGCTACCGTATTCGCCCATGCCGATATCGCCCCCGCCGACCGTTGATGCCCTGCTCACCGCCATGGTCAGCTTCAAGACGGTAAACACCTCCGTCAGCGGCGATCCGCTCACCGAGGTGAAGCTGGCGGAGTACCTCGAAGAACTGGCCGAGTGGTATGGGTTCACGACGCAGTGTCTCGACGTGCCCGGCCGATCGCACAACCTGCTCGTGACGTGGACCACCACGCCGGGCGCGCCGTGGCTGCTGTTCGACAGCCACCTCGACACGGTCACCATCGACGGCATGACCATCGAGCCCCTCGCGGCCACGGTGCGCGACGGACGGCTCTACGGCCGCGGGGCGTGCGACACGAAAGGCACCGGCGCGGCCATGATCTGGGCGCTCGGCGAGTACGCGCGGGGCAACCGGCAGCCGAACAACATCGCCATTCTCTTCTCGATCGACGAGGAGTTCGGCATGACCGGCGTGCGGTCGTTCATCACGCGCGACTACGCCACGCTCGGGTTCACGCCGCGGGGCGCGGTCATCGGCGAGCCGACGCGGCTCCAGCCATTCGTGGCGCACAACGGCGCGGTCCGGTGGCGGATCGCCACGAGCGGCGTGGCCGCCCATTCGTCGGACCCGTCGCGCGGCGTCTCGGCCATCCGCAAGATGGTGGACGTCATC
>CAZFAT010000343.1:0-18788 GCA_964517075.1 uncultured Solibacteraceae bacterium
GAGCGCGGGCCCGACGTCCCGACACCCGTGAGCGACGGGATTTACCTGTATCTGGTGACCGAGCAGGGCGTCGTCTATTGCGTCGAGCTGCGGACCGGCAAGCTCGTGTACGGGCCGGTCCGGCTGCCGCCTGATTTCTACAGCGCGTCGCCGCTCCTCGCCGACGGGAAGCTGTATGCCACGGGTGAGACGACGGGCGTCACCACCGTGTTCCGCGCGGGTCCGACCTTCGAGATTCTCGCGTCGAACACCTTCGGCGATCCCTGTGCACCCTACTGTCTCAGCTCAATCGCCGTCTCTCAGGGCCAGCTCTTCGTCAAAACGGACGCGCACCTCTGGGTGGTCGGCGAGCGGCGTCCCTGAGGGTGATGCCGGCGAGTACTTCGTGGCCGGATCACCCAAGGTCCCGAGCGCGCTGCATCAGCCGTTGCGTGACCCAGACGTCCTCGATCAATTGAGCCGATCCGCCATCACGCTGCGGGTGGGTGAGGGCGAACGGGTGACGGTCACCGTCAGCGCGCCGGCGGTGAAGTAGACCTGCCCGATGGCAGGAAACATTCCGAGGCCTGCGCGACGCAACGGGGTCTCGAGGAGCCTCACGCCTGCGCGTCCCACAGGATCACGCCGGCCTTCCTGGCGGCTTGCCGCAGCGGTCCGTCCTTGCAGCCCAGCGGCAGGACTCGTCTCTGCGCGAGCTCCAGGTACGCGGCGTCGTAGACCGAGATCTGATGTGCGCGGGCGAGATCGGTGAGACGGGAGAAGGCAAGCGCCGCCATGTCGTGGTCGACATGCACCCGGAGCGCACGGAACCACTGCAGGCCAGTTGCGCGATCCTCGTCGGTTAGCTTGCGACGGCGGACGAGCACGGTCAACGCGTTCGCCACTTCCAGCGGCCAGAGCGCGGGCACTTCGAGGCTCGAGCCCGCTCCGATGGCCGCCAGCATCGCCGCGGTCTGTTTCGTGGCCTGCGCCGGGTGCACCCAGCCGATGGCCACCGACGCGTCGGCGACGAACGCCGGCGTCATAGCCGGCCTTCGTCGATGGCGGCGCGCACGTCCCGATCCGACAGCCCCGCCTTCGAGCGGCGGCGGATGCGCTGCTGCAGCGCCTGGAGTCCGGCCACGGCGCGGCGCACCTCGTCGGCCCGCGGCGTGCCCTCCGGCACGAGGCGGGCGACGGGCTTGTCGTGGCGGGTGATGACGACTTCTTCTCCGCTGGCGACACGATCCAGCAGTTCGCCAAATCGGGTCTTGGCCTCGAACGCACTGATCCGGGTCATCACGGACTCCCGTCTTAAATTAACCAGTCGTTGACCAGTTTAGCACCGGTTTCCCCGGGGGGAGGGCGAGTCGAACGGGATCGCCCACAAGGGTAAACCCACACGCCGTCTGCGTGCGCGCATGCCCGGGCGGGTCTTTGACCTATACTGCGTGTTCGCCCCCGGCTCGCGCGAGGCCTCCGATCGCATCGCTATCGTGACGGACATCAAGCACATCATCGGCTGTCGGCTGCGGCGCCACGCCGGCATGGCCGCCGTCACCGCGGGCGTCCTCTGCGGATGGACAGCGCCGGTATCCGGTCAGCAGCCGGTGACGGTCAGCGGAACCGGCATCCGTACCGCACCAGTGACCGCCGCGACGTCCGAGGTCGTCATCGACGGCGTGCTGGACGAAGCGGCATGGCGCGACGCGCCGACGATTGGCGCGCTCGTCCAGCGGCAGCCCGACACCGGACAGCCGCCGACCGAGCGGACCGACGTCAGGCTGCTCTATGACCGCAACCACCTGTATGTCGGCGTCGTGGCCCGGGACTCGGAGCCCGATCGCGTCATCGGGACGCAAATGGCTCGGGACGCGAGCCTCAACGCCGACGACCGCGTCGAGATCCTGCTCGACACGTTTCGCGACCAGCGGAGCGCGTTCTACTTTGCGACCAATCCGGCGGGCGCGCTCGTCGACGGGCTCGTCGCCAACGGCGAACTGAACAGCGACTGGGACGCCATCTGGACCGTGCGCGCGGCCCGGACCGACCAGGGGTGGTCGGCCGAGTTCGCCATTCCGTTCAAGAGTCTGAGCTTTCCGGCCGGCCGGACGATCTGGGGCTTCAACGTCGCACGCCACATTTATCGCAAGCTGGAGGATGCGCGCTGGTCGGGCGCGCGCCTCGAGACCCGGTTCACGCAGGTGTCCGAAGCCGGGCAGATCACACACCTCGACGGCCTGACCCAGGGCGTCGGCCTCGACGTGCGTCCGTTCGTGGCCGGACGCTGGCTGCACTTCGGCGCGACGGGCGACGACGACGGGAGCGCGGACCCCGGGCTGGATCTGTTCTACAACATCACGCCGAGCCTCAAGCTCACCGCAACCGTGAACACCGACTTCGGCGAGACGGAAGTCGACGCGCGGCAGATCAATCTGCAACGCTTTTCCCTGTTCTTTCCGGAGAAGCGCTCGTTCTTCCTCGAAGGAGCCGGAGTCTTCAACTTTGCCAGCGTCGGTCCGGAACCCGCGGGCGGAATCCCGAACGCCGGGGCGGATGTGTATCCGTTCTTCAGCCGGCAGATCGGCCTGTTGTCCGGTCAGGAAGTGCCATTGGACGCCGGCCTCAAGGTGAGCGGCACGGTGGGCCGCACCGATGTCGGCCTCCTCGGCGTGCGAACCGGCGATCTGGAGGTGGACGGTGAACGGCTGGCCAGCCCCAAGGGATTTTTCATCGGACGCGTGAAGCGCAATCTCTTCCAGCAGTCCTACGTCGGCGCGATCGTCACGGCCGGTCATCCGGAGCTGGGACAGTCCGGCCGGACCTACGGGGCGGACCTGCGCCTGGCCACGTCGCGGTTGCTCGGGGGATCGCGCAACCTGGTCGTGACCGCGTATGGCGTGCGGAGCGACAGACCGGCCGACGTCGAGCGGAACTGGTCCTGGGGCGTCGCGGCGCACTATCCGAACGACAAGTACGACGCGCAGATCGTCTACCGCGAGATCCAGGAGCACTTCGACCCGGCGCTCGGCTTCGTCCAGCGCCGCAACGTCCGGTTGCTGCGCGTGGCCGGCAGCTACAACCCGCGTCCGCGCGCGTTCCTCAACATCCAGCAGATGTTCCACGACATCTACTACACGCGGTTCACGCGGCTGGACAACGGCGAGGTCGAGAGCTGGGATCTCTACGTCACGCTCATGGACTGGCACCTGCAGTCGGGCGACAACCTGCACGGCACGATTGACTTCAATCCGACCTACGAACGGCTGTTCGAGCCGTTCGAGATCGCGCCCGGCGTCGTCCTGCCGCCCGGCGAGTACCGGTTCACCCGCTTCCGGACCGGCGGCATTTCCACCGCAACCAAACGGCGCGTGGCCGGGAGCTTCGGCGTCGGGTGGGGCGATTTCTGGTCCGGTGAAGCCGAGCAGGTCACCACGTCACTGACCTACAAGCTGCCGCCCTGGCTGACCCTCAGCCTGAGCACCAACCAGACGTTCGCACGCCTGCCGGAAGGGCGGTTCACCGCGCGCATCGTCACGTCCACCGTCAACTACGCGGTCTCGCCGTTTCTCGCCTTCTCGAACCTCATTCAGTACGACAACCGCTCGACGAATCTGGGGTGGCAGGGGAGGATCCGGTGGACCCTGCAGCCGGGGCGCGATCTGTTCTTCGCCTTCAACCAGGGCTGGATCCAGGAGGAGGCCGGCAGCCTGCGCTTCCGCGCGGCCGACAGCAAGCTGTCCGCGAAAGTTCAGTACTCGGTCCGGTTCTGACCGATCGCGGCCGACCTGAAGGTCGGCCCCTCCATCAGGCCATCATGGGCAGCGTCCGATGGCGTGTGCCGGTAGCGGAAAACATGGCGGCCGCAGTTGCGGGCGCGGACAAAGCGATCAGCGACTCGCCGGCGCCCCGCTGACGGCACGTCGCGCCGATCGATCACCTGCACATTCACCTGCTGCAGGTCGGTGAATCGGGGCACGCGGAGTCATAGGGCGGCGTGAGCCCCGCCGCGCCGCTGTTGTAGTTCGTGAACCGCAGCGCGGTCAGCCGGCCGCTGGCGTCCACGCCACTCTCGATCTCGACGAGGCCGGCCGGACGCGTGTAGCTCACGGTGAACTCCTCTTCGCGCGTCCGGGCCAGGCGGATCGGGGCGCCGCAGCCACTCGTCCACCCGCTCATCGTCGGCGAGCATGAGCGCCTCGAGGAGGCCGACGCGCGCCGCGACGCAACAACTCGTCGCGCAGATCCGCGGCCTTGCGGTTGATGGCGAGCATCAGCGGCGACCACAGGTCGTAGCCGTCGTTCGTGCCGTTGACGTCGGCGCCGTGCGCCAGGAGCAGGTCCACGACGTCGCGTCGCTTGCCCTCAACGGCGACGTGGCCTTCCGCCGTTACGAGATCACCTTTCCATCGCGGAGGGTGATCGGCCAGCCCTCGTACTGTCCGTTCGGGTCGGCCGCCGGGTCGGTGCCGCGCGGCCAGCACTCGATCCGGATCTCCCGCGTCGCCTTGTCGAACACGACGATCCCGTAGCCGGTCACGCGGTCGTGGATGATGGCCGGCTGCCGTCCCGTCGCTCGGGGACTCGCGGCCGCGTACATCGTCAGCCGGTTCCCGAAGGCGTCGAGGAAATTGCCGGTGTATGGCGGCCGTCCCGGAAGTGGCTGATGGCCCGCGGGAAGCGCGGGCCACCAGCGGCGCGGAAAGATGTTGTTCAGCGCCGGTGACGTGAACACGAAGCCGGCGTCACCAAAGCCGTCCACACCGTACCGGATGACGCTGGCCATGTGCTGATCGCCCGCGATGTGAAAGGCGCGCGCCTCCCGGAGGATGCGCACGGCTTCGTTGCGGCCGCTCTGCGGCCAGCCGTTGGTATCCATGTCGGGCGCCGGCGCGTCGCCCCTGACGTACTCGCCCGTCGGCGGAATCGGCAGTTTCGGCACGATCTGATCGCCGGTGCTGCCGGCCGGCAGCGTGTGGGCCGCACAGAAAGGCGACTGCGAGAGGACGACGTTGAAGATGGCGCCCTGGCTCAGGTCTTTCGCCCAGGCCTCGAGGAAGCGGCGCTGCCGATCGCCGAGCAACTGCGCGCCCGGTGGCGAGGGGTGCTGCCTGACATCGAAGGCCGGGTTGGTCGCGAACCCGTTCACGACGCGCGCCTCCGGCGGCAGCACGCGGCCAGGCGCCGACTTGAACTTTCTGTCTTCGAGGATGGCGAAGCTCACGCCGGCATAGTGCCAGTGCGTGTAGTAGACGCCGATACCCTGGGCGACCGGCGTCGGATCAAAGGCATCCGGCAAATGGCTGGTCTCTGCGCGCTGGACCGCGTTCACCCACGCGGCGGGCATCTTGTAGCCGCCCTGATCCTGCGCGGGGTAACCAAACCCCTGGTCGGTCGACGCGGCCACACCGCCCGAGCCCCAGACGTTGCCGTGGTACACGTCGTGATCGTCCGGCATCATCACGGCCGGAATGTGCCGGAACAAGTCTCGGTAAGACCAGCCGAACATGTACCACTTGCGCAACTGGTCGAGAGCCGCCTTCTCGAGCGGCGCCGCCTGGACGCCGAAGCCGCCGTGGCTTTCGTAGTACTGATCCCCCAGAAACAGCGCGACGTCCGGCCGATGGTGCGTCACGTGACGCACCACGTCGGCGTCGGGAAAGCCGTGGTCGGCGTTGCAGCTGAAGCACGCCACACGAAGCTGATTGCGGTCGAGGGGCTCGTGCGCGATCGTCCCCTCGTAGGCGAACGTCGCAGGACCGCTCCTGAGCGGCAGGATCACGCGGACGCGATAGGGCACGTCCGACGTCGTCCGCCAGTTCTCCACGCGGACGTGCGCGGTGCGCGACAGCGGATCGAGCGCCGGCTCGGCCGCGACGCGCCAGGCCGTGCCCTCGCGGAGCTCGAACAGGATGCGATGCCCGGCGATCGTCTCGATCGGCGTGAGCTGGGCGGTGAGCTTGAGCGTGCCGCGGTGCAGGGTGTACTGCGCGAAGCCCACGGGGCCGAATCCCGCCTGGTCGTCGGGCACAATCCTGTCGCCCGAGATCTCCCACGCGGAGAACCGCACGACCGGGCCTGAGTCCGGGAGGTCGGCCGCGTCGACATGACTGAGGAGCGCGATGTTGCCGGTCAGTGCGTCGGCCGCGATGGTGTCCGTCTGAAGTCGCCCGATCACGCGGCCGTTGGCCGGGTCGGCGGCCTGCACCACGAGACGGTAGCGGCCCGTTGGCTGCGGTTCGGCAGTCACCTGCAGCCGGAGGCGTGGCGCCGTGGGGATCGCATCGCCCAGCAGCTTGCCCACACGCAGCCGGCCAGTCGTCGTCACGCCGACGTCCAGTCCGGTGCCGTAGACGGCGGCCGACCGGTAGTCGTCACGCGGGCCTTTCGCGCCGAGACGAAAGCCGGCGCAGTCGGTCTCCGACGCGCGGCCCCCGGTCGACGTGCGTTCGAGGGTCGTCGCCGCCGTGAATCCGCCACCGGCGGCACCGAGCCTGCGCGTAAGACAGTGCAACGTCCGGTTGCGCCCGGCGACCAGGCATTCCGCGCTGCCGCCCGTAATGCGCCAGTCCTGCAGCCGGTTCGCCCAGTAGTCCGGGCCCGTCCAGCGTGTGTCGGGCCAATCCTGCCAGGCGCTGGCGAATCTCGAAGCCTGCGCCCTTGCGGGCGGCCCGGGCCAACCCAGCGCCGCACCCGTGGCGGCAAGTCCCTTGAGCAGATCGCGACGACGCATGAAGGTCACCCCACGGATTCGTAACGGGACCGACCAGAGCAGGCGGCCGCGCATGGTCTGCCAACCCGTCCTGGGCCAAAGAGCCTCAGGAAATCCTGGCACGATTCTGGCCGGATGTGCGGCATGGATTTTCGCCGACAAGTTCGAGGTACAGCCATGCCGCACCGCTCTGTCAGTTCCCGGCCGTCACTCCGGCGCGTTCTCGCGCAGGCGGCCGTTATCAGCCTGATCCCGATTGGGACGGCGTTCGCGCAGTCGGCGTCGTACGTGAGCATCACGCGCGACCGGACCCCGATCAAGGCCTTCCGGGTGGTCGATGGGCCGACGCTAATGTCCGCCGCCACCGGGACCCTGCTGGAGGTCATTTACACTCGCGGCGATTTGTATGCCCACCGCGACGACAACTGGTACTGGGTGTTGCTGCCCCCCGATTCGTGGGGCACGCAGCGGCTGGGCTGGGTGTCGGGCCGTGATGTGGAGAGCGCGCCGGCGCCTCCGCGCCCGGTCGCCCTGGCGCCGGAGACGAGTATCACCCCCGCACCGCGTGCGCGCGAAACGGCGGTCGCCAGCGCGCCGGTTGCGGCCGCGGCTCCCGCCCCGATCGTGGCGACCAACGTGCCGGTCGAGCCGGTAGTGTCGGAAGTCGTCCTGCACTTCGCCTTCGCGAAGAGCGATTTGACGGCCGAGGCTCGAAGCCAGCTCGACAGCGCGATTGAGAAGCTCAAGGCCGCCGGACAGGGTGGTCTGGCGCTGGCCCTCGATGGCCACGCCGACTGGACCGGTCCCGAGGGCTACAACGACAAGCTTGGCCTGGCGCGCGCCGAGACCGTGAAGCGTCACCTCGCGGAGCAGCATCAGATTCCGGTGGAGAAGATCAGCGTGGTCAGCCACGGCGAGAGTCAGCCGGCCGCCTCGAATGACACGAAGGAAGGCCGCGCCCAGAACCGCCGCGTCGTCGTGAAGGTTGGCGCCTAGGTCAAGACCGCCGTCATCAGGTCAGCGAACCTCGCGGACGACCTCGAGGAAGTTCGCGAGGATTCGCAGACCCGTCGTGCCCGACTTCTCCGGGTGGAACTGGACGCCGAACGTGCGTCCCCGCTCCACCGCCGACGCGAACTCCACGCCGTGCCTCGTCGTCGCCACCGCATCGGCGCCTATCGGCGCGGCGAAAGAATGCGTGAAGTAGGCCGACGCCGCCGGGGACACGCCGGCCAGCAGCCGCGAGGGCCGGCTCGTGATCTCGAGCGTATTCCAGCCGACATGCGGCACCTTGACGTCGCCGCTCAATCGGAAACAGCGCCCGGGCATCAGCCCCAGGCCCGGGACATCCGGCGCTTCCGCGCTGCCCTCGAAGAACCACTGCAGGCCGAGACAGATCCCGAGCACCGGCAGCTCGCGAGCGATGGCGTCGCGCACGGCGTCGTGCCACGCGCCGCCGAGTGAGGCCGTCGCGCCGAAGTGGCCCACGCCCGGGATGACGATCGCGCGCGCGTCGCCGATCGCGTCGGGGTTCGTGACCAGCCGGACGCTCGCGCCGCTCGCATCGAAGGCCTTGATGACCGACGCGAGGTTGCCGGCGCCGTAGTCGACAAGGGCAATGTGAGTGGACCCCATCAGTTCTGCGTCTTACTTCTAACCTTTGGCTTCTAACTTCCAACTTTCCTACAGCAGTCCCTTCGTCGACGGCAGCTGCCGCGCGAGGCGCTTGTCCTTCGAGCACGCGACGCGCAGGGCGCGGGCGAATGCCTTGAACACGGCTTCGATTTGATGATGGCTCGATCGGCCGTACATGACCTTCAGGTGCACGTTGGCACGCGCGGCGGTCGCGAATCCTTCGAAGAAATCCTGCACCAGTTCCGTCGGCAGATCGCCGACGCGCTCGGCCCGCGGGTGCACGTCGATCACGGCGAAGGGTCTCCCGGACAGGTCGATGGCCGCGATGGCGAGCGTCTCGTCCATCGGCATCAGGAAATAGCCGGCGCGGTTGATGCCGCGCTTGCTTCCGAGCGCCTTGAGCACCGCCTCGCCGAGCGTGATGCCGACATCCTCGACCGTGTGGTGGGCGTCCACGTCGAGATCGCCGTCGGCGGCAATCGTCAGGTCGAAGCCGCCATGACGGGCGACCAGCTCGAGCATGTGGTCGAGAAACCGCACACCCGTCCGGACGTCGTAGCGCCCCTTGCCGTCGAGATTCAGGGCGAGCCGAATCCGCGTTTCCTTCGTTCGACGATCAACAACCGCGCGACGCAAGGATCTCCTCCAGGGCGGCCAGCGCCCGTTCCGTGTGCTCGACGACGCCGGCGGTCATGCGGACGCACCCCTGGCACTCGGGCGCGGCGGACTTGTCGCGAATCAGGATGCCACGCGCCGCGAGTGCGTCCACCACCGCCGGGGCCTCGGCGCCGACGCGAAACAGCACGAAGTTCGCGTCGCTCGGCCAGAACTGCAGCCCATGGCGCCGGCAGAAGTCATAGATACGCTCGCGGGAGGCGGCGGTCTCTCCCACGTACCAGTCGACGTACGCGCGATCGTCCAGCGCGGCCTGGAGCGCCCGAACCGCGGCGAGGTTCAGGTTGAACGGCGGGAGCAGGCGGCGCAAACCGTCGAGCGTCTCCGGGTGGCCGACGAGCGCGCCCGCGCGCAGCGCCGCCAGGCCGTAGGCCTTGGCGAACGTGCGGCCGACCACGATGTTGCGCTGCCGATCGAGCAGCGGGCCGATGGACGTGCGGTCGCTGAAATCGGCATAGGCCTCGTCCATCAGGACGAGAGCCTGCGGCGCTGCCCGAGCGATCGTCTCAACCGAGCCTGGCGGTATGGAGAGACCGGTCGGGTTGTTGGGGTCCGTCAGGTAGATCAACCTCGTCCGCGAGGTGAGGGCCGCGAGGAGCCGATCGAGCGGAAACGCGAAGTCCGCGCCCGGCGGCACGCGCACGAGCGTGGCGTTCACCGCCTCGGTGCGCTCGTCGTACATCTCGAAGGCGGGCTCCGTGATGATGACCTCGGGCCGGCCTCCGCCGGCCGGCGCGTCGTGCGCATTGCGCGCCCACATCGCAACGACCTGGAGGCCCTCGTCGAGCCCGTTGGTGAGTTGCACCCAGCCAGGCGACACGCCGAGCGCCCGCTCGACGCGCGCGGTAACCGGCGCGTAGTCGGGATAGCAGGCGGCCTCCTCGCGTGTGATCGCGCCGAGCGCGGCTACGACCGCCGGCGAGCAGCCCGCGGTGTTCTCGTTGTAGTGCAGCCGGAGCGCGCCGGCGACGGCGGCCGGAGGCTGGGACCTCATCCCTGCACCCGCCGGCGCACCGAGTCCGCGTGCGCGCGCAGGCCTTCGGCTTCGGCCAGGGCGATGACCGAGTCGCCAATATGACGGAGCCCGCGCGCGCTGATCGTCTGGACGGAGAAGACGCGCACGAAGTCCGCCGCGTGCAACCCGCCCCGGAAGCGGGCCGCGCCGCCGGTGGGCAGCACGTGGTTGGACCCCGTCGCGTAGTCGCCCGAGGCCTGCGCGCTCCACCGGCCGACGAAGATCGTGCCGGCCGCGCGAAACGCGTCGACGTTCGCGTCCTCGTCGACCACCAGGTGCTCGGGCGCGAGGCGGTTGACGATGGCCGTGGCGTCCGTGCGGCTGGCGGCGAGCACGACCGCACCGTTGCGATGGATCGACTGCCGCGCCGGCCCCTCGGCCGGCAGTTGCGCCCGGACTTCATCGACCACCGCCTGGGCGAGCGATCGGCGGGTCGTCACGAGCATCGCGCGCGCGGCCGGATCGTGCTCGGCCTGCGCGATGAGATCGGCCGCGATCCAGTCCGCGCGGCCGCGGTCCGAGCAGACAACGATCTCGCTCGGACCGGCGTGGAGATCGATGGCGCAGTCGCCGGAGACCAGCGCCTTGGCGGCCGCGACCCACGCGTTGCCCGGGCCGACGATCTTGTCCACCCGGGGAATCGACTCCGTGCCGTAGGCCAGTGCGGCGATGGCCTGAGCGCCGCCAATGGCCAGCACGCTCGACACGCCGGCTTCCAGCGCGGCGGCCAGCACGACCGGGCTCGGGCGCGGGCACACGACCGCGATATCGCGCACACCCGCCGCCCGGGCTGGGACGACGGTCATGAGAAGCGTGGAAGGAAGTGGATAGCGGCCCCCGGGGACGTAGCAGCCGACGCGGCCGAGCGGCTGCACACGCTGCTCGACGCGCAGGCCCGGCGCCACCCGGACCGTGAACCCCTTCGGCACCTGCCGCTCCGCCACCGTTCGCAGGTGCGTGGCCGCCTGTCGCAGCGCGCGACGCACGTCGGCCGGCGTGGCCGCCCAGCCGCGCCTGAGATCGGCCGGGCCAAGCGTGCGAACCCGCGCGCCGTCCAGACGGCGCGTCCAGTCGCGCAGGGCGCGGTCGCCCCGCCGTCGGACGTCCGCCACGATGCGGGCCGCCTGTCGCTCGACCTCCGGGCTGCGCGCTTCGTCGCGCGACGCGAGCCGCTCGATCGCCTGCCGGTTCGACCCCTGGATGATCCGCATCACAGCACGATCTTGTTGAGGGGGTACTCGACGATGCCCTGGGCGTTGGCGGCCTTGAGACGCGGCATCAGTTCGCGGACCAGGCGCTCTTCGATGATGGTGTTGACCGCCACCCAGCCGTCCTCGCTGAGCGGCGACACCGTGGGCCGCTGGAGGGCCGGCAGCAGCGCGAGGATCGCCGGCAGGTGCTCGCGTTTGACGTTCAGCATCAGGCCCACGCGTCCCTGCGCCGCAATGGCCGCGCGCAGGAGCAGCGCGATGTTTTCCACCTTCGTCCGCTTCCATGTGTCGTCCATGGCCCGGGTGTTGGCGATCAGCTGCGTGTTCGACTCGAGCACCGTGTCGATCACCCGCAGCCGGTTGGCGCGCAGTGACGATCCCGTTTCGGTGACCTCGACGATGGCGTCGGCCAGGACGGGCGGCTTGACCTCGGTGGCGCCCCAGGAGAACTCGACGTTCACGGGCACGTTCAGGCGCGTGAAGTACGCCTCCGTCGCGCGGACGAGTTCCGTCGCGATCGTCTTGCCGGCCAGATCCTGCGGCCGCTGGAAGGGCGAGCCTTCCGGCACGGCGAGCACCCACCGCACCCGGCCGAAGCTCTGCTTCGCGTAGACGAGATCGGCGATCGGGCTGATCGACGTCTGGCCGGTGGCCGCGGCGTGCTCGGCGATCCAGTCGAGGCCGGTGAGGCCCGCGTCGATCACGCCGTCCGACACGTACCGCGCCATCTCCTGCGCCCGAATCAGCAGGCACTCGATCTCCTCGTCGTCGACGACGGGGTAGTAGGAGCGGGAGCTGACGTAGATGTTGAAGCCCGCGCGCGCGAAGAGCTGGACGGTCGCGTCCTGCAGCGAGCCCTTGGGGAGTCCGAGTTTCAGCACGGGCATGGCGGTCTCCGCGTCACCTCGCCGGCCGCGGCAGGGGGACGTCGCGGAAGAAACAGCTGCGGCGGCCGGTGTGGCAGACGTTGCCGTCCCCGAGACGCTTGACGCGGACGAGGACAGTGTCCTCGTCGCAGTCGGTCTTGACGTCGACCACGACGAGCTTGTTGCCGGAGGTCTCGCCCTTGGTCCAGAGGGACTGGCGCGAGCGCGAGAAGAAGGTGGCGAGCCCGGTGTTGAGGGTGTGCGCCAGCGCGTCGGCGTTCATGAAGCCGACCATCAGCACTTCGTTCGACTCGGCGTCTTGAATGACCGCCGGGATGAGGCCGTCGAGTTTGGTGTAATCCATCCGGGTCAATCCTGCGTTCGGAGCCCGGCGGACGTGGGGGAAAATGAAAAACCCCGCCACATCCGGCGGGGCTGTTGGCTACGCGTCAGTCGCGAGGGCTATACAGAGCTCCACCGGTCGATCACTCGATCGTGATGATGACGGTGGTGGTGCGAGCGGCGCGGGGACATCGGGGGACAGGCTATCACAGGGGTGCGGGACGGGCCAAACCTGGGGCTTTCACTGGGCCGCAGCCGAGGTAGAGTGCGACCGAGCGAGTTGTACCTGACCGCATCGGAGCAGAAGGACGCCCTCGAGAGAGCGGGATTCACGGACGTGTCGGTCGTCCTGGAGAGGGGCGGCCTCGTGCTCCATCGCGGCCGCGCGAACGCTGAGGAGCGCATCGCGACCCGGGGACGTGTGAGTTCGCCACGAACGAACCGGCAACACGTCGCTCCGGCCGCCAAACCGTGCTGATGACGAGGGCCCTCTAGCAACGTCTCGGCTCGGCCGAAGAAACCGGTCTCGCGTGTAGACTCCTTTGTTGGAGGGCCTCCATGGGGTCATCGGTCGGAGGCAGCGCATCGTCGACCGATCTCCGGACCGAGCGGCTCTGGTTGCGACCCTGGCGGCCGAGCGATCGCGAGCCGTTCGCCAGGCTCAATGCGAATCGGCGGGTCATGGAGTACTTTCCCGCTCCCTTGTCGCGAGGGGAGAGCCAGCGCCTCGCGGACCAGATCCAGTCTCATATCGACCAGCACGGCTGGGGCCTGTGGGCCGTCGAGATCCCCGGCGTGGCGTCGTTCGGCGGGTTCATTGGCCTGGCCATCCCGCACTTCGAGGCGCCGTTCATGCCATGCACGGAGATCGGCTGGCGTCTGGAGCCGGGCTGTTGGGGCCATGGCTATGCGACGGAGGGCGCGCGGGCCATCCTGGCGTTCGGTTTTCACAGATTGGGTCTCGACGAAATCGTCTCCTTTACGACCGAGACCAATCTTCGATCGCGACGGGTGATGGAGCGGATCGGCATGACGCACGATCCCGCGGATGATTTCGACCATCCGTCCCTGCCCGTGGGGCATGCCCTGCGGCCGCATGTCCTCTATCGAATCCGGTCTGAAGGCTCGAGGCGGAGCGAGGGCGCCGGCTGATCGGCGCGTCGATGCATGGATTCCAGGACGCACTGGGAATCGATTTACCGCGCGAAGCTGCCGCATCAGCTCAGCTGGTTCCAGGCTGAGCCTCGCGCGTCGGTCGATCTGATCCGGCACGCCGTCCCAGATGTGAACGCCGCGATCATCGATGTGGGCGGCGGCGCATCGACGCTGGTCGACCGCCTTCTCTCCGCGGGCTACCGCCGACTCACGGTCCTGGACCTGTCGCCATCGGCACTCGAGGCCGCTCGCGGCCGGCTGGGCCCGGGCGCGGGCGACGTCACGTGGATCGAGGCCGACGTGCTCACGGCGGACCTCCCGGCGGATCACTTCGATCTGTGGCACGACCGTGCGGTGTTCCACTTCCTGACCGCGGCCGGTGATCGGGCGCGCTACGTCGCTCAGGTGAGGACCGCGCTCAAGCTTGGCGGTCACGTCCTTGTCGCGACGTTCGCCGACGACGGCCCCACGCGGTGCAGCGGCCTGCCGGTCGTGCGCTATACCGCGGCGGCGCTCGCGGAGGAGTTCGGCGCGGGCTTCCGGCTGATCACCAGCGCCCGCGAGGAGCATGTCACCCCGTCGGGCGTGGTGCAGGCCTTCGTGTACGCGCTGTGTCGAAGGGAGCCGGCGTGCTGACAGCGGAACGATCACCGGCCGGTGTGCCGGGGGTCTGGCAACTGCGATACGACGTCCTGTCGATTCGTGTCGACGCGCGGGGACGGGATCCCCATCGCCAGGGCCCCGACACCGCCGCGTGACGGACCATCTCCCGCGGTCACGTACTGTGATACAAGGGCGTTCACATTCGTCCTGCCAGAGGCATCGACCATGGCTGATCTCCGTGACTTCGCCGGCACATGGACCGCCTGCAAAGGCGCGCCGTTCTCGAACCACCGGTTCACCTGGCAGTTGGAGGGCGATCACCTGGAGGGTCGCTGGGTCATCGAGGCGGCGGATTCGCGGGCCGCTCGGGCCGCCGCCGCGGCCGGCCAACCGACGCGAAGTGAATGCCCGATTCGGGAATGCCGGCTGGATGGCTCGCGTGTGCTGTTTCAGCAGAGCAGCGGGCCGTTCGTCTCCGAGTTCCGGCTCGTCAGCGACCACGAGGCCGTGGTCGGTGCGGCCGTCGACCAGCTGCCGCCGGAGTTTGTGCAGAAGTACGGACGGTCGATTGAGGGGCACCGGGTGATGCTGACGCGCGTCGACGTCAGTCACTGAGACCTTCGAGGTCGCCTTCCCCGTGAAGCTCTCGATTCGGCTGGCCGACCTCACCAGCCAGAGCGACTCGGCCGCCATCGTCAGCGTGCTCGACTCCTACGCGCGCGATGTCATGGGCGGCGGCGAGCCGCTGCGGCCGGACGTGCGCGCGCGTTTGCCGCAGGCGTTGCGCGACCATCCGACGACCGTCGCGTTTCTGGCGTTCGACGAGGCCGAACCCGTGGGCGTCGCCGTGTGCTTCGTCGGGTTCTCGACGTTCCACGCCCGGCCGCTGCTCAACATCCACGACTTGGCGGTGGCCCCCGACCGCCGCGGTCAGGGCATTGGCCGCGCGCTCCTCCAGGCCGCCGAGGCCGAGGCGCGGCGTCGCGGGTGCTGCAAGCTGACACTCGACGTACGGGACGACAACGCGCGCGCGCGCCGACTGTACGACCGTCTCGGGTTCACGGACTTCGTCGTGGGCCAGACCACCGCGCCGACGCGCTTTCTGGCCAAGGCGCTCGACGAGGAGCACTGACGCCAGCGCCCCGCCACGCAGCTCGCTCGGCGCTAGACTGTCGCGAGACAGCCAGGACAGGAGACTCGGGTACGACCGTAGTCCATCTGGAGATACGCCATGTCGAAGCACGTCACGCTCGTCCATGTCGCGACCGTGGTCGCCTTCCTGTTCGCATCGCCGTTGGCCGGTGACGGACAGATTCGCCCTCTGCCGCCGGCGATACGCCAGGGAGGCATCCTCCCGACCGCGGGCGTGGCCTGTCTGCACGACAGCGGGTCGATCCCCGCCAATCAAGCCCGCCGAGCCGAGGCGCAGGCCCTGGCACGAGCCATTAACGACGCCGAGAGTCGCGCCGTCACCGTGAACCGGCGGTACCTGCCGCTCGACCAGCTGACCAGCCTTCCCTCGGTGCCCGTCGGTTTCGAGCTGCGCTTCTACACCGACGGCGCGGGCTACGTCGTCTCGCTCAAGGACACGCGCGATCCGTGCCGGTACGGCCTCTTCACCGACCAGCACGAGCGGCTGTACGAAATGTCCCCGCAGGTGCCGCAGATCGCGAGCTGAGTGGACGCCCGCAGGGAATCCTTGTCGGGTGATTCGGGAGGTCGAATGACCGGCGGAATCAATTACGCGCGCGTGGTGCTGGGCGGCCTGGCTGCGGGAGTGGTCGCGAACGCCTGCGATTTCCTCATCAGCACGTACTTCATGGCCGACGACCTGCAGCGCCTGACGCGCCGCCTCAATCTGGACTGGTCCGTCGTGAACGGTCCCGCCGTGCTCGTCACCTGGACGGTCGTGGACTTCATCTACGCGACACTGATCGTGTGGACCTACGCGGCCATTCGTCCGCGGCTCGGCCCCGGCCCGAAGACGGCACTGTGCGCAGGCCTCGTTATCTATGCCGCCGTCACCGTGGTGCTCTTCGGCTTCCAGTCAATGGGCATCTTCACGCTGGATTCGTTCATCAAGAATGCGCTGCTGTCGCTCGTGACGGCCGTGCTGGCAAGTCTGGTGGGCGGCGCGGTCTATAAGGAGAACTGACGTACCCTCGTACTTTCGCACTCTTATCCCATCAGCACGCTGAGCAGCGCCTTCTGCATGTGGAGGCGGTTCTCGGCCTGATCGAGGACGACCGACGCCGGTGAGTCGATGACGGCGGCGGTGACCTCGGCGCCGCGGTGCGCGGGAAGGCAGTGCATGAACAGCGCCCCGGGCCGGGCGGCCGACATGAGTCGCTCATCCACCTGGTAGGGCGCGAAGACCGCGGCGCGCGCGCCTTCCTCCGCTTCCTGCCCCATGGATGCCCACACGTCGGTATAGATCGCGTCGGCGCCCGTCGCGGCCGCGCCGGCGTCGGTCGTGAGGGAGATGGTCGCGCCGTCGGCCGCGGCGGCGCGGCACGCGTCGAGAACGTCGGCCGGCAGCGCGTAGGCGGCGGGGGAGGCGAGCCGGACGTGCATCCCGCTCATGACCGCGGCCTGCGTGACCGATGCGGCGACGTTGTTCCCATCGCCGATGAAGGCGAGCGTCCGCCCGGTCAACGATCCGAGCCGCTCTTCGAGTGTCAGGATGTCGGCGAGCGCTTGACACGGGTGCTCCTCGTTGGTCAGCGCGTTGACGACGTGCAGCCGAGGCGCCGCGGCGGCCAGGCGCTCGAGGGACGCATGGGCAAACGTGCGAATCACGACGCCTTCGACCCACCGCTCGAGGTTGCGCGCCACGTCCTCGGCCGATTCGCGCGCGCCGAACAGGACGCCGTCCGGCAACTCGACGACGTCGCCGCCCAGTTCGCGGACGGCGAGCACGAAGGTGATGCGCGTCCGCAGCGACGGCTTCTCGAACAGCAGCGCCACGTGCTTGCCGGCGAGCGGCTGCGGACCGCTCCGGCGCGCCGCGCGGTCGCTCTTCATCCGCGCCCCCAGGTCGAGGAGATGCGACAGGGCCGTGGGCGTGAGGTCGAGAATCGACAGGAAGTCCTTGCCCAACCGATCGGGGGCCGGCGTGCGTGTGCTCACGTGCGGTACTCCGCGTTGATGCGCACGTAGTCGGCGCTGAAGTCGCACGTCCACATCGTGGCGGCGTGCGATCCGCCGGTGCCGAGATCCACCGAGACCGAGAGCTCGGACGCGCGCAGCACGTCGGCGGCCGCCGGGGCCCGGTCGTCGTGGGGCGTGCCGCGATCGAAAAGCCGCACGTCGCCAATCGCCACCGACGCGCGGCCGAGGTCGAAGGCGGCGCCCGATCGTCCGGCCGCGGCAATCAGGCGGCCCCAATTCGGATCGCCGCCGTGGATGGCGGTCTTGACGAGCGGGGAGTTGGCAATGGTCCGCGCGGCAAGCCACGCGTCGTCGTGCGTCGCGGCGCCGGTCACCTGCACGGCCACGAGTTTGGTCGCGCCCTCGCCCCCCCGGACGATCTCCCGCGCGAGGTGACCGGCGACGTCGATGAGCGGCTCGAGCAGGCGCGGGTCGTCCTCGCGGACAATCGCGATGCCCGACTGGCCGGACGCCAGCGCGAAGACGCAGTCGTTGGTGGAGCACTCGCCGTCCACGGTGATGGCGTTGAACGTCACATCCACCACGCGGCGCAGGGCACCCGCGAGGACTCCGGAGTCCACGCGGGCATCGGTCGTCAGGAATGCGAGCATCGTGGCCATGCGGGGCTCGATCATGCCGGAGCCTTTGGCCATCCCGCCAACCGTGAGGGTCCCTTCTGCCCCGTCAACTGCGACGGCGCGAGACTTCGGAAAGGGATCGGTGGTCATGATGGCGCGCGCCGCGGCGTCCGCGCCCGATCGATCGAGCGCGCCGGCGGCCGTCGCGATGCCGGTGCGGATCTTGGTGATGTCGAGGGGCACGCCAATCACGCCCGTGGAGGCGATGAGGACGTGCTCGGGCGCGCAGCCGACCGCGGCCGCCCCGGCCGCCGCCATCTCACGCGCGGCGACCATGCCGGCTTCGCCGGTGCCCGCGTTCGCGCAGCCGCTGTTGACGACAATGGCGGCCGCGCGGCCGCCCGATTGCGCCAGATGCTCGCGCGAGACGACCACGGGCGCCGCCACCGCCTTGTTGGTGGTGAAGACACCGGCCGCGGCGACCGGGCCATCCGCGGCCACGATGGCGAGATCGAGCGGCGCCTCCGCGCCAGGCGGGCGGCGCTTGATGCCACACGCCGCGGCCGCGGCGCGGAAGCCACCCGGCGCGGTGACGCCGCCCTCGACGAGACGATGGCTGGCCAACTCAGGCCACCGCCCGACGGGCCGCACCGGCCCGAGACTCGACCCGGAGCGGCAGGACCATCGCCTGCTGTCCGCACTGGCGGAACAGCGGGCAGCCGGCGCAATCGGTGGCGATCTTCTCGGGCAGCCACACGTGGGGGACGATCGAGACGTTGTGGCGGACGAACAACCGTGCGTCGTGCGTGAACGCGCAGAGCGACTCGAAGCCGGCCGCCGTCGCCCGCGCGCGCAGCTCGCCGACGA
>CAZFAT010000344.1:0-6253 GCA_964517075.1 uncultured Solibacteraceae bacterium
GTTCAGGGCCTCGATGCCGGCGCGCGCCGCCTCGAGGATGTCCGCGTCGCGGGGCAGCGTCTCGGTGGGAGCGTCGCGAAAATCGCTGAGCACCGCGAAGTGCACGTGCGGGTCGACGTTACCGAGCGCCTGGACTTCGAGGTGCGCCAGGAAATCGGCCACGTGCTCCGCGCGATCGAGGATGGTCGGCACGATGACCATCGTGCGGGCCGAGGCGGGCACGCGCTCGAGTTCCAGCCGCGGCAGCCGCCGCGGCGGGATCAGCGCGCTGATGATCCGCTGCAGGATCTGAATCGTGAGCTCGCTGGCCGGGACCATGGTCAGCAGCACCACGAAGACCAGGCCCGCGCCGCGCCAGCCGTACTGCTGGGCGTACTCCACCGCGGCGGCCACCAGCAGGCCGGTGCCGAGCGCAATGGTTCCGAGGTAACCGGGCGTCGCCGACGTGAAGAAGAACCGCCGGATTCGCTCGCGCGGGCCCGGCCGCCACGCCACGCTCCGCTCGAAGGCGTCCCGCCCGCGTCCGATCAGGTGCTCGCCCACGTGGGTGCCGCGGGCGTCGGGCGTCAGCGCGCCAATTTGCCGCGCGCGTTCGACGGCCTTGAGCGCCACGCGCAACTGCGCGTCGCCGGTCGGTTCGGCCAGTTCCTCCACGGCCTGGCGGTAGCGATCGCGGCTGCGGAAGTCCATGTGGCTGTACACGGCCGCCGGGTCGCGCTGCAGCACCTGCTCGACGAGGCTGACGCTTTCGAAGAACTCGCTCCAGTCGAACGTCGAGATCAGCTGCAGGCTGCCGACGAGGTTCGCCATCGTCGCCTGTTCGGCCGCCTGGTGCCGGCCCTCGGCGCGGATCGCGTCCTCGACCGTCTGCCCGCGTTCGGCGAGCGCGGCCTCGAGCCGGCCCCGCAGCGCGGCGGCCGTCGCGCCGTACTGCCGCGTTCGCTGGAGCAGCCGCGTGACGAACGCGGGAGGGACATCGTCGGGGAACTGCTCGGTCGCGTGCGGATGCGCGGCCTCGAGCGCCCGGGCGAGCCGGTCGGCCTGCCGCTGGTGCGCGCGGCGCTCGGCGAGGATGTCGGCTCGCACGCGCAGGTGCTCGACCAGCCCGAGCTTGAGGGCGCTCGGCCACGCCCAGAGCTCGCCGATGGTCAACGGGGTCACCGACTGGAAGGCGGTGATGGACCGGTGCAGCCGCTGGGCGTCCAGACGGCCGGCGCTGCAGCGGATCAGCTCGAGGGCCAGCGCGTAGACGCGGGGCAGGCCCGCAAACTCGTCCGTGGCGATGATCGGCAGGCGCCGGAAGAACGCGACGGGCAGGTCGTGATGGATGTCACGGGCGGCCGCCGAGATGATGTGGAAGTTGTCGAGCAGCCATTCGGCCGCCGGTGACACGTCGTCCTGCCGCGCGTCCTCCGCGAGGCCCTTGTAGACCTCGCGCAGGACGCGGGCGTCCTCGTCGAGCCGGCGGAGGTGGGCGCGGCCGCTGCCGCGCCGGCGGCGGGCCAGCGACAGGAGCGCCGCCAGCCGCCGTGCGTGCTCTTCGAGCAGTTCAATGCCGAGCAGTTCGAGACCGCCGCCAGCCAGGGAGCGTGGCGTCGTAGACCCTTCCCTGGACACGTTGTCGGCGACTCCTCTCCTGACGGATCGCAGCCGTGCGACCCGGGAGTGATCGTATCCGACCGGCGACCGCGATCGACGCCGAGCGCGGATTATTCATCGGGGGGAACGCGCGGCGCGCAGCGACAACGACGGGCATCGCCCTGGGGGGCCCAGGGCGATGCCCATGGATCGGAGGGGGAGCGGTCCTACGGGGTCGTCGCGCCCCGCGCGGGCGCGGCCGGCCCAGGAGCGGCTGGCGCTGCGCCGGCCGCGCCGCGACCACGCCCACCGCCGCCACGTGCCGGGGCTGGCGGCGCGCTCATGCCGGCCGGCGTGGGCGTCCAGCCGACGAGCGGGTCCTTGCCCATCGCCCACCGGAATCCGCGCACGATCAGCTCGCGAAACTGCGGTGTTTCCCACGTGGGATTGCCGTGACCGAGCGACGTGCCGAAGACCCGGGCGCCGCCCTTGTAGGTCTGGGTCCACGCCACCGGATAGGTCTCGTTCGGCCCGCTGACGCCCTGATCCAGCAGGCCCTTCTCATTCTTCTGGTTGTTGACGGCTGTCGCCACCGCCGTCACGCCCGGCCAGACTTTCGGGGTCACATATAGCTCGTCAGTCGGCGTCGTCCACTCCGGCATGCCTTTGCCGATCGGGCTGGACTCGTTCCACGTGACCTTGATCGGATGCGCAAAAGTGTGTCGCATGCTCGTGATGCCGATCAGTTCCCGCCAGTGATCGAGCGGCGACGAGCGGTACGAGTGCAGCGAGCAATGGATCATGATGGCGGGAATCCCGCGGTCATGGCCACCCGTCAGGTTCTGCATGAAAGCCGGCGGGAAGTCGCCATTCGCCCAGCACTCGTTGTGGATGACGAGGTCGAACTTCGTCGCGTAGCCCGGGTCGGCGTAGAGCGGCAGCTTGCCCTGGCTCACCGACAGGTTCGTCATCCCCAGCACGAAGGTCCAGTTGATCGGCGCGACCGGATTGAGGACGTCATAGATGATGCGGTTCTGTCCGGGATAGTCATGGCAGCAGCCGCCGCTGACGACCAGCACGTTGAGCGGGACCTGGCCGGCCCAGCTCGGGCCGCCGCGGCCGCCGCCGCCCCGGCGCGCGCCGGCCGCTGGTTCACCGGGCTGAGCCGCGCCCTGACCACCCGCCGGCGGCGGGGCCTGGCCGACCGCGGCCGCGGTCTGGCCGCCGCCAGCCGGGGCCTGCGCGAGCGTGCCGACGCACAATGCGGTCAGCGCCGCCGTGGTCACGAGCAATGAACGCACGGCGTTCTGCCGGCCCTTGGTCGAATGAACCTGTCTCATTGGATGCTCCCCCTGAGTGCCCGGTGCTCTGCGCCGCGCCGCCCCGACGGGGGACACTGTAACTGATCACCGCAGTCTTGAGCCTTGAGTTTGGTTGCAGGGGCTGGTTGTTACCCGCCCACCCTCCGCGCCGCCACTGCCCTGCGCAGCGCCGCGATCGTCGCCGGCGATCCACTGAAGATGTCGTCGGGGAAACGCGAGTGCTGGAGCATCTCGCGGTAGATCGGCGCGTTGTCGTTGAGATTCAATCCCAGGCCGGCGAGATACTGCAGACGCAGGTTCCGGTCGCGATTGATCGCGGCGTCGCGCAGCCACGGTCGCAGGTCTGCGCCCGATCCGGCGTAGGTTGCGAGCAGGTCCACGGCGGTCTGGACGCCGATGCTGCCAAGCGACTCGCGCACGCGGACGTAGGCCGGACTCTCGAGGCGCGCCTGCAGCGCGTCGACGTCGATCCGGATCGGATCGGCCTGTCCGAGCAGCACCAGGTCGTAGCCCTGACCCTCGTGCGGATTGCCCCAGACGATGGCGTTCGGAAATACCTCCAGGAACGTCGCGATCTCGCTCCGCACGGCGTCCGGACTGCTTTGGTAGAGCTGCACGAACTGCGTCACCACGCCGCCCGGGCGAAGCCGCTGTTTCGCGAGCTCGAAGAACTCGCGCGTGAAAAGCGCCGCCACGCCTTTCACCCACGGATCGATCAGATCCGTCGTGATCACGTCGAACGTCTCGCGGGTGGTCGCCAGCACGTGGCGGCCGTCATCGACCCGGAGGGAGACGCGCGGGTCCTGGAGGACCTGGTGGTTGTAGTCGCCGAAATAGGTCGCCGCGACCATCGGCACCAACGGCTCGATCTCGGCCATCGTGATGTGCTCGACGCCGGGCCCGGTGGACAGCGCGCCGGCGGTGATGCCGGCCCCGCACCCGATCACGAGCACCCGCGCCGGCCGGGCCGGCACGAGGTGGGAGAGGTGCGCGAGGAGCAACTGCAGGCGCATGTCCTCCGGCACCGTGGAGGCCTGCACCTTGCCGGCCGCGTGGTAGTAGAGCTGGCCGGCCGGGCCGCGGGAGACCGCGATGAAGTCGTGGCGTCCCTCGCTCGCGTAGAGAATCGACCCGGCGTCGGCGACCTGCGCCGTCTCGATCCAGTCGGCGGTCCGCCGGCCAAACGCGATGAGCGGGCCGGGCACCGGCAGCACGCTCGTGACCGCGAGCGCCACGCTCGCGGCAAGACCCGTCCACTCGACGATGCGGACGACCAGCGAGTCGCCGGTCGGAACGGGAGTGTTCCGCGGGGCTGAAGCCCCGCGGCTACGGCTGGCTGGCGACGCGATCAGCGCGAGGGCGCCGGCTATGCCGGCAATCACGATCAGCATCTGCTGAACGCGCTGGCTGCCGAATGAGGGCACGAGCAGGAGGCCGGTGCCGAGGGCACCGACGAGGGCGCCGGCCGTGTTGGCTGCGTAGACCCGTCCCGCGAGACGGCCCGCGTCCTCCCCGGGCGCGGCCATCGAGGCGAGCGCCAGCGGAAAGCTGGCCCCCCAGAGGAGGGCGCCGGGCAGGACGACCATCAGCGCGCGCAGCAGGTCGTGCTGAAACATGCGCCACGGTACTCGCGCGATCTCGTCGCCGATGGGCCAGAAGGGAATGACGGTCGTCAGGACGTAGGCCGCCCAGACGAGGGCCACGCACAGCAGGATCTGACACCAGCCGAGCGCGACGCGCGCGGGCAGACGAGGCCGGCGCGATAGCGCGGCGCCCAGCGCGCTGCCGAGACCCAGTCCGACGAGAAACGCCGCGAGGATGAGGGAGAACGTGTACACGGTCGCGCCCAGGCTGAGCGATAGCAGCCGCGTCCACACGACTTGCGCGGACAGCGCGGTGGCACCCGACAGCGCGATCACGAGGACAATGACGACGGAAATGACGTCGGGCGTCGTGTTCTGTCCGCGCGCGAGAACACGACGCCCGACGTCATTTCCGTGCTGTTCGCCGACACGCGCCATCGCCCAGGCGACCAGCGCCACCGTCACGTTCAGCGCGGCCGCGACAGCCGTGGCGACGACCACGTCGTGGACGCGGAGCAAGTAGAAGCCCGCGAGCAGCGTGCCCGCCACGGCACCGGCCAGGTTCCCCGCATAGAACCAGCCGAGCCACGCGACCGCCGCCGGCGAACTCTCGACCCAACGCGCGATGGCCGGCAGCGTCGCGCCCATCGCCATCGTGGGCGGCAGGAGACACACGGCCGCCAGGGCGAGGCGGATCGCGAGGTGGCCACCGCCCAGCGCGTACAGATCGTCCACGCGCGGCACGACCATCAACAGCAGGCCGCCGAAGAGCGCGATCGACAGCTCGAGCACGGCATACACGCGCAGGGGATGGGCCGCCGGATCGACGACGCGCGGAAGCAGCAGGCTGCCGAGGCACATGCCGCCCATGAACGTGCCCAGCAGCACGCCCAGTGACAGCGCGGACGATCCGATGACGAGCTGCAGCAGCTGAAACCAGACGACTTCGTAGATCAGCGCCGCGCAACCGCTGCCGACGAACAACAGGATGAGCCAGGGCAGGGAGGAACCGCGACGGCTCACGGCGTCGAGTATATTTCGTGAGTGGAGCCGCCTGCCGTGTCCGTTCCGGCCGCCAGCCTATTGGTTCGCCACGCGGCGGCGCTCGGCGACCGGGCCCGTCGCGCCCAGGCCGCGAGCCACCGGGTTGCGAGGTTTCTGCCCTGGGCGGCCGCCGTATCCTGCGGCGCGAGTGCGCTGGCGCTTCTCGTCGGCCGCGGCCGTCCCCTCGGTCTCCTCCTCTTGGCCGCCAGCGCTGTCGCCGCGGCGCTCGTGCTGATCCTCGCCCGCATCGAGCGGCCCGTGTCCGACGATACCGTCGCCGAACTCGACTCTGCCGCACGTCTGGACGGAGCCCTGCGCAGCGCGCACTGGTTTGCGAGCAACGACAGTGGGGGCGCGGGCAGTAGCGCGGACGCCGCCTGGGTGACGTTTCACGTCGAGGCGACGGCCGGTCGTGCCGCTGGAGTGGACTGGGGTGCCCTGTACACCCGCCCGCCGGCCGCGCGACGATGGTTGGCCACCGCCGCGCTGAGCGCGGCCACCGTTGCCATGCTCACCGTGGACGCTCCTCGTCTTTCGCAGCCATCACTGTCCGCGGCCGGCGCCGGCGACACCCTGATCGTCATTCCGCACCACCTCGCCGGCGACGTCGTCGAAGGCATGAACGCAATGAAGGAGGGCCGTCAGCCGGCGAAGCAGGCGCTGCGGGCCGTCGGTCAGGCCATTGAGATTGCCAGGAAGGACCCGCGGGCGCGGCGCGAGCTCGAT
>CAZFAT010000345.1:0-3582 GCA_964517075.1 uncultured Solibacteraceae bacterium
GGTGTCCGCCGATGGCCGTCGAGCGCTACCGGCGCCGGCTGTCCGGGCCGCTTCGCGACCGCTTCGACCTCTCGCTCGAGATTCCCGCCGTGCCGTGGTCGGATCTGCGGACGGACCAGGCGGGCGAATCCTCTGCCTCGGTTCGCGCGCGGGTGCGGGACGCGCGGACGCGGCAACTGGCGCGGCAGGGCTGCCTCAATGCGCGGCTCGAAGGCCGCGTGCTGCGCGCCGCCTGCGCGCTCGACGATCCGGCCGCGGAAGCGCTCCTCGCGACCGGCGTCTCACGCCTCCGCCTGAGCGCCCGTGCGGTCATGCGCGTGCTGCGCGTGGCGCGCACCGTGGCGGATCTCGAGGGCAGCCCCGCGCTCACCGCCACGCACGTAGCAGAGGCCCTGCAGTTCCGCGTGTCGGATCAGGCCGCGTGACGCGAAGCGCCTACGGCCCGCCGACCTTCTGCAGGTTGTCACGCGCGGTGGTCAGGGTCGGATCCAGTCGCAGCGCTTCGCGGAACTCCGCACGGGCCTCGTCGCGCTGCCCGGCCAAGGCGAGCGTGATGCCGTAGTTGTTGCGCACGCTCGCGGACGCGGCGTTCTCGGGAAACGCAATCGCACGGCGGTAGGCCGCGATCGAGTCGGCGAGGCGCCGAGCGCCGCCCGATACTGCGCCTCGGCCTCTTCGAATCGGCCCTGCCGCTCGAACGCGCCACCGGCCCGCAGCGCGGCCGCGGCGGGATCGGGCGGGCTGGTCCGTTCCGACACGACGACGCCCAGCGCGCGACGAACGTCCGGATCCATCGGATCGAGGCGACTGGCCTCTTCGAGATGTCGCAGGGCCTCGTCCAGCCGTCCCTCGGCATACGCGAGAATCCCGAGGTTTCGGTCTGATAGTGATGACTGACCTGCCAGGTCAGGACGGCGAGGGGCGCGAGCACCGGGACGCCGAGGACCGCGCGCGCCGGCGGCGCGACGATCCACCGCGACGCCGCCACGGTAAGCAGCAGAAACGGCACGAGCGGCCGGAGGTCGCGCCGCCTCCCGCCAGAACCGCACCCGGAATCGCCAGGCGCGTGAGCGCAACGACGATGAGGAAGGCGGAAGTGGCGTGGAGCAGGATCGTGACGAGGTGATCACCGGTCGTGCTGTCACCCCACAGCCGGTACATCAGCCAGAACGCCGAATGCACGATCGGGTAGTACTGCTGCGTCGCCCCGAGGTCGAACCAGATTTGCCACAGGCCCGCCACCGGACGCAGCGCCACCGATGTCAGATGCGCATCGTCGTCCCAGAGAATGCCGCCGTGCCAGGCGGGCTGATAGACAGCCAGCGTGACCGCGGCCAGGGCGAGCCACCAGAGCGCCTCTCGGGCCGCCCGGGAATGCGGCCCGCGAGCCGGTTCCAGCCGACGGCGCCGCGCCCGGGCGCGGACGGGCTGGCTGCTTGAACTGTCCCCGGGGAGGCCGCTGGCGCTTCGACACCTCGGTGATCCTACCGTCCGTCGCCAGCGCAGGGGCTAAACACCAACGGCCGCAGGCGCGTAATTACGAAATAGTCCGGACCGCGGCCGACGAGGGGGCCTCCCCCCATCGGCTGTCCTCCATCTGGCAGCAGCCTTGCACTATGGGCTGTCCGGCCGAGCGTCCCAAGTCAGACATTTGCCGGGTGAACCGCCCCGTGTGGTAGATTTCGCCCGGTTTTCAAGAAACCTCAAGGTCTCCGGGGGACTGCGCAGGATGCCGATGCGATCGCCGCGTTACACAATTCTCATCGCCAATCGAAATTCGGGAGCGGTCCGCCGGGTGACCATCGCCCGCCGGACCGTGGGACTGGTCCTGGCCGGGGTCACCTGCATCCCCCTCCTGATTGGGTTGGGCGCGCGGACGGCCGACCCGGCTGAAGTCGAGCTCCTGCGGCTCAACAACGAATCGCTCCGGCAGGAAAACGAGAGTTACCGCGTGGCCACGGGCGAACTGGCCGAGCAGATTGCCTCGCTGCAGGCTGCCCTGGCCCAGCTTGGCGATCAGTCGTTGCTGGATCCCGCCGCGCGGCAGGCCCTGGAACGGCTGCCGGCCGTCGTGCGGTCGCGCGCCGCGGGCGGCGGCGTCGCGGCGGCCGTGACTCCCACGGCGCCTCTCGGGCACGCGGACGCATCGCCCGATTCCACCTTCAGCCTGCTGCGTGGGCTCCTGGGCTCGATCGAGATGCGCCTGGCCTCGGTCAAGAGCCGGGTGGAAAGCGAGCAGGCGCTCGCCCGCGCTACGCCCACCATTTGGCCGATTGTGGGCTGGCTGTCGTCCGCCTTCGGCAACCGCCGCGATCCGTTCGACGGCACGCCCGAATTCCACGCCGGGCTCGACATCGCGGCCGATCGCGGCACGCCCGTGCGGGCCACGGCCGACGGCACGGTCCTGACCGCCGGTCTCAACGGCAACTACGGGTACTCGGTGCTCGTCGAGCACGGGTTCGGCATCAGCACGCGCTTCGGCCACCTCTCGCGCTTCGCGGTCCGGCCGGGCCAGCGCGTCCGCCGCGGCGAGGCCATCGGGTTCGTCGGGTCCACGGGCCGGGCCACCAGCCCGCACCTGCACTACGAGATCCTGATGAACGGCAAGCCCATCAATCCGCTGGTCCTGCTGGCACGGCCGTAGGGTCACTGACCCGATCCGGCAATCGTCAATACCTGCGGCGGCGTTGATCCATCCCGCCGCTGGTTGACCTCCTCGTTCGCGTTCCCTAGAATCGTACGAATCCCCTGGGTGCGGAAGACGTGACTGTGCGGCAGTCACATCGGCTCAGCGGGTCCCCACATGATCAATCGGCTGCTCGCCAAAGTCATGGGCACGCAAAACGACCGCGAATTGAAGCGGTTGTGGCCCGTGGTCAGCCGGATCAACGAACTCGAGTCCGGGATCGTCGCGCTCGGCGATGCCGAGCTGCGCGGCCGCACGGTGGACCTGCGTGAGCGGGTCGGACAAGGCGAGTCGCTCGACGACGTCCTGCCGGAGGCGTTTGCCGTCGTCCGGGAAGCGGGCCGCCGTGCGTTGAACATGCGGCACTTCGACGTGCAGCTCATCGGCGGCATGGTGCTGCACGCCGGGCGCATCGCCGAGATGAAGACCGGCGAGGGCAAGACCCTCGTCGCGACGCTCGCCGCCTACCTCAACGCCCTCGAGGGCAAGGGCGTCCACGTCATCACCGTCAACGACTACCTGGCGCGGCGCGACTCGGAGTGGATGGGGCGCATCTACCGCTTCCTGGGGATGTCGGTTGGCGTCATTCAGCACGAGCTGACGGACGCCGAGCGGCAGGTCGCCTACGGGTGCGACATCACCTACGGCACGAACAACGAGTTCGGCTTCGACTACCTGCGCGACAACATGAAGTTCGAGCTGGCGCACTTCGTCCAGCGCGGGCACCACTTCGCGATCGTGGACGAAGTGGACATCATCCTGATTGACGAAGCGCGCACGCCGCTCATCATCTCGGGTCCGGCCGAGGAATCCACCGACCTCTACTACGAGGTCGACCGCATCATCCCGAAGCTGGCGCCCGGTGAGGTCACGCAGGGCAACGTCAAGGCCGAAGA
>CAZFAT010000346.1:0-18416 GCA_964517075.1 uncultured Solibacteraceae bacterium
ATGGCGGCGGTGGAACTTGACCGCGAAGATGACGACGAGCGCCGCCACGAGCACGTCAAAGAACGCGCTGACCGCGGTAATGAACACGTACAGCAGGTCCATCTCGGTCGCGACCGAGGAGGCATTCGGCGGGAACGGAGAAAGGGAAGTCGGCATCTAGCGGATACCCGTGGTGAAGAGATCGGCGGCGCGGCGCCTCCGGCGCTCGCGGCGCAGGCTACCGACGATGAGCGTGCCGGCGATGCCCACGGTCAACAGGCCCGCCAGCCGGACCATGTTCATGATCGCCAGGCCGTAGGTCCCTGTCTCCGGGTCGTAGTGGTAGCAGAAGAGCAGGGCCTGATCGAGAGCGCTCCCGATCTGGTGGTCGGCCGCCTCGATCAGCGCCAGCCTCACATCGCGCGGCGCGAAGTCGATGCCGAAGAGGTAGCGCGAGACGCGCCCCTCGGCCGTCAGCACGGTAATGGCCGCCGGGTGCGCGTACTGATCGATCGCGGCGTCGTAGGCGTAGCGGAATCCGACGGCGCGCGTCAGCGCGTCCACGGATTCCGGACGGCCGGTGAGGAAATGGACGCCGGGCTCCGCGCCGGGCCGGCCGTAGCGCGTGAGGTAGGCCGCCTTCTTCTGTGCGGCGAGCGCCGATGTTTCGCCGGGATCGAAACTCACGACGACGACTTCGAATTCGCGGCCCGGCAGAAACGTCAGCGCTTCGAGCGAGCCGACCAGGCCGTTGAGCACCTGAGTGCAGAGCATCGGGCACTCGTAGTAGACGAGCGCCAGCACCACGGGGCGCGTGCCGAAGTAGTCGCCGAGGCGCACGTCTCGTCCCGCCTCGTCCACGAAGGGCGTGTCGAGCGGAATCCCCTCGCCCAGCCGTTGATCCACGCCCACTTCGCGCAGGATCGGGATCTGCTGGGTGGCCGCGATGCCGGGTGGCGGCACCGAACGCGGGCGGCTCGGCTGGGCGCCGGCGATCGACGCCGACAGCAGGACGCCCGCGGCGACGAGGCCCTGCCTCGCGGCCGACGCCGCCCGGCGCCGCCAGGCGGCGATCGTCCCTGTCATCACGGTCTGTCGAACCACGGCGTCCGTCACGTCCTTCACGTCACCCTTCACGTCACCTCGAGCCATCGTAGCCGCCGGGCTTCAGCCCGGGGGACCGCCGCCCTGAAGGCCTGCGGCTAGGTTGTCATTTCCGAACCGGCAGTCCGCGCTCCAACAGCATTTCCTTCGCCCGGGCGATCGGCAGCCGCACGGTTTCCGTGGCCGGGTCAGCCCAGCCATAGGTGCCGAGCACTGCGTCCTCGCGTTGACGGAGCTGGCGCAGGTTGCCGGGTTCGTCGGTCAGCAGATTCGGACCGGGCGGCAGTTGGCCGGCCGGCGCCGCGAGGGGGGCCGGCGCGGCGCGCTCGTTCCGGTAGTCCATCACCTCGAACAGTCCCCAGACGAGGGCCATGCAGAACACCGTCGTGCCCGCGAGGATGACCACGAACCAGGCAACGCCCTGATAGCTGACGCCGTCGCCTTCGACGGGCGGCGAAAGGGGGCGTGTGTCAGTGTCCGCCATGAGCCAATGCTTCCTTCAGGTACGGATCGCGCGCGGGCACGAGCGGACGGCCGGCGAGGTTCCACCAGAACAACGGAAGCCACAGGCAGCCGATGCCCAGCACGACCGCGAAGTCGAGCCAGTGCAGGCTCGATCCCTCGTGGCGGAACACGGGGCCGATCGTCCACGCGGTGTCCACGACGCGCATGAACAGGATGAACAGCGCAATCCATTTGACGGCCGCCGGGTTGCGCTTGAGATCGCGCGACAGCAGCAGCAGGAACGGCAGCACGAAGTGCAACAGCAGGATGGCGATGCTGACCGGTCGCCACGGGCCGTGCAACCGCTCCAGATAGAACGGTACTTCCTCCGGCAGGTTCGCCGACCAGATGATGAGCAGCTGCGAGATCGAGAAGTAGGCCCACAGCAGGACGAAGGCGAACATCAGCTTGCTGAGGTCGTGGAACACGTCGGCGCCGGCCACCTGCGACATCGGCGGAAACTTCGCGAGCGCCGCGAGCACGACGATCGTGAACGCCAGGGTCGAGAGCCCTTGTCCGCCCACGGTCAGGATGCCGAAGATCGTGGAGTACCAGTGCGGGTCGAGCGACATGACCCAGTCCACGCTCATCAAGGTGACCGTGAGCATGTAGACCACCAGGCCCGGCCCCGACAGCAGCCGGAACCGCCGGTCGGCAGGTCCTGGAAGCGCCAGGGGCCGCTCGTCCTGTTCGCGGGACCAGCGGTTCAGCAGATAGATCAGGCCGCCCCACAGCGCGAAGAAGATCACCGCGCGCGCGTAGAAGAAGGGCACGTTGAGGTACGCGGCCTTCTCGTGAATCAGATGGTCGGAGGCCGCTTCCGGCCGGGCCCAGGCGTACAGGTCCGGGAGGTTGAGCGCAATCGGCAGAAACAACACGACCATCAGCGGCAGCGTCCGCGTGGCGGCCTCGAGCACGCGCCGGGCGACGAGACCCCACGCGCCTCCCGACAGATGCTGCAGCATCAGCACGGCGAGCGAGCCCACGGTGATGCCCGTCCAGAACACGTAGCCGATGAGATAGGACTGCAGGAACACCTCGGGCGCCACCAGCCAGCCCACCAGGGCCAGGACCAGTCCGACGGCTCCCACCGTCATCGCCTTCGTCCGCAGCCGGCCCAGTTGCTCTGTGGGCCGCGCGAACAGCGCCGTTTCATCGAGATGTGCTGCCATGGAACTCCGTCTGGTTCAGTGGCCCGCGGCGGGCGTCTGCCCTGGCGGCGGCGCCGCGGTGGCCGCCCGCAGTTTGTCCAGCTCGGCCTCCGGAATGTCCGACGTCGTCGCGTACTGGCTGAGCTGCAGCGCGCGAATGTAGGCCACGATCCGCCACCGGTCGTCCACGGGCACCTGCGCGCGATAGTCCGGCATGACGCCAAAGCCGTTCGTCATCGCGTCGAAGTAGTGACCCGCGGGCGCCTGCCGCATCCGGTCGTTGTGATAGCTGGGCGGCCGGCGGTAGCCGCGCTCGACCACCATGCCCAGGCCGTCGCCGAGACGCCCGTGGCAGGGCGCGCAGTAGATGTTGAAGCGCTCCTCGCCGCGATTCAGGTCCGCGGGCGTGATCGCGAACGGGAACTGATCGACCAGCGTGCCAGCGACCTTGCCCGTCGTGAGCAGCTCATCCTCGACCAGCAGGCCGCGCGCGACGGTGCCCTCCACGAGCGGCCGCGCCGACGCGCTCTGGGCGAACATCGGGCTGGCTTCGAGCGGATCGAAGCGCGGCGCGTCGTGCATGTCCTGCCGGCAGGCGCCCGCGAGGACCAGGCAGGGCAGCGCGATCCAGGACGCCAGGCGTTTCAGCTCCACCTCACGCCTCGACATCCACCACCTCACGCGGCTGCAGACCGGCCAGGAACGCCCGCGTCCGGTGCGGATCGAAGTGCGGGTCGGTCGCTTCGATGCCCAGGAAGAACGCGTCGCGCGTCGCCAGATGAAACCGCGGTGCGTTGAACACGGGATGGTAGGGCTGCGGCAAGCCGTTCAGGGCCAGCATCCCCAGGACCGCCGCAAACGCGCCGAACAGGATCGTCGTCTCGAAGGCGGGCGGAATGAACGAGACCCACGAGTGGTACGGCCGCCCGCCGATGTTCAACGGATAGGCAATCACCTGCGTCCAGTACTCCAGCCCGTAGCCCGCGAGCGCGCCCGTCACCCCTCCGGCGAGGACGATCGGCGCCACGGCCCGTTCGCGGAAGCCCAGCGCCTCGGCCAGGCCGTGAATGGGGAAGGGCGAGTACGCGTCGGTCTTCGTATAGCCGGCGGCGCGGACCTTGTACGCCGCGTCGAGCAGTGCCTGCGCACTGTCGAACTCGGCGAGCAGGCCGTAGCCGCCACCGGCGGAAGCATGAGCCGCCATCAGTGCGTCCCTCCTTCGGTCGGCGTCGCCTTGACGCGCGCGGCGGGCAGCAGCGTGTGCATCTCGAAGATGGCGATCATCGGCAGCACCCGGATGAACAGGAACATCAAGGTGACGAACATGCCGATCGTGCCGAAGAGCGTCGCGAAGTCCCAGATCGTCGGGTAAAACATCTGCCACGACGAGGGCAGGAAGTCGCGGTGCAGGCTGGTGACGACGATCACGAACCGCTCGAGCCACATGCCGACGTTGACGAACATCACGACCGCGAAGAGCACCGCGATGTTGCGGCGCAGCCGCTTCGACCACAGCAGCTGGGGCACGATGAAGTTGCAGAGCAGCAGCAGCCAGTACGACCACGCATAGGGGCCGAAGTAGATGCGGTTCTTCAGCATGAACCGCTCGTACTCGTTGCCGCTGTACCAGCCGAAGAAGGCCTCCGACAGATAGCCGTAGACGACGATGAGTCCGGTGACCAGCGTGACCTTGGCCATGTTCTCGAGGTGCCGCATCGTGATGACGTCGTGCAGCTTGAACATGGCGCGGATCGGGATGGCCAGTGTCAGGACCATGGCGAAGCCGGCATAGACGGCACCGGCGACGAAGTACGGCGGGAAGATCGTGGCGTGCCAGCCCGGCAGGACCGACACCGCGAAGTCGAAGCTCACGACCGTGTGGACCGAGAGCACGAGCGGCGTCGACAGGCCGGCCAGGAGCAGGTAGGCCTTCTCGTAGCGGGCCCAGTGGCGAGCCGAGCCGCGCCAGCCCATCGCGAGCAGGCCGTAGATGCGCTTCACCACCGGGTGCTCCGCCTTGTCGCGGAAGGCCGCGAGGTCCGGAATCAGGCCGATCGACCAGAAGAGCAGCGAGACGGTGGCGTAGGTCGAGACCGCGAAGACGTCCCAGATCAGGGGGCTCCGGAAGTTGGGCCAGAGCGACATCGTGTTCGGATAGGGGAAGAGCCAGTAGGCGGCGAGCCACGGCCGGCCCGTGTGGATCAACGGGAAGATGGCCGCGCAGGCCACCGCGAACAGCGTCATCGCCTCGGCAAACCGGTTGATCGAGGTCCGCCACTCCTGCCGGAAGAGCAGCAGGATGGCCGAGATGAGCGTCCCGGCGTGGCCAATGCCGATCCACCAGACGAAGTTGATGATCGGAAACGCCCAGCCGACCGGTACGTTGGTGCCCCAGATGCCGATGCCGCGGAACAGCAGGTACACGATCGAGACGGTCAGGACGAGCAGAAAGAACATCCCGATGCCGAGCGTGACGAACCACGCCAGCGGCGTATTCCGCGTGAGCACGATCGACGTCAGCTTGTCGTTCAGCGAACGGAAGCTGTGGCCCGGCGCGATGACCGGGACCGGCGCGCGAAAATCGTCCTTGGAATACTGCGACGCTTCCACCAATGCTCTCCGTCGTGTCTGGCCGCCGTGGCTGTCCGGCCGCCGCCCGCCCCGCCGGGGCGCCCTAACTCAACGCCGGGTTCGGATTCCTGACCTTGGCCAGATACGTGGTCCGCGGCCGCGTGCCGAGGTCTTCGAGCACGCCGTAGTTGCGCGCCTGCGCCTTGAGCTGCACGACCCGGCTGCCCGGATCGCTCAGATCCCCGAAGACGATGGCCTCAGCCGGACACACCTGCTCGCACGCGGTCTTCACCTCGCCGTCGCCGATGCGGCGGTCCTCGGTCTTCGCGTCGATGCGGGCGTGATTGATGCGCTGCACACAGTAGGTGCACTTCTCCATGACGCCGCGGCTGCGAATCGTGACGTCGGGATTGCGCTGCGCCGCCAACTCCGGCGTCGTGAAATCGGAATACAGCAGGAAGTTGAAGCGCCGCACCTTGTACGGACAGTTGTTCGAGCAGTACCGCGTGCCCACGCAGCGGTTGTAGACCATGTCGTTCAGGCCTTCGTCGCTGTGCACGGTCGCCGCGACCGGGCAGACCGGCTCGCACGGCGCGTTCTCGCAGTGCATGCACGGGATCGGCTGGTGGTGCACGGCCGTGGGGGCCGCCGGGTCGCCGTCGTAGTAGGTGTCCACGCGCAGCCAGTGCATCTGCCGCGTGCGCTCCACTTGCGACTTCCCGACCACGGGGATGTTGTTCTCCGCCACGCACGCGATGACGCACGCGCTGCAGCCGGTGCAGGTGTTCAGATCGATGGCCATGCCCCAGCGATGCTGCGCGTCCTTGCCGAAGGGGTGCTGGCTCGACGGCGGATAGAGCGTCAGCGTCTGTGGCGGCGCGGGATGGCCCAGCGCGGCCACCGACTGCGGGTCCTTCCGGTACGTCTCGGCGTCCACGGCACGGACCGGATGACGTCCTTCCATCGCGAAGTGGTTCTGCGTGGAGGCAATCAGATAGTGGTCGCCGGTGCGCGTCACCTCGGCGCCGCTCCCGAACCAGGGCGCGGTCGAGGTCCGCAGGCCGAACACGTCGTGACCGGTACCCGTGCCGACACGGCCCGCGCGACGGCGGCCGTACCCGAAGTGGACGACGACGGTATGGTCCGCCGTCCCCGGCATCACCCAGACGGGGATGCGGGCGCTGCGCCCCGCGTACCGAATCTCCAGCACGTCGTCTTCGCGATTGCCGACGCGGCTGATGGGGATGCCCAGCCGTTCGGCGGTCGTGACACTGACATACGCGACGTTGTCCCAGGTGACCTTCGAGAGCGGCTTGGGCAACTCCTGCAGCCAGCCGTTGTTCGCGTGCCGGCCGTCGAGAATATACGGATCGGGCCTGAAGACGATCTCGAAGCCGCCGGCCGCCTGGAGTGCGGGCGCGGGCGTGGGTGGAGCCGTTGAACCGGCGGGCCCGGCGGGAGCATTCGCCGCAAGCAGCGACGTGCTCGCGACGAATCCATCGTGCAGCGCGCGACGCCAGAAGGCGTCCACGTTGGCAAAGGGCTGGCCCGCGGCGTCGCGCAGCGTCCAGGCCATCGGCGTCTGGCCGCCGTGCGCGCGCGTCCAGTAGGCCTTGACGATCTCCATGGCCGGCTGCGCGCCGCTGTCGGTTAGCGGCGCAATCGCCTCGAGCGCCGTGTGGCCGCCGTAGAGCGGCGCGATGAGCGGCTGAATCAGCGAGACCGTGCCGTCGTACGACCGCACATCGCCCCAGGATTCGAGGAAGTGCGCTTCGGGCGCGTGCCAGTGACAGAGGTCCGCCGTTTCGTCGTGGTAGAGGCCCAGGTGGAATCGGGCTGGTACCCGATCGAACGCCTCGCGGAAGTTCAGATCGGCCGGCGCCGTGAACACCGGGTTGGCGCCCACGATCAGCAGGACGGCCACCTGATCGGCCCGCATGTCGTTCGTCAGTTCGCCGAGCGATCGAGCGCCATCGGCGGGAGATCCGACCACGGGCGCGCCATACACGACCGTCGCGCCGGAGTTGCCGAGCGCGTCGTTCATCGCGCGGGCGAGCGCATGCACGGCGGCGGGCTGATGATCGCCGGCGACGACGACCGAGCGTCCCTTGTGGGCCTGAAGGTCAGCGGCGATCGCCGAAATCCAGCGCGCCTGGTCGCCTGCGGCGGCGGGGCTGCCGGCACCCGCGCCCTGGGCGCCGAGGGCGGAGGCCAGCGCCGCCGCGAAGCCCTGGATCTCGCGCGCCTGCAACGGGAGGCGGTGATCCGCGCTGGAGCTCGTCACGGTGGGCACCGGATCGATGGCGTAGAGACGGTTCAGCTGATCCTGCGGGGTGCCGAGGCGCCGGCGCGACGAGAAATCCTTTGTGTAGCGCACGGCCGCTGGTCCGCCGCCGAGGAAATCCGCGTCGAGTGCGACGATGACGTCCGTTCGATCGAAGCGATAGATGGCGCCCTCGGCCGGCGCGCCGCCCTGGACGGTGCCGAAGACCGGGTCCCACTGGTGCCAGCGGGCCTGCGGCAGAGCCGTCAGCAGCGCATCGATCCGATCGAGGAGCGACGGCGAACTGATCGGCTCGGTCAGAATCCGGACACCAGCCCCGCCCGCGGCTCGTCGCCCGTCGACGGCTCCCTGAAGGGCCGCCACGAAGGCGCGCCACGTCGTCACTTCCCCGCGGTTGATGACCGTCCGCGAGCGATCCGGATCGTAGAGGGTGAGGACGGAGGCCTGGGCAAAGACGTCGGTGGCGCCAAGGCTGGCCGGATGATCCGGGTTGCCCTCGACCTTGGTCGGCCGTCCCATGTGGTTTTCGGCCAGCAGTGGCAGGCCAAGCCCACCCTGGGGCATCGCCGTCGCGTAGAAGAGCGGCCGCCCCGGAACGATCTCCTCGGGTTGCCGGACGTAGGGGACGATCTTCTCGGCCGGCTGGCGCGTGCAGGCGCTTACTCCGGCCAGGGCCAGCGAGGCCCCCATCAGTTTCAGGAACTCCCGGCGACCCGCCGGATCGGTGAACTCCGATGCCTGTGCCGGGAACTCGTGGCTGACGTACTGCCGGAATTCCGGCGTGTCGGCCAATTCCTCAAGGCTTCGCCAGTACGCCCGGCCTTCGAGGCCAGCCAGTCGCGCGCGGATGTCAGCAAGAGTCATAGGCACTGAATCGGGAGACGCACTGACCATCAGCGATGGCAGACCGAGCAACTGGTCAGGTGCTCGACGCTGGCCACGTTGTACTGCTTCTTCAGGTCAAGGCCGAGCTCGAGCTGATTCGCCGGCGGCTCGTAGGCCATGTTGAAGACTTGATCTCTGGGCCGCAGGTATTTCTCCGGGGCGCGGTGACAGTCGAGACACCATTCCATCAGCAACGAAGTGGCCTGATATGTGAGCGGCATCTTGTCGATCTCGCCGTGACACGTGGCGCAGCCGACGCCCTGCTTCACATGAATTTTGTGACTGAAGTAAACGAAGTCTGGTAGGTCATGCACCCGAATCCAGTTCAGATTAGTGTCGTCTCTGAAGCTGGCGCGGACGGGTTCGAGGATCGGTGCGGTACTCCAGATTTGCGAATGGCAGTTCATGCACGTCTGGGTGGGCGGGATGCCGGCAAACGCGGACGTCTCCACCGACGTGTGGCAGTAGCGGCAGTCGAGGCCGACGCCTCCCACGTGGTGAGCATGGCTGAACTGAATCGGCTGCTCGATGAAGTCGTGCTGACCGGTGGCCCAGGACGATCGCATCAGTGCAAAGACCACCCACCCGGCGAAGAGGACGACGGCCACGAGACCGCCGAGAGACGTGCGGGCGGTGGCGTTGGCACTGCGGGAAAAAATCTGGCTCATAGCGGGCCGCGCGCGCCTAGCCTACTTGATTTTCCGGTCCGCGAGGGTCGGCGCACTCGCGAAAAAGATGATGCGGACCAGACCGCCGCGGACGCGAAAGAGTCAGCTGCGCGGGGCGCGGACTCGGCAGCGCTCATAATGATGTGAAACATTTCACAATCCTGTCAAATGGACCGGGCTGACTATGATTCCTCCACGCCATGTCCGTTGATGCCGAGGTCATCGTCGCTGGTGCCGGCCCCGCCGGGGCGGCGGCCGCCCGTGCGCTCGCGGCGGCGGGTCTCGACACGCTGCTCGTCGACCGGGCGCAGTTTCCTCGCAACAAACCCTGCGGCGGCGGCGTCAGCGTCCGCTCGCTCCGGCGATTTCCCTGGCTCGAGCCCGCGCTGACGGGGATCGACGTGCATCGCATCGCGCGTCTCCGCCTGGAAGCGCCCGACGGTGGCGCGCTGGATCTCGACAGCGGCGATCCATGCGTCCTGCTGGTCCGGCGCGTGGAGTTCGATCACGCCCTCGTCGAGTCGGCGCGGAACGCCGGCGCGCGGCTCGTGCAGGGCTTTGAGATCGCACAGGCCGAGATGGGTTCCGGTGATGTCACGCTTCAGGCGCGCGATGGCCGTCGGCTCACCGCTCCGCTGGTGGTGGCCGCCGACGGCGTGCACAGCGTGATCGCGAAGCGCCTGGGCGCGAATCCGCGATGGCCGCGGGCGAGCCTGGCGATCGACATGATGGAGGAAACGCCCTGCGAACGCCTGTCAGCGGCCCGCCCCGACGTGCTATGGGTGGCCTATGCCTACAAGGGGCTGGACGGCTACGCCTACGTCTTTCCCAAGACCCGTCATGTGAATGCCGGCATTGGCTGTCTGCTCTCGCACTACGACGCGGCAGTCAGCGAGACGCCCTATCGGCTGCAGGAACGCTTTGTCTCGACGCTCGTCGACCGCGGCCTGCTGGCGGGCCGGTCCGATCGCCAGTGCTTCACCCCGTTCCTGATTCCCATGGGTGGCCCGCTGCCGCGGGCGTGGCGGGGGCGCGTGCTCTTCGCGGGCGATGCCGGCGGCTTCGTGCATGCCGTGACCGCCGAAGGGATTTACTACGCGATGGTGTCAGGCGACCTTGCCGGGCGTGCCATCGCCGAACGGCGCGCGACGCCCGAGGAAGCGGGAGCCACGTACGAGCGCCTGTGGCGTAGCGAGATTGGCGCCGAGCTCGCGGATGCCGTGCTGATTCAGAAGTACCTCTTCGCCAGTCACGCGCGCGTGAACCAGGTCGTGGCCGGCGCCGCGGCCGCGCCCGCGCTTACGTCCATGATCATCGACTACGTCCGGGGCGACCTTCCGTACGCGGCGCTGCGGCGGCGTACGCTCGTCAGGTTTCCGATGACGATGGTTCGGATGGCTCGCGAACGATGGCGGCGCGCCGACCGGGTCCCTCTCGAGGCCACCGAATGAGGGCGCGGTTCGGGCGGGCGTGCAGTCTCGCCGTGGTCACGGCCGCGGTCCTGTGGGCGCAGCCGACCCCCGCGCCCATCCTGTACGTGGTGTCGTTTCCTGAACCGGAGCACCACTGGCTCCAGGTCGAGATGACCGTGTCCGGTCTCGCGCCGGCTCCGCTGGTCGTCCGCATGAGCCGGTCGTCGCCCGGGCGGTATGCAGTGCATGAGTTTGCCAAGAACGTCTTTCATGTAGCGGCCGACGACGGTGCGGGACGGGCGCTGGCCGTCCGGCGGGCCGGCGTGGATGACTGGCAGGTGGCCGGACATGCCGGCACCGTGCGCGTGACGTATCGCATCTTCGGCGACCGGGCCGATGGCACCTACATGGCGGTGGACTCGACGCACGCGCACCTCAATATGCCCGCCACATTTCTCTGGGCGGCGGGTTCCGAGTTGCGGCCAATCCGAATTACCTTTCGTCCTCCGGCCGGTCTGGACTGGGCGGTCGGGACACAACTCCTGCCGACGTCGGATCCCGCCACGTTCACGGCGCCCAACCTCCAGTACTTCCTGGACAGTCCCACGGAGCTCGCACGCCTGGTGACGCGCACCGTCACGGCTCCAGCTCCCGAAGGACCGCCCGCAACGCTGCGGTTGATGGCGCACACGGGCACACCGCCGGCCGACGTCGACGCGCTCGCGACGGCGTTCGCACGGATGGCCCGCGAGCACGCGGCGGTGTACGGCGAGTACCCGCGCTACGAGTCGGGTCACTACACCTTTCTTCTCGATGACGTCCCCTGGAGTTCGCCCGATGCGATGGAGCACCGCAACAGCACCGTCATCACGGGGCTGTCGCTCGGATCGGCGGGCGGATGGGCTGACGCGCTGGACGCCGCTTCGCACGAGTTCTTTCACGGCTGGAACGTCGAGCGCATCCGGCCCGTCGGGCTCGAGCCCTTCGACTTCACGCGTGAGAACGTCACCTGCTGCCTTTGGCTGGCGGAAGGATTCACCCAGTACTACGGGCCACTGCTCCTGCACCGCGCGGGCCTGCTGGATGCGCTGCCGCTCGAGTCGGTGGTCGAGGTCATCAACGGGCCCGGCCGTCACGTCCGATCCGCCGTGGAGATGAGTGAGCACGCGCCGTTTGCCGATGCCGGCGTCGCCAACGATCCGGACGACCGCGCGCGGACGTTCATCTCCTACTACACCTACGGCGCCGCACTGGCACTGGCGCTCGACCTGTCGCTCCGCGATCGCTCCGGCGGGACGACGTCGCTCGACGACTACATGCGGCGCCTCTGGCGGACCTACGGCGCCATGCCGGCCCCGCAACCGGGCTTCGTCGCCCGGCCGTACTCGCTCGCAGACCTGCGTCGCGAGCTTGCTGCGCTCATCAACGACACCGCGTTCGCGAACGAGTTCTTCGATCGGTACATCGAAGGGCGCGACGTTCCGGACTACGCGCGGCTGCTCGACCTGGCGGGGTACCGGCTCCGCGCGGTCGCTCCCACCCACGGGTGGATGGGCGCGGTCCGCGTGCAGCAGGTGCCGGGAGGCCTGCTGGTCGGGGTGTCGCCCTCGGGGGGGACGTTCCCCGTCCCCTTCAACACGCCTGCCTATGCGGCTGGCATGGACGCTGGCGATGTGATCACCACGATCGACGGCAGACCGGCGACGACTGCCGCCTGGGCGGCGCTGTCCGGCCGCGCGCCCGGCGATCGCGTGGGTCTTGTCTTGCGCCGGCGCGATGGCCGCATCGTCAACACGACCGCGACGCTCGCCGCCGATCCGGCTCTGCAGATCGCCGACCTCGAGCGCACAGGCGGTGCGTTGACCGCGGCCCAGCGGGCGTTCCGCGACGCCTGGCTGCGCACCCGGGTGAACTAAGGCGCGGCGATCCGTCCGGTGGCTTCGAACCGGCGGTAATCGTCGTAGCGGGCGTGGCCGGTGATCGTCTCCGCCGGCCGGCCCTCTCGTGGCCGGGCCGAGTAGCGCTCGGCAAACGTCGTCGGCAACCACAAGGCGAGCCGGTCATCCCAGGTGAAGGTCGTCGTCAGCTCCGCATCGACGGACTCGTGGCGAAAAGTGATCCGGGTCCAGCGGATGACCCCGCTGGCGGCCTCGGCAATCATCTCGCCGCTCGAGAAGACAGGGCCGCCATCCAGATTTCGGACGATGGTCGGGCGCTCGCGCTCTCGAAAGCCCAACGTGATGAGGGGCACGCCGGGATCCGCACGGTCGATGTCCGCGATCCGGAACGCGAAGCGCGACCGGTTGCGTGGATCGAGCACCTGCAGCGCCAGCGTCGGCTCGTTGAAGTTCCGGGCGATCGTGCCGATGTTGTACCGCGCGTTGTGCTGGAACAGCCGTGCCGCCACCGACTGGATCGGACTCACCGCCAGCAGCGCGCGCAGGTTGTCGCGGTCCTGGACGGGCAGGCCGTCGACCTCGGCAACGTCGTGGAGTGCGATCCACCTGCGGTCGGCGCCGAGGTAGGTCAGGAAGAGCTCGCCACGCATTGCCCGCCAGCGGGGCGCCTCGCCGATGGCGCGCTCGTTCTCATGCCCGGCCTCGTACGAGGCCCGTTGCACGTAATGTTCGTCCGCGATCAGAAACGAGAACGCCTGCTGGTAGCTGCGCACATAGTCAGAGACCGTGGCGACGACGGTCGCGGCCGAGAGGCGGGATCCGGCTGACTGCGGGAGCGCGTCAACGGATGCCGCGGCCGCTCCGGCACACGCCAGGGCCGTCAGGATTGCGGCCGGCAGTCTCATGGGTCGTCCAACACCGCATTGTGCCATCGCGCCGAGCCGCGGATCAGTCCGGACTGGAGCGCCGCCTCTTCGGCCAGAAAACGCTGAAACGCGTCTTGGGCGTGAACCAGATGGGCGCCAGCACGCCCGGAATGGCGTCCTGCTTCACGCGCAGCGCCGGCACCCCAAAGCTGTGAATCACGTCCTTGCTCGACAACTGCACGATCACCGGGGCGATGCACCGGCAGGTGCAGCTGGTTGACGACGACAATGTCGTCGCGGCCGTACCGTGAGCTGCAGGCCGATGACCTTGTGGTCGGTGGAAAAAATCCGCTGCATGGCCGGGGGCACGATTCTATACTTGTGCATGCTTCCCGCGACCGACGACGGCGGCGGCGCCGAGACCGACACCCCCGCGCCGTTCGGCCGGCGCGTGCTCGTGGTGATCGCCGTTCAGGTGGCCACCCTGGTCGCGCTGTATCTCGTCGGTCGACACTTCTCATAGGGCATCCCGTCCCTCTTCCGGCAGCGTTCTTGCTGGTGTCCACACCGGATGCCTGTCACGCGCCCGTGGCACTGGAGGAATCCGGGGAGGAACTCATGAATCGTGGAACCAAGTGGGGAATGCTGATCAGCACGGGGGCCGCGCTCGGCATGACCTTCCTCACAATGAGGCGCCGTAGTGCCACCAGCCTCCGTCGGGCCGTGGCGCACCGCGACGATCAGGTCACCGAAGCTTCGGACGAGTCGTTCCCCGCGAGCGACCCGCCGTCGCACACGCCGACCATCGGGTCGAGCGTGCCGCACTGACGACATTTGCCGGGCGGGAGCGTATGCTGGCGCGATGACCATCGCGCGTCGGCTTCGGGGCCGTGCGGCGCTCATGGCCGCGCTCCTGCTGGGCCTTCCCACTCTCGCGCAGGCGGAGGCCCCGGTCGTGACGGTGTGGTACCGGGGCACACCGGCGGGCGTGCCCCGGCAGGACGACCTCGCGCTGATTCGGTCGCTCGGATTCGCGGCGGTCAGTTGGCCGACGGCCAACGCCGCGTCCCTGCCCGCCCTGCGGCGATTCGCCAAGACCGTGGGGCTCCAGGTCGTCACCGAACCCGATGGCCCCGCCGTCACGGGCGCCGCGGTCGTGCGCCTGGCTGACCGCGTGCGTCTTCGGGTCGAGCGTGCCCGGCCGGCGGATGTGCCGGCACTCGCCTGGCACGCCCTGGCTACCGGCTCACGCCTGATCTCGTTCGACGCCGGACAGTCCGAAGGCCACGGTCTCGCCGATGCGACCGGGCAGGAGCGGCCGTGGGTGCGGCCCGCCGTCGAATTCGCCCGTCAGGTCTCGGTAAACGCGCCGCTCTTCGAGGGCATGACGCCCGGCCCGGCGGCGACCGTGGTCAAGGGTGGCGCGCAGACCACGACGGTCGCTCTCTTCGGGGCGTCGAGGATCTGGGTGCTGATTGCCGCGAATGCCGGGCGGGACCGTCGCGAGCTCGAGGTGCGCTTTCCGCCGGAGGTGCCCTACGCCCTGTGGACCAGCCTGCTCGACGGGGAAACGATGTCCATGCTCGCGGACCCCGCCGGACCGCGCTGGGCGGTACAGCTCGCCGGAGGCGCGGCCGCCGTGTACTTTGCGGATCGATAGATCAACAAAGGTGATGCGTGTCAGTGAGCGCGCCACCGGCGCGCCCCGCCGGAGCGGAGCGGGGCGTTGGGGCCCCGCGAGCGGGCGAGAGGGGGACCGGGGGACGAATGCCCCCCGGTCCAGGTTAGAAGCCGGGCCGGAGATTGAAGACGAACTGCCAGCCGGCATTGACGCGGTTCAACGGTCGCGCCAGGTTCAGCTCGCCAATCGCGAAGCCAAACAGATTGACGCGCGCGCCGAAGCCGGCGCTCGACACCCAGTCGCGCGTGCCCGACGCGAACGACGGCCGCTCGTCGCGCGTCCACGCGACGCCGGCGTCGAAGAACGCGAACAGCTCGACGGGCAGCGGCCCGTAGTCCAGATCGCCGGTGAAGAGGCCCTTGAGCGGTCCCCTCGCTTCGAGGTTCACCACCATGATCCTGCTGCCAAGCAGCCGGTCGAACTCCGGACAGCTGCCGTCTGCGGTCAGCGTGCACTCGGCCGGATCGAACGAGTTCACGTCGTAGCCGCGGACGAGCGTCGAGTAACCGAGAAACAGCGACGTCAGGCGCTGATCCTCGCCGCTGGCACCGTAGCGCCCGGCGTGCAGCAGCCGTCCCACGAGCGTCAGCGGCCGGACCGGCATGACGTACTGCCGCAAGTCCGCCGTCAGAGTCGTCATCTGGAGGTCGCCGAAGGTCGGGGTCACGTCGATGCGCAGCCGCTGGCCGAGGATCGGGCTCGTGGCGCCGAAGGCCGCCGTGTCGCGCACGAGGGCGGTGCTCACGTCGGCCAGGCGGATGCCGGGCTCGGACGGCAGCGTGGTCCGCTCGTTCGACAGGAGCGCGCCGGACTGGGCGTCGAAGACGAGTTCGTGGATCTCCCGGTGGAAGCCGATGTGCCGTCCCGACGCGCTGAACTCCACCCGGGCGGCCCGGCTGAAGGGATACGCCACGACGCCGCCGAACTGCTGGTAGGTCTGACGGAACCGTTCGGTCTGCTCGATGAACACGAGCGTGCCGTCGAGGTCGCCAAACCCCGCGCGGACCGCGCCGCTCAGCAGGGGCACCCGTTCGCCGAACACGCCCCAGTTCCACCGCGACGTCCGGTTGAGATAGCTCGCCTGCACCGAGAAGTCGCGCAGGGCGCCGTTGAAGTTGCCGGACGTCGATAGCAGGTGATTGCCGAGGATGTCGCTGAACATCAACCCGACGCCGCCGCTGACGTAGGTGCCGTATTGGGAGCCCGTGGACACGCCGATTTCCTGGCCCACGCCGACCAGGGCCAGGCCGGCCTTGTATTCCTCGCTGGGGAACGTGGCGGCGGGCGGCAGGCCGAGGGTCGGTTGCCGGAGTTCCTGCGTGATGACGCTGGCGGCGCGCTTGGCCGGCGGCAGCAGGCCCAGGTCGGTCGAAGCCGCGGCCACGGTGGCGACAGCCTCGGCCTTCGCGGCGTCGAAGATCTGCAGTTCGTAGCCGCCGTCGCGAAACACGGTCATCGCCACGCGTCCCGTGGGAGTCACGGACAACGCCGGGCTCAGCGGCGTGATGCCGGTGATGCCGGTGACCGCGCTCGTGAAGCGCGTGGCCGTGCCGCCGCCCAGGCTCACCTGGTACGCCTCCTGCCGTCCGCTCGCGTCGGACAGGAAGTACAGCGACGCGCCGTCGCGTCCCCACTGGGGGTTGACCACGCTGCCCGTGAGTCCGGTGGCGATCGGCGTGATTCGCGCGCTCGCGACCTCGACGAGCGCCAGGCCATAGCCGTTGAAATCCAGGGTGTTCAGGTCCGCCGAGAATCGGTCGGTGACGAACGCCAACCGCTGTCCGTCAGGCGACCAGACCGGCTGAAGGTCCGCGTACGCGTCGTTGGTGAGACGCCGAATGGCGTTCGTCGTGAAATCGTAGACGTGGAGGTCAGTGTAGCCGTTGACCTGCGCCGCAAACGCGATCGTGTTGCCGTCGGGGGACCAGGCGGGATGGAAGATCTCGCCGCGCTGACCGAACGTGATCTCCTGCACGACGTCGCCGTTCTCGACGTTGAAGATCGCCACGACGGGACGGCCGCTGCGCACCGCCCCCACCGCGAGCCGGCGGCCTGCGGGATCCCACGCACCCGCCGATGCCAGGAACTGCAGGCTCTCGAAGTGCGGATCGACGGAGCTCTTGGTGAGCGACCGGATCACGCGGCCCGTCTGCGCGTCGGCAATGTAGAGATCGATCGAGAGCAGATTGCGCTCCGAGAGGAACGCGACGCGCGTCCCGTCGGGGCTGAGCGCGGGCCCGACGTTGACCCCGCCGCCGCCGGTGCGGGTGCCAATGACCGTGACGCCTGCCGGCGCCGTCGCCACTTCGCCGCGCGGCTCGAGGCCGTACTGCGCGCGAATGGCGGTGTGCCATTCCTCCGACAACTGGTCGATGGGCGTGCCCGTAGCAATCTCGATCGCATCCATGGGATCGGCGCCGGCCATGCCGCCCTCGGTCGATCCGAGGCTGATGAGAATCGTGCCGACCATCGAGTCGCCGTACCGTCCACCCACGTACGCCCAGAACGCATGTCCGAAGCGGTACGGGAAGAAGTTCGGATCGCTCAGGTCCTCAATCTCCGGCAGGCGGTCTTCGAGGATCGCATCGCGCAACCACATCGCCGTCTGCGGGTGACGGGCGCCGATGGAGAGGTACTCCGCCATGCCCTCGATGAACCACAGCGGGATGCGGCTCGCGTTCATTGGTCCGAGGATGTCGTATTGAAACGCGTGCACGAGCTCGTGGCCGAGCACGTGATCGGTTTCCTGCAGCGTGGCGCCCAGCGGCAGCACCACACGGCGGCGTCCCCCTTCGGTGACACCGCCCACCGCCTCGTTGATCAGACCTTCGATGACGTTGGTCTGCTCGAATTCAGGATGACTGGCGTACAACACCACCGGCTGGCGGCTGGACAGCGTGTGCCCGAGCGCCCGTGACAGCCGGGTGTTCCAGCGCTCGGCCATCCGCCCGACCTGCTGGGCGGCGTCGGCTTCCGATGAGTAGTAATAGATGTCGAAACGCTCGGTCCGGAGCACCTTGAAGTCGAATTTGTCGTACTGGACCTTGTTCTGGCCGAACTGAGCGCTTGCCGGTGCGGCAAGGGCCGTCATCAGGATGACGGCGGCCAGGATGCCAACGCGGGCACCTGGCCATCGGACGGTCTGGGTCATGTGGCTCTCCCTGTGGAACGCACGCTGGACCTGCGTCGACCACTGCAATGGCAGTACCACGGACCCCAGGCCGGCTGCTTAGGCAGGGCAGGGGCACGGATCGCGGCGACCGCACGAGTGAGCAGATTCGGGGACGATCCTTGCGCCACGCCATTGTGCGATAGGGTCTAGGCAGTCCGATCATGTTTTCCTCCCGTCTTCCACCCGTGCTCGCGGAGAACGCGCTGAGCCAGGCGGTGGCGGCCGCCACGCTCCGCGGGGT
>CAZFAT010000347.1:0-12126 GCA_964517075.1 uncultured Solibacteraceae bacterium
CCCGTGCCCAGAGGCCACCGGCTGACCGTTGTGCAACAGAACCAGCCTCGCGCCGGGCGCATTGGGCAGGCGCGCGCGAAAGCGCGTGGGCTCGCTCGCCATCGGCAGGCGCCCACCCGGATCCGCGGTGCGATCCTGCCCGACGGCATGGAACTCGAGCGTCGCCGGCTCGGCTAGCGCGCGCACCAGCGAGAACGACCGGCCCGCCGTCAGCGCCGCCAGGACGTCCCGGCTGTCAGCCGTCGCGTCGCCAGACAACGGCCGATCGAGGATGGCCACCTGCGCCAGCGTCCGGAACAGCGCGAGATAGCTCGGCCGCCAAAGCAGCGTGCGAAGGGCGTGAACATCCAGCGCGGCCAGGCCGAACACCGGGCGCTCGGCCGCGGCGGCGTCCCAGCGCTGCAACGTCCGGGCGGGACGATCGAACAGGGATGCGATCGCGCCGGCCGGCCGGATGAGGGATCGCACGGCAACGCCCGCCAGACGACCTGCCGAATCGTCGCGCCACTCGGAGTCCGCATTGAGCCACTCGATGCCGTCGAAGGGCACGTTCTGACCGCGCCAGCGCAGTTCCGCTCGCGGAGAATCCGGGTGAGCGAGGACGGCGACTCCACCCAGGCGATGGATGTCGTCAATGACGTCTCTCGCCCGACCGGCCAGCGGATAGGGCGCAGGGCCGCTCAGACCCAGCGCGACGACGTGCCCGCTGTCGGTGCCGACCTCCACGGCGTCGATGCACAGCACGCCGTGGCGATACGCGGGCGGATCGGGCGCGCGCGTGCCGTCGCCATGGTCGGTGAAGATGACGAACCGCAGGCCGGCGCGCGCGGCGGCAGCGGCGATCTCGTCGACGCTGCCGGTGCCGTCCGAACGGGACGTGTGGACATGGTAGGCGCCGGCCGCCTGCAGGGACAGCGGCGGACCGTCGAGCGCCATCGGCGGCGGCGGCAGCGTGGCACCGAAATAGAACATGACCGCCGCCGCGATCGCGGCGGTCAGGACCAGCGTGCCGCGCAGGACGCTAGGCACGGTGGGCCGAACGGCCTGAACGATCGCCGGCTAGTCGCCGGCGTCGGCCCGGAGCGCGGCCGCCTTGTCGGTGCGTTCCCACGTGAATTCCGGCTCGGTCCGTCCGAAGTGTCCGAACGCGGCGGTCTGGCGGTAGATGGGCCGCCGCAGGTTCAGCGTGTCCATGATGCCGCGCGGCGTCAGCGCGAAGTGCTTGCGCACGAGGTCCGTCAGCATCTCGTCGGGCACCCGGCCGGTGCCCGCCGTGTCGATCAGCACCGACACGGGATCGGCGACGCCGATGGCGTAGGCGAGCTGCACCATCGCGCGCTCGGCCAGCTCGGCGCCGACGATGTTCTTGGCAATATAGCGCGCCATGTAGCTCGCCGACCGGTCGACCTTCGTGGGGTCCTTGCCGGAGAACGCGCCGCCGCCGTGCGGCGCGTACCCGCCGTAGGTGTCGACGATGATCTTGCGGCCGGTCACGCCGGCGTCGCCGTGCGGTCCGCCCGTCACGAAGCGCCCGGTGGGATTGACGAAGATCTTCGTGCCGGCATCCATCATGTCCGCCGGAATGACTTTGGAGATGATCCGTTCCGTCAGATCCTTGCGGATCGTCTCCTGGGTGACGTCCGGACTGTGCTGCGTCGAGAGCACGATGGCGTCGATGCGCACGGGCTTGCCGTTCTCGTACTCGACGGTGACCTGTGACTTGCCGTCGGGCCGCAGGTAGTCCACGCCGGCCGATCGGCGGAGTTCCGACAGCCCGCGCACCAGCTTGTGGGCGAGCATGATGGGGAGCGGCATGAGCTCGGGGGTCTCGCGGCAGGCGAACCCGAACATGAGGCCCTGATCGCCGGCGCCGCCGGTGTCCACGCCCTGGCTGATGTCGGGCGACTGCTCGTGCAGCGCCGAGAGCACCGCGCAGGTGTCGGCGTCATACCCGAACTTGGCGCGCGTGTATCCGACGTCGCGAATGACCTCGCGCACGATGTGCTGCGTGTCGATGGTGCCCTTCGTCGTGATCTCGCCGGCGACGACGGCCAGCCCCGTGGTCACGAGCGTTTCGCAGGCCACGCGCGCGACCGGATCCTGCGCGAGGATCGCGTCGAGCACGCCATCGGAGATCTGGTCGGCCATCTTGTCGGGATGGCCTTCGGTGACCGATTCGGAAGTGAAGAGATGGCGGCCGGTACGCCTCATGAACGAATTCCTCCCCGCAGACCGCCCGTGCCGCCTGCCAAACGAATAACGGTACCAAACGGCGCCGGGACGGTCAATCCAACGCCGGTTTCCCCGGGGCCTGGCGCGCGCGCGGCGCCGGCCGCGGCAACCGCGCCGCGGCCGCGCGATCCAGCACCACGACGACGTCCGGATGCACCTGCAGCAGCGACGCCGGCACGCGCGTGGTCACGGGACCGGTCAGCGCCCGACCGATGATGGAGGCCTTGTGCGCGCCCGTGGCGAGCAGGAGGACGCGCCGCGCGCTGAGGATCGTGCCAATCCCCATCGACAACGCATGCGTCGGCACCTCCTGCCAGCGGTTATTGAATCCGCTCGGGGCGTTGGCGCGTCGCGTGGACGGCGCAAGGCGCACGCGGTGCGTGCGGGCGATCAGCGCGGGCGCCGGCTCGTTGAAGGCGACGTGCCCGTTCATGCCGATGCCGACGATCGCGAGGTCCAGACCACCGGCCGCCGCGAGCCGGCGCTCGTACCGCGCCATCTCCGCGCGCCAGTCCGTGACGCTGCCGCGCAGCAGGTGCGTGCGGTCGGGCGCGAGATTGACGTGCCGGAACAGGTGCTCGCGCATGAACGTGTGATAGCTGCCCGGATGATCCGCCGGGAGTCCCGCGAACTCGTCCAGATTGAACGTGACGGCGCGCGCGAAGTCCGCGCGGCCGGCGCGATGGCGCGCCACGAGCGCCTGATAGAGCGGCACGGCGGTGCGGCCCGTCGGCAACCCGAGCACGGGCGCCGCGATCCGGCCCAACGTGTCGGCGACGAGATCGGCCGCGGCCGACGCAGCGGTATTCGCAGAGGGCAGCTTCAGAACCTGCATGAGTCCTGCCTGACGGGTCCGGCGGGCGGTCTCGGAGCCGAACGAACCGGCTAACGCTACCAACGTGAGCGCGATCGGTCAATCAGCGCCGCGGATGGAAGGTGTCGTACACCTGGCGGAGTCGCGCTTCGATCACGTGCGTGTAGATCTGCGTGGTGGACAGGTCGGCGTGGCCAAGCATCGCCTGGATGGAGCGCAGGTCGGCGCCCCGCTCGAGCAGGTGCGTGGCGAACGAGTGCCGGAGCACATGGGGACTCAGCCGGCCACGAATGCCCGCGTGCCGGCCGTACGCCTTCAGCAGTTTCCAGAATCCGATGCGTGAGAGCCGCCCGCCCCGCGCGTTCAGGAACAGCCAGGGCTGCGGCCGCCCGCGCGTCAGCGTGGGCCGGCTTTCGGCGACGTAGCGCCGCACCCAGCCAGCCGCTTCGTCGCCGAGCGGGACGAGCCGCTCCTTCCCGCCCTTCCCCACCGATTGCACGTACCCCTGGTCGACGTGCACGTCGGTGACGCGCAGGCCGACGAGTTCCGAGACGCGCAGGCCGGTGGCATACAGCACCTCGATGAGCGCGCGGTCCCGGAGGCCGCGCACGTCGGAGACATCGGGGGCGCCCAGCACCGCGTCCACCTCCCCGATGGACAGAAAGTGCGGCAGCGCGGTGACGCCCCGCGGGGCTTGCAGATCATCCGCCGGGTTCTCGCGCATCGCGCCCGTGACGCAGAGGAACCGATAGAAGCTGCGCACGGCCGCCACCAGCCGCGCCGTCGAAGCAGGCGCCAGCCCGCCCGCCATCGCATCACGCACGAAGGCTTCCAGATCGGCGCGTGACACGCCGGTCAGCGGCTTCTCGTGCGCCGCCGCGAACGCCTCGAGCCGCCGCAGGTCGCGCTGATAGGCCTCCAGCGTGTTCGCCGCCATGCGCCGTTCGACCTCGAGGTGGCGAAGATAGGCCGCGACCAGTGCCATGGAGCGTCATCATCGCACGGCATTGCTGGAGGGGCGGACCTTCAGGTCCGCCCCACAAAAGGGCCGACCTGAAGGAACTCAAAGCTGTCAGCCCCGCATTGCAGTCGCCGCAGCCTGTGAGTACGCTGAACGAAGGCATGTCGTATCACTCGAAGTGGAAAGACCTCCCGACCGAAGCCATCAATCCTGACACCCTGGCCATCGACCGGATGCCGGTGGTCGACATCATCGACCTGATTGGCCAGGAGGATCGTCGCGTGGTGGCGGCGGTCCACCGCGAGCGCGATCGCATCGCCCACGGCGTCGAGATCATCGTCGATGCGTTCCGAAAAGGGGGCCGGCTGTACCTGGTCGGGGCCGGCACGAGCGGCCGTCTGGGGGTGCTGGAAGCCGCGGAAATGCCCCTCACGTTCGGCACCTCGCCGAAGCTCGTGCAGGCCATCCTCGCCGGCGGGCAGGACGCGATGTTCCGATCGCGCGAGGGCGTCGAGGACAATTTCGAGGAGGGCGCCCGCAGCATCGCCCGGCTGCGCGTCTCGAAACGCGACGCCGTGATCGGCGTCTCCGCCAGCGGGTTCACCCAGTTCGTGCGCGGCGCGCTCACGGCGGCGCGCAAGAACGGCGCCCGCATCGTGTTCGTCACCTGCTGGCCTGGCACCGAGCTGCAGAACTTCGTCGACCTGATCATCGCGCCCGAGGTGGGGCCCGAAGTCATCGCCGGATCGACCCGGCTGAAAGCCGGCACCGCGACGAAGATGGTGCTGAACATGCTCACCACGATTGCGATGATCCGCGTCGGCAAGACCTACGGCAACCTCATGGTGGACGTCCAGACCGGATCCGAGAAGCTGAAGGACCGGGCGCGCCGCATCGTGTCCACGGTCACGGGCGTCACGCCCGACGAAGCGGGCGATCTGCTGCGCCGGGCGAAATGGAACGTCAAGGCGGCCATCGTCATGGAAAAGGCCGGCCTCCCCTACGCACAGGCCGCGCGGCGGCTGCGGGACGCCCAGGATTCCATCCGGGTGGCGCTCGGTGAGGATGTCGAGCTCGTGCCGCGCCGGCCGGCGAGAACCTCGCGCGCCTGAGCCTCCACAGTCCCGCTTGCACGCTATCGCGCATGACTGCACGCTCCGATAATCGACGTGTGTACCGCTGGCCGATCGTCTCCTGCCTCGTGACGGGCCTCGCCGTCGTGCCCTTCGCGGCCACCCGTGTCGCCGCCACCGCGACGGCGAGCCGTCAGGCGCCGCCGGCGGGCGAGGTGCGCGGGCTGTGGGTCGGGCGCGGGGCGCTGACCTCGGCCGAGTCGATAGCCGTGATGGTGCGCGAGGCGAAGGCGACCGGCATCAACACGCTGTTCGTGCAGGTGCGGGGACGCGGCGAGGCCTACTATCGCAGCCGCGTCGAGCCGCGCGCCGCCGACCTGGCCGGCCAGCCCGTCGCGTTCGACCCGCTCGCCGAGACGCTCGTGGCGGCTCGGGCCGCCGGCCTGCGCGTGCACGCCTGGATCAACATCAACCTGGTCTCCAGCGCGAGCCGGCTTCCGGAAGCGGCGACGCACATCGTCCGGCGGCATCCTGAATGGCTGATGGTGCCGCGCGCCCTCGCACCCGCGCTTGCGAGGCGCTCGCCGCGGTCGCGCGAGTACCTGCACGCGCTGACCGCCTGGACCACCGCCGCGTCAGAGCGGGTCGAAGGACTGTACCTCTCGCCACTGGTGCCGGCGGCCCAGACGCACACCGTCGCGGTCGTTCAGGAACTGGCGCGCGACTATGCGCTCGACGGCATTCACCTCGATTACATCCGATTCCCCGGTCCCGATTTCGACTACGCGCCCGCGGCGCTCGCCGAGTTCCGCCGCCTGCTGCTCAGCCGCGGCGTGCCGCGCGCCGATCGCGACCGCCTGGACCGGGAGGCGCGACGGGAGCCCACCACGTGGACGCGCGCGTACGCGTCGAGTTGGACCGCGTTCCGCGAGGAGCGGCTCACGTCGCTCGTGACCCGGCTGCGAACCGCGGCGCTCGCGGCGCGCCCCGGTCTCACGATCTCGGCCGCGGTCGTCCCCGACCACGCCGTCGCGCGCCGCGAGAAGCTTCAGGACTGGGGAGCGTGGGCGGACGCCGGCCTTCTTGATGCGGTCTGTCCGATGATTTACACGACGGACGCCGCGGAGTTCGAAACGCAGTTCGCGGCCGTGCGGGCGCGCGTCGCCGGCGGCCCGGCGCTCTGGGCCGGCATCGGCGCGTACCGCCTGCCGCCGGCGCAAACGGCCGCGAACGTTCGCGCCGCCCGGCATGGCGGGGCGGCTGGTGTGATTCTCTTTTCGTACGAGCAGATGAGCGCGGCTACCGGCAGTCCGCCGGCGGCGGTCCGGGACCTGCTCCGCGCCGCGCTGCTGGAACCGGTGACCTGGCAATCCCCATGACGCCACGCGACTCCGGAGCAGGATGCTGATGGCGAACTGCTGGCCGCGCACGCGCACGCGGATCGACGCCGCCCTGGCCGCCAGAGCTTGCCCGGCCGCCGTCGTCGACATCGGCCGCACCTCGGGACCCATCTGGCAGGAAGCGTTCGGCGCCCTCACCTACGACACCGACGCCCCTCCAGCCACGCTCGAGACCATGTTCGACCTGGCGTCGCTCACGAAAGTCGTGGCGACGACGGCGCTGGTGATGCGGCACGTCGATGCGGGCGGCCTGCGACTCACGATGACCCTGGCGGACGTGCTGCCAGGCTGGCGCGACAGCGGGCACTGCTCCATTCAGATCCGCCACCTGCTCGACCACTCGGCCGGTTTCCCGGGACACGTCCGCCTGTACGAATCCACCTCCGGCCGCGCGGGCTACGAGGCGGCCATGCGCGCCCTGCCCCTCAGCCGGCATCCCGGCGAGGCCTCCGAGTACTCCGACGTCGGCTTCATGCTGCTTGGATTTCTGATCGAGACGTGGGCGGGGTCGCCGCTGGATCAGCAGTTCGCGGCCGTCTCCGCGCTGCTCGACGGCGAGATCGTGTTCAACCCACCGGCGTCATTGCGCCCGCGCATCGCACCCACGGAAGTCGATCCCTGGCGTGGCCGCCTGCTCCAGGGCGAGGTGCACGACGAGAACGCGGCGGCCCTGGGAGGGGTGGCCGGACACGCCGGCCTGTTCGGCACCGGACCCGCGGTGGGTGCGTTCGCCCGGCTGGTCCTCCGGACGTTCCGCGAGCGCACGCCGCTCGGTTCGCCGGACCTGATGCAGGCGTTCGGACAGTCGACGGAGACGCCGGGGTCGCGCGCGCTCGGTTGGGACACGATGCAGCCGACCTCGTCGTGCGGGACCAGGCTCTCGCCGGCCGCCATCGGCCACACCGGTTTCACGGGAACATCGCTGTGGATTGATCCGGCGCGGGATCTCTACGTCGCCCTGCTCACCAACCGCGTGCACCCGACGCGGCAGAACGAGGCGCTCGTGACGCTGCGGCCGGTCCTGCACGACGCGATTGTCGACGACCTGGAAGGCTAAAGCGTTTTCGAGAAGCGTGTATTGTTCGGCCGGGCAACTATGGCGCAGCGCGGCCGACGGTCCATCCGGCGGAGGCCGCGCGAGCGTGCGGCTGGAGGCCGGCGCGGACTACACGCTTCTCGAAAACGCCATAGGCCGGTCTTAGAATCCGCGCCCGCCGCGCCCCGGCGCCGCCGGCGGTGGCGCGCCGGGCCGGATCGGCAGCAACTCGCCCGGACCTTCCACCCCACGCCCACCGCGGCCGCCGCGTTCGCCTCCGCGCGCACCCCCGCGCACGCCACGGGCACCGCCCTGGCCCTCGCGCCCTGGCTGACCGCCGCGCCGGCCGCCGACCTCGATCGTCTGCGCCCGGCCGGCCTTCTGGGCCGCGGCCGGCCAGTCGAAATCCCACTGCGAATAGATCGTGGCGTTCCTGTAAATCTTGATCGACTCGTCGTTGCTCGTGCTGCGAACGCCGAAGATCCCCGCCCCCGCGAAGGGCAGGGTCCCGCCACCCTGACCGCCCTGGCCGGTCGCCGTCGCAATGGGCACGAAGTCCTTGCCGGTGATGGGATCGAGATACTTCTTCCGCAGATACCGCTGTTGCACGAGCTGGTCGAGGCTCTGTGGCTGCGCACCGTTGTTCTTGGTTCGGTACAGATAGATGGCGCGCGCGTACTGCTCGCCGCGGAAGATCAGCTCCGCTTCCTTCTCGCGGATGGCCTGCTGACGCCACGACGGCAGCGCGGCGCTCATCCAGATCGCCCCGACCGCCAGGGAAATCAGCATCGCAACCATGATGAAGCCGGGATCGTCGCCGCGATTACCAGGTCGCATAGGGCGTCCCGTCCATGCCCGTGCCGCTCGAGGCGCTCTTGACCTCGTAGATACCGGGCGACAGACTCGCGGCACCAGGCTCCGACTCGGCCTGAATGGTCTGCCAGTCGGGCACGTCCGTCAGCGGATCCTTCGGAATCGCGCGCAGGTAGCGTTCGGCCACCAGCGTGTCGAGCGACTCCGGATACCGTCCCTTGTCCGCGTAGTACTGATCGATCGCCTCGCGCATGTGGTACAGGTTCGCGCGCAGCGTGGCTTCCTTCGCCGTCTGGATCGAGTTGCGGTACTGGGTGAGCGCCAGCGACGCCAGGATCATGATGAGCGACAGGACGACGAGCATCTCGATGAGCGTCCAGCCGTCGACCCCCGGCGGACGGCCGCGCCATCGAATGCGCAGGTGAGACAGCACGCTCATCGCCACGTCCCGCTACCAGTCCCGGTATCGCGAGCCATCCAACCCGCGGCCCTCGGCCTTGGAATACACGTCATAGACCGTCATGCCGCCCCAGGCCGTGGCCGTGGGCGCATCCGTATACGACCGCAGGCCCCACTCGGCGCGGCCCGTAATGGGATCGATCGGCACGCGACGCAGGAATTTCTTCTTGCGGCCCGTCGCGTCATTGGCCATCACCACGCCGTCCACCAGCACCTCGAGACTGGGCGGATAGCCCTCGGTGCCGATCCGCGTCTCGGTGATGCCGAGCAGGTTGTTATCGGCGTAGTCCTTGTATTGATCGATCGCGAGCCGCATCTCGCGGAGCACCCGCCGCAGATCGGCCTCGTTCTGCCGCCGCATGGACACGCGCGCAATCGGCAGGGCCGCCGACGCCAGGATCATCAGCACCGCCGTCGCCACGATCAGCTCGATGAACGTGAAACCGGGCGACGATCTCCGGGTCCAGCCGCGCAAGGTCATCGTCTACTTCACCACGACGCGGGCCGGCATGAACTGCAGCGGGACCGACTGGCCCGTGCTAGACGTGGCGACGCCGGTAATCGTGATTTCCCCTGTGCCCGCAGTGCCCGCCACGAAGGTCACCGCGCCCAGCAGCCCGCTGCCCGACGCGCCCGTTTGCCCGCTGGGTCTCGACAGGACGAGGTCGATCCGTCCGGCCGCCGCGTCCACTTTCGGCACGAACGTCGGAGAGATGCCACCCTGCATCATGAACGATCCCTGCGTGACGGTCGGTGTCGTCAGCACGGTGGGGTCGTACGAGATCGTGAGCGAGATCGTGCCGACGTTCGTCGCGCCCGCAATCTGAATCGGCACCGCATACGGTCCGCCGCCCGCCTGGAGCGTGCCGGTCGGTCCCGGCGACGGCGCGACGAGACTGATGCGGACCGGTCCCGACGGCGCCGGCGGCGTCTCGGGCGGCGCCCCAATGGCCTCGACGGGCTGAATCGGTACCACCCCGGGCGCCAGGGGCCGGCCCGCCGCGGTCGCGCCGGTGAGCGGGGTCACTTCCCCGTTCGTCACCGCCGCCCCCACCACGCCGGCGGGCGCCACACCGCCTGCCGCGACGGAGCCGCCCGCGAGCGCCTCGGGCGAGATCAGCGGCGGCATGCTGCTGCCGCCGATGTTCTGCGCCGTGCCCACCGGAATCGGCGTCAGATCTTCCGGCGTCATCTCCGCCGTCCGGATGATGTGCGGCGTGATGAACATCACGATTTCCGTCTGCGAGCTGGTCGTTTCGGAATTGCCGAAGATGTTCCGAAGACCGGGCACGCGCGAGACACCCGGAAGCCCCCGCGCCTCGTTGCGATCCTCGTCCCGGAACAGGCCGGCGAGCAGGCTCGCCTGGCCATCGCGCAGCCGCATGGAGCTGGTCGCGTTGCGCGAGTCGATGGTCGGGAGCGACTGACCGGCCACGTTCAGTGGCAGGCCCAGGTCACTCTTTTCGACCACCAGGTTCTCGAGAATGACGTCGCCATCGAGCGTGACCCGCGGCGTGAACGTCAGGTTGATGCCCACCGGCTGATACGTGAACGACGTCGTCGGCACGTTGGCGATGCCGCCGGTGCCTGACGACTGGAACGTCGTGCTCGGGATCGGGATGTTCGCGCCGAGCCGCAGAATCATCTGCGCGCCGTGGGTGCCCTGGATCTGCGGCCGCGCGAGGACCTTCGTATCCGAGTCGGTCTCGAGCAGGCGAATCAGCGCGGTCGGCGACGTCATCCAGAAGCTGCCGGCGCGCGGCTCGCCGCTCAGCCCGCTCAGGCTGAAGGGCGGCGGCATGTCGGGAAACGCTTCCGGCACGCCCGCCGTCAGCGGCGGTGCTTCAGTCGGCGAGTAGGTGAAGCCGACCGCGAACTGGCTCAGATCGAGGCCGATGCGGCGCACGAACGCGCGGTTGACTTCCAGGATCTCCGCCTGGATGAGGACCTCGGCCTGCGGCTTGTCATGGGCGCGGATGATGCTTTCCGCGAGCTGGAGCATCGCGGCTGGCGCCTGCATGGAAATCGTGTTCCTGGTCTTGGTCGAGACGACTCGGGCCCGATTGGCCCCCGCACCCTGCACCACCAGTTGCTGCAGCAGCGTCGTCATCTCCTGCGGATCGGCGTACGACAGCGGGAAGACCCGGAAATAGAGCTCTTCGAACTTGCCGCGATTCTGCGGGTTGTCCTGATACACGAAAATCGACGTCGAGGTCAGGATCTTGAACGTCAGCTGGTTCATCGACAGCACCTGGTTCAGCACCTGCTCGAGCGGCGTGTTGACCACGTTGATCGTGTAACCGCGCTGCAGGAGACTATCGAGCGCCAAATCGGTGCGGTCGAAGGTGATCGCGATGCCCGTGAGCTTCTCGATGGCCCCGAGAATGTCGCGCACCGCCGCGTTCGGAAACCGCAGTTCCGGCACCACGGTGCGCGGATCGAGTTGCGGGATCGGCGACTGGCTGGCCGCACGCTGCTGCGCCTGCTGGAACTCGGTCGGCGGCCGCGCCGCGTCGTCGGCTGCGCGCATCCGCCGTTCCACCGCGCGCGCGCGGTTGCTGTAGGCGGTGGCGCTCGGATCCAGGTCCGCGGCCACACGATATTCGGCGACGGCGTTGGCAAGCTGGTTCTGCTGCTCGAGGGCGTAGCCGCGATCGAAGTGGAGGCGCGCGGCCTGCCGTGAAGCCCGCTCGAACCCGATGCGCAGGTCCGTTCGTCCGGGATCGCGCTCGAGCGCCTCGCGGTAGTACCCCACCGCCGCTTCCCAGTCGCCCTGCATCTCCGCTGACCGCGCCCGGCTCAGCGATCGCCCCGTGGCGCATCCCGCCAGCAGCACGAAGGCCAGGCCGATCGCTCCGAGCGTCCGCATTCGCTTCATCACAGCCTCGTTACCTCAGCCGCTGGACCTAGCCGGCCGCCCTGCGTCCTCACGACGCTCTTACCTGCCCAATCGCACTTCGCGCGCGCCCGACCCATCCACGTACGTCAGCACCACCGACTGCATCGTCACCTTCGAGACCCGGTAGCGGCCATCCACCACATCGCCATCGAACGCCTGCAGCAGGCTGTTCGTCGCGGGATCCTTCAGCGTCACCATCGTGCGCCCGTCGGGCAGCCTCAATGTTCCCACCAGCCGCAGCATGATGGGCGGCGGCCCCTGCGGCACCGGCGGCCCGGACGGGATCGGCACCGGATCGACCCGCGGCGGCGGAGGCGGCGCGGGCGGCGGCGGCCGCACGCCAAACCCGAACGGATTGCGTCCCGGCTCCGGCTGATCCGGCGCGTCGTCGAGCGCGGCGAGCTGCACCGGCTCGGGCCGCGCCAGCCCGCCAGCCTCC
>CAZFAT010000348.1:0-13545 GCA_964517075.1 uncultured Solibacteraceae bacterium
AGCGAACATCCGGTCCATGAGGCCTCCGTACGACTGACTGCAAACGGCGAATCGTAACATCTTCGGATAGAATCACCACGATTTCCCTCCGTTCCGCCAAGGAGCCCCGACCATGATCGTTCGCCGCCTGACCTTGCTGCCGCTGCTGATCGCGGGCGCCCTCGTCTCCGCGCCGCGCATGCTGGCTGACGCCGCGCCGCAGATGCCGAATCCGCCCGCCGGGTTCGTCGCCCTCTTCAACGGCAAGGACCTCACTGGCTGGAAAGGGCTGGCTGGCAACCCGCGCACGCGCCCGACGATGACGCCAGAGGCGCTGGCGGCGGCGCAGGCCAAGGCCGACGAGCAGATGCGGGCGAACTGGTCGGTCCAGGATGGCGTGCTCGCCTACACCGGCAAGGGCAACAGCCTCTGCACCGAGAAGCAGTACGGCAACTTCGAGTTGTATGTGGACTGGCGGATCGGCCCGCGCGCCGACACCGGCATCTATCTGCGCGGTTCACCGCAGGTGCAGATCTGGGACCCGTTCACCATGCCGAACGTGAAGAACGGCGAGGACAAGGGCTCCGGCGGCCTCTGGAACAACCAGAAGAACCCGCGCGATCCTCTCGTGCTCGCCGACAACCCCATTGGCCAGTGGAACACCTTCTTCATCCGCATGGTCGGCGAGAAAGTCTGGATCGACCTCAACGGCAAGCGCATCGTCGACAACGTGACGATGGAGAACTATTGGGAGCGCGACAAGCCGATCTATCCGCGCGAGCAGATTGAGCTGCAGCACCACGGCAACCCGATCTACTTCCGGAATATCTACATCAAAGAGCTGCCCTAGCGAGAGGAAGTCGTAGCCGCCGGGCTTCAGCCCGGCGGATCGTAACGAGGTGCCATTATGAGGATCGCGATCCGCGACCATCGTACCGTTCGACACGCCCTCTTCCTGCCCGCGCTGCTGGTGACGGCGGTGGCGGGCGTCGGCGTGCTGCTGGCCCAGCAGAAGCCAGCCGCGCCCGCGCCATGGGCCACGCGCGATCTGCGCGTCGGTATCATCGGCACCGACACGTCGCACGTGCCGCAGTTCACCCAGCAGATGCAGAACCACACCGAGTGGCGGATGAAGGTCGTCGCCGCCTACAAGGGTGGCAGTCCGGACCTGCCGACGAGCGCGAACCGCGTCGAGGGGTTCGCCGCCACGATCCGCGACAAGAACGGCGTCGAGATCGTGGACAGCATCGCCACGCTGCTGTCGAAGGTGGATGTGGTGTTGCTCGAGAGCGTGGACGGCCGGCCGCACCTCGCGCAGGTCACGCCGGTGATGAAGGCCGGTAAGCGCGTGTTCATCGACAAGCCGCTGGCGGCGAGCCTGGCGGATGCGCGGGCGATCGTCGAGCTGGGACGGCAGACCGGCACGCCGTGGTTCACCGCGTCCTCGGCGCGCTTCAATCCCGAGGTCGCCCGCCTGCGCGCCAATCCCGGCGTCGGCAGGGTCACGAAGGTCCAGGCGTCCTACACGCTGAACCCGCTCGCGTTCCATCCCGACCTGTTCTTCTACGGCATTCACGGCATCGAAGCGCTGTACGGGTTCATGGGACAGGGCTGCGTCACCGTGTCACGAAAGGTCGAGGGCCTGCTGGACGAGACCACCTGCACCTGGAAGGACGGCCGCGTCGGCGTGTACCACGGCCTGCTGAAGGGCAACGCCGAGAAGCTGCCGCTGCTCCGCATCTGGGGCGACAAGGGCACCGTGGATTCCGGCAACCCGCCGGCCGGCTACGACGGGCTGCTTCTCGAGATCGCGAAGTTCTTCCAGACCGGCAAGGCGCCGGTCGACCCGGCCGAGTCGCTGGAAGTGATCGAGTTCATGACCGCGGCGCAGCTCAGCAAGGAGCGCGGCGGCGCGGCGGTGACGCTGGCGGAATTGAGGAAGTAACTGACTCGATCGTGGGCGGACCTGAAGGTCCGCCCCTCCATCATTTGCTCAGCGCCGCCGCGATGGCTTTCTCCGCAAGCGGCGCCATGACGGCGTAGCCGGCCGGCGTCGGATGCACGCCGTCTTTGGAGTGCTCCACCCGCATCCCCAGTTTGTCGTCCACGAGCGCGGAGTGGTAATCGAGATAGACGAAGCCGCTCCGCGCCGCATAGTCCTTGATCCACCGGTTCAACTCGACGATCTTCGGGCCGGGATCCAGACCGCGCCGCCACGGAAAGTCTGACGCCGGCAGCACCGAGGCGAGCACGACGCGGATGTCGTTGGCGCGGGCGATGTCGGTCATGGACATCAGGTTGTCCGCGATCATCTCGATAGTGGACGGCCCGGTGTTGCCGGCGATGTCGTTCGTGCCGGCCAGAATCACGACCACACGCGGCTGTAGCGCCACCACATCCTGCCGGAAACGCACCAGCATCTGCGGGGTCGTCTGCCCGCTGATGCCGCGGCCGACGTACGGCTTGCCCGGGAAGAAGTTCTGGCGTGCCCAGCTGTCGGTAATCGAGTCACCCATGAAGACGACGCGCGCCTGGCCGGGCGCCGGTGCGCCGAGCGCCGCGTTCGCGGCGCGATAGCGGCCAAGGTTTGCCCAGTCTTGCGCGGGGTCGTTGGCGGGCGCGCGGCCGCTTACGCGGCCTGCCGCAGGTGCGGGCTGAGCGCCGGCGGCCGGGGCCTGCTGAGGCGCCGCCGCGAGCGCGGCAAGACACAACGTCAGGCTCGCGGTGACGGACGCGAGTGCGACGGCGCGACTGAGCATGGGCCTGCCTTTCAGGTGACGTGCGTAGACCATCGCCGACGATCAAGGCGAGCGTCAAGCCCGGCCCTTGTTCAGGGTCGGCGGCGTTGGCCACTGCTCGGCGGTGGATGGACCTCACCGGGGTTGGCGCCGCGCCCTTGTCCACGTGGGCCGTGCCGGACGGTGCAGGAGAGCGAGACCACGCCCGTGCCGCCGCGCTGTAGGCCAGCCGTCACCCGGTGTGGGAGAAAGGCTGCCGCTACGGCGCGACAGCCTTCTGGCTGGCGCCCGCGCACTGGGTGACGTCGGGCAGGATGGGCCGCAGGAACGTGCCGCCGCCGCGCCCGACGCCGAAGCCGCCGCCCTGGCCGAACCGCCCGGCGCCCGTGTAGATGAAGGTGCTCGTCTCGTCGAGTGGCAGCGTGGCCACGTTGCATAGAAAGACGTCTTCCATGCCGTTGCGATTGAGGTATTGCTCGACGTTCGACAGGTAGAAGGCGGAGACCATCGCGCCGCGCGCTTTCAGGAAGGCGCCGACGGCGCGGATCGCCTTGGGCCCCGCGAAGTCGCCAACCACCGGCACGAGGAGGTTGCGCGACTGGAACTCCTTCAGCGTGCGCCATTGCGCTTCGGTCGCCAGAAACCCCCGGTTCACGCCGCGGCCGTCGTCGAGGACCTGGATCGCGGCGTAGGTCGCGTCGTTGCGTCCGCCTCGTCCGCCGAAGCCGCCGCGCGCCCCGCGGCCGGCCATGCTGTAGGTCAGCGACGGGCCACCGGTGAAGAACGCAGTCCGGTACACGTAATCGATGCCCTCGAGGTCGCCTCGCTGCAGCGCGAAGCCATGTGTCTTCGTCAGCAAAGCGGCGACAGCGCTGAGATTCTTCTCGTAGAGCGCATCGCTCGCGGGCACCGCCTGGTAGGCGTCCATCAGCGCCTGCACGGACGACTCCGCGGTCAGGCCGTCGGGCCGCGGCCGGGAGAACAGGCGGGACAGGAAGTCGGCCCGGTCGGCAGACAACTCGAACAGGGCCTTGTAAAGCAGGTGCAGGTGCAGATTGCCGCGGCGGATGTCGAAGATGATGGCGAGCGCCGGTTTCAGCGCGAGGATGTACGGGAAGTTCTGTTCGGGGCCGACACCGAGATAGACGCGGCCAGGCCGGGCCGTCGCGACGAGCTCAGGGATGACTATCTGGTAGCCGCGCTCGTTCGACAGGAAGTTGTCGGACTGGAACTGGCCGCCGGGCTCGGACACGTCCTCGACCAGGGCCCAGAACTCGCGGTCGGTGAGCTGGGCCGGAAGGGTGGCGGTGCCCGTCGCCTGCGCGAGGGCGGCCGGCGGCAAGACGCGGACCGCCGCGACCGCCGCCGCGAGCACGAGCAGAGCGATCGACGCACGACGCCCGAACGCGAAAACCATCACTCCTCCGGGCGCCATCTTATAGGACACCCGGCTGTTCCGTGCCGACGCGGGAGGGGAGTACCAACGCTGCTGGCCGCGACCGTGTTGTGCGCGTCAGGATCTTACGGTCCTCAGGAGCATGGTCACGATTCCGGCTCCCGAGGGTGGCCATCTCTCCCCGCAGGTCGCTCCCGAGGGTCGCCATTTCCTGCCGCAGGTCGCTCCGAACGGTCGTGATCTCCTGGCGCAGGTCCGCGCCCAGTCGGGCCATCTCCACGCGGAGGGTCGACACGTCCTCCGACAGACGTCGTTCGAACCGTTCGACGGAACGTTCCATGACGATGTCCACGCAGTGTCCCTCCACCGTGTCGATCAGGTCGACGAGCCCGGCCGTCGCGTCGGCGCCCAGCCGGCCTGCCAGAGCCGGCGATATCGCGCGGAGGTCCATCTCAACACCTTTCCGACCTTCAGACGACGATGCCATCGTCGGCCGCGGGATGCAACCTGAGGTCAGTGACTGAGGTCAGTGACGGTCAGCAAGAGCGAGGATCGTGCCGGCCGGAGCAGCCGGCGAACCGCCGAAGACTGGGGCGATCCGCCAGAGGCGTGCAGAACCTGCAGCTGTCGCCCGGGGAGCGGATCGCAGAAACAGCGCGTGCTGCCGGTCGGTGTTTGAAGTTCACAGGCGGGCCGCGTATCGTGGCGGGATGCCGCCGCGTGCCGTCGTGGTCGCTCTTCTCCTGGTAGTCGTCCCCTCCGCCGGCTCCACCGCCGCTCCCGATCGCTGGCCGCAGTTCCGCGGTCCGAACGCCGGCGTCGTCGCCGACGACCCGACCCTGCCCGAGACGTGGAGCGCGACGGACAACGTCCGCTGGCGCGCGGAGGTGCCCGGTCTCGGCTGGAGTTCGCCGGTCGTCTGGGATGACCACGTCTTCGTCACGAGCGTGGTCGCCGAAGGAGGAAGCGGCGCACCGAAGCCCGGGTTCTACGCGCCGGGCGCGGTGGTGAATACGTCCACGGCCGTGCACCGCTGGCTGGTGCACGACGTCGACTTCCGGACGGGCGCGCTGCGCTGGTCGCGAGAACTGCACCAGGCGCCGCCGGCTGGCCCCAAGCATCTGAAGAACAGTTACGCGTCGGAGACACCCGTCACTGACGGCGAGCGCGTCTACGTGTATCTGGGCAGCCTCGGGCTGTTCGCGTTCGATCTGTCCGGCAAGCCGGTCTGGGCGGTGCGCATCGGACCGTTCACGACGCGCAACGGGTGGGGGACCGCCGCCTCGCCCGTTCTCCACCGCGGCCGTCTCTACATCGTCAACGACAACGACGACCAGTCGTTCATCGCCGCGTTCGACGCGCGGACCGGCCGCGAGCTGTGGCGCACGAACCGCGACGAGGGCACGAACTGGTCCACGCCGTTCGTGTGGGAGCACCCGGGTCGGACGGAGATCGTCACGGCCGGCACCGATCGCGTCCGCTCCTACGATCTCGAGGGGCGTGAGCTGTGGACGCTGACCGGCATGTCGAGCATCACGATCCCGACGCCGTTCGCCCAGGCCGGCCTGCTCTACATCAGCTCCGGCTACGTCGGCGACCCGCTGCGGCCGACGTGTGCGATTCGTCCCGGCGCGTCGGGCGACATCACGCCGGCAAAGGCTGCCACCGCCAGCGAGTTCGTGGTCTGGTCGGCGCCGAACATCGCGCCCTACAACCCGACGCCGATCGTCTACCAGGGTACGCTCTACACGCTCCTCGACCGCGGCTTCTTCACCGCGCACGATGCGAGGACGGGGAAGGAAATTTACGGCCGCCAGCGCATCACGACCGAGGCGGCCGGATTCACGGCGTCCCCCTGGGCCTACAACGGGAAGATCTTTGCGTTGAGCGAGGACGGCGACACCTACGTCATCCAGGCCGGGCCGGAGTTCAAGGTGCTCGGGAAGAACGCTCTTGGCGACATGGCACTCGCCACCCCCGCCATCGTCCAGGACAGCGTCGTCATCCGGACCCACTCGAAGCTGTACCGCATAGGGCGCTGAAATCGGAAACGACGTCGGGCGTACTGGGCGCCCGACGTCGTTGTCGTCGAGGGCCGCCGGGCTGAAGCCCGACGGCTACCGGCAAGAACCGAGAACCGAGAACCATTCAATACGTCACCCGCACTCGATACCGGAGCACCGTCTCTCCATCGGCCGTCACCGGCAGCTGGAACTGCGCCGCCCAGGCGTCGGTCTTCGTCCATTCGTGCGTCGAGCGGAGCACGCGCCACGTGCCGCCGATGGGTTCGTTGACTTCGACGGTCACCGGAGAGGTCTTGTGGTTGCGGACCTTCACCTCGAACTCGACGTCGTAGACGTTGGTCGCAATCTTCTGGAAGTCGATTTGCTTGCGCTCGGCCACTACGTCGAAGGCGTTGCCAATCTTCAGGTTCAGCGTTTCGTCTTTTGGCGTGTGGTCGATCCGGTCCTCGCCGACGAACTGCACGCCGCCCCGTGAGTCTGCCTGATAGACGCGGACGATGCCGGCGGGCATCGGCATGCCGAGTCCCGCACGCTCCTCGTTCTTCACCTGATAGAACACCTGCACGACGTCTTTCAGCGGCGCGCCCGGATTATGGACGTTGCGGTAGTAGAACGCTTGACCGTTCACGACATACCGCTTCTGCACCGGCACGCCGGTGCCGGTCAGCATGCTGATCTGCTTCGTTTCGTTGTTGTTGATGGTGGTCTTCCGGCCGACCGTATAGAGGTGGTACTCCGAGAACGCCTCCTGCGACATCTGCGGCGCGGCCGCCGCACGCGACAGCTCCATCCGGTCCTCCATCGCGCGTCCGAGGACCTGCCGCACGCGGTTGAGATCGCCGGCCACGAGCTGCAAGGCGGCGTTGGTGAACGCCGTCCCGCTGCCGTTGGTGAGCGTGACCCAGCCGTCGACGTCGGCGGCGCGATCGTCACGAGCCACCGTCAGCACGTAGTCGGCGTTCCACTGGAGTTTGCCGGCAAGGTACGAGGCTTCCACCCGATGTCTGGCTCCCCCTTCGTTCGAGAGCGACCAGATGAGCGTCGGCCGCGCGTGCAGGTTGCCCGGCAGTTCCGGGAACCGGATGTGGTCGGCGTGCAGGCCGGTCACGATCTCGCTGCCGATCTGCCACACCGGCGCCGTGTTGAAGCTGAGGAGTCGCGCCCGCACCAGTTCTTCGCGCGTGACGCCGCCGTCCTGCCGGTTGCGCACCAGCGTCACCTCGCGGCCGACGTACTTACGCAGCAGCTTGTCCGGCTCGAGCAGGTCGTACTCGTAGTTCTGTTCGAGCACACCCACGCGGCCGGGCTCGGTCAGCGACCGAAAGTGCACCGTGGCCGGGTTGACCGTGGCGGCAATGTCCTGGAACTCCAGGTCGAACGTGCCGCGCGGCAGGTCGATCTGCCGGACGTCGCGGACGAGCGCGATGTCGGAGTTGTAGACGGTGACGGCCAGCTCCACCTGGTCCTCGAGCGTGGAGGCGTTCTGCGTCTGTGCCACCGCCGGCATCTCGGCGGGCGACGGCCGGGGAAGGTCGCGCGGCGCGAGGCCGCCGGCCACCGCAATCATGGGAGCCACGAGCCAGAGTCGGAGAGACATGGACGCCAATCCTTTCGACGCGCACAACCGCCGCTGGAAACCAGCGATCCGGGGCGCTGTAGAGAGAACGGCGAGGGCGGGAGAACTTGCAGCGACAGTTCTGAGGTCAGACGCGGGACAGCCGCCGGGATAACGCCCGGCGGCTGCCGCGTGGTTGTCCTACCGGTGCCGTGCCAGCCCGCTGGCAATCTCCACCAGTTCCGCGAACTCGTGCACGTCGGCCGTCAAGGCGGCCGGCGGAGTGAGCCGCGAGATGCGCCGGCTGAGTGCGGCCCAGCGATCGTCGCGCCCGCGGCCGTCGCGGAGCAGCATGCCGAATTCCGCCACGGCCGAGGCCAGCGGCAGATGTTGCACGCGGCCGCCGGCCCGGACCGGGTGGGTGAGTAGCCGGCTGTCGTCACCGTCGGGCAGCTTGTAGCGCGCTTTCACCGTCAGCCACTCACCCGAGGCGGGTGCTTTCGCGACCTGCGGGCGCCGCACCACGGCCGGTTGCGACTGATACCGGAGCGGGTCGACCAATGGTCGGTCGTCGATTCGGATGGGATCCTCGGAGTCGGCCAGGCCGACTGGGATGATCTCGTAGAGCGCCGTCACCGTGTGCTCCGCGCCCATCTCACCGGCGTCCTTGCGGTCGTCGTTGAAGTCCTCCGCGGCCAGCGCGCGGTTCTCGTACCCGATCTGCCGCCACGCGGCCACCATCGCCGGATTGAACTCGACCTGGAACTTGACGTCCTTCGCCACGGTATCCAGCGTCGAATTGCCCTCGCGCACGAGCACACGCCGCGCCTCCTGCAGCGAGTCCAGGTACGCGTAGTGGCCATTCCCACGGTCCGCCAGCATCTCCATCGTCGAATCCTTGAGATTGCCGGTGCCAACGCCAAAGACCGACAGGAACACCCCTGACTCGCGCTCGTGCTCGATCAACCGCAGCAAGTCGCGCTGATTGACGAGGCCGACGTTGAAGTCGCCGTCGGTGGCGAGGATGACGCGGTTGACGCCTCCCGGAATGAAGGCGCGGCGAGCGATCTCGTAGGCCACGATCAGCCCCTGGCCGCCGTTGGTCGATCCGCCGGCCTGCAGCGCGCCAATGGCGCGCTGAATCACGTCTCGCCGGCGGACCGGCGTGGATGGCAGCGCCACGCCCGTCGTGCCGGCGTACGTGACGATGGCGAGCCGATCGTCGGGGTCGAGGGTGTCGACGAACAGGCTGAGCGCCGACTTGATGAGCGGCAGTTTGTCGGCCGGCGCCATCGATCCGGAGACGTCGAGCAGTAGGACGAGATTGCGGCCCTCGATCTCGCGGCGGTCGGACGTCTTGGCGCGCGCGCCAATCAGCACGAGCTTGTGACCCGGCGCCCATGGCGCGTCGCCAATCTCCGTCGTCAGGGCGATCGGCGCGCCGGCGCGCGGCGCGGCGTACGGGAATCGGAAGTAGTTGACGAACTCCTCGACGCGCACGGCCGCTTCGGGCGGCAACTGACCGTTCGAGAGGAATCGCCGCACGTTGGCGTACGACGCCGTATCCACGTCGGCGCCGAACGTTGAGAGCGGCGCGTCGAGCGTGCGCTGGAAACGATGCGAGCGGACGTTCACGTAGTGCTCGGTGTTGTACGGCGCGCCGTAGGGTGGCGGGTGCGACGTCCAGGGCGGAGGTGGCGGTGCGGACACCCCTCCGACGACACCCGGCATCGCGGCGATGCCGCCCTGGACGCGCCCGCCTCGGCCGCTGGCCGCGGCCGGCGTCGCGGCGGTCTGCGAGGCTTCTGGAGCAAGCACCGCCACTTCCTGTTGGTTCCGGTGCGCGTCCAGGGGCAGATTGGTCACCGGGACCGAGTCGAGCTTCGTCATCTGGTCCGCCGCGGCCGGATCTCGTGTGAGCACGATCGCCTGGTGCAGGGTGTCGGCCGCCGTTTGCACGACCACCTCGCGGCTCATCGTGACGAAGCCGGTCATCACCGCACGCAATTGGTACGTGCCCGGTCGCACGCCCGTGAATCTGAACCGTCCGTCCTTGTCCGTCGCGGACGACCGGGCCGCCTGAGCGCTCTGGGCGAGCGTGACCGCCACACCGGGTATCGGGCTGCGGCCAGCATCAACGATTCGACCGGAAATCGTCGCGCCGGCCGCGGATGGGGATGACGTGCCGGTCTGTCCGCTCGGCGCCCCCGACAGGAGCGCGAAGGCGAACAAACCGAGAAGGGAGACGTGCAACCGCCGAACCATGGGAACCTCCAGCCCAGGGCGATGGCCCTGGTCACTGGTCATGGAACGGTGGGAAGGGGAAAACTTGCAGGGTCAGCTCATGAGCTCCGAGCAATGAGCTCAAAGCTCAATGCTCACAACTACTGCCGTGTCCACGAAATGCCCCCGTCCCCCGTGACGAAGGTGCGGCCATCGGTCGTGCGGATGGTCGCGGCGCGGTCATTGACGGCGGTGATCGAGGCAAGATTCGTCGGCTCGGGGAAGGGGAGCCGCCGGAAGGACGTGCCGTCGGTGGAGAGCAGCACGACGCCGTTGGGGCCAATCAGCCAGCAGACGAGGCCGGAGGGTGACGAGCCGCTCGTGAGCGGAACGGGCGTGTCGACGGTGACCGGCCGCCACGTGGCGCCGGCGTTGGTCGAACGCTCGATGCGGCCGTCCGACAACAGACGCCAGCGCGCCGGAATCGTGGCCGGCAGCTTCGACGCGGCCGCCGCGTCCTCGGCCGCTGCGCGCGCGGACGCGGGGCCTCGGACCCCTCCGCCCCGCCCGGCACCAGTTCTGCTGAGCGCCGGCCGTGGCGCCGAGACAATCTCGGCAATGACCGCGGCCGGTGCGCTCGCGCCGGACACCGTCGCCGCGCGCGACGTTTCGGCGGCAGCGTCCGCTTCCGCACCCGGCGCCAGGACGGCGACGGTCTGATAGTTTCGAGACGCGTCGAGTGGCAGGTTCGCAATCGGCACCGAATCCGGTTTGGAGTTCGCCGGACCGGCGTCCGCCCTCTGGTTGCCGTCGGCCCCCTGGGCGACTTCCTTCGCTTGTGGGCTGGAGGGCGGCGGTGGCGGCGCGGACAGCCCTCCGACGACCCCCGGCAGCGAGACGATTCCCTCCTGAACGGAACGACCTGCGGGCGCCTCCTCTGCGCGGCTCCGCAGTTCGCGCGCGGGCGGGGCAGCGTCCGCGCGCCGCGACCCAACCGAGGGCGCAGGATTGGCGAACGCCATCTGGTCCGCCAGAGACGTTGATGCCGGTGGCGTCGATGGCGCGGGTGCCTCCGCCTTCGCCAGCTCCATCTCGACTGGCGCCGCCGGCGGAGCACCGTCGCGCGCAACGACGGCGAAGATGAGCACGGCCGCGGCGGCAGCCGACACGGGCACCAGCCATGGTCGCGACCAGCGCTGCCAGAATGGCACGGCCGCGGCGGCGACGGATTCGGTCCGCACGAAGGCCGCCAGCATCTGCTGGCAGCGCGAGCACTCGGCGAGGTGCGCGTCGGCCCGCGTGGCCTCGCTCGATGGGAGCGATCCCTCGGACCAGGCCGCCAGCGTCTCCGCACTCAGGCAGGCCACGCCATCCCTGGCCGGCAGGCCGGGCAGCGCCGCCCGCAGCAGGGCGTCGGTCGACTGGTCGCGCTCGGGATCGGTGGACACGGCTCTCCTTATTTTGAACGACCCGGGGCGTCCTTCTTGCGCGCCCCGGCCGAAACCCCGACGAGCGCCTCGAGGTCCAGCGACCCGGCATCGGCCACGACCGACTGAATGCACTCGGCAATCGCGGCCGGATCCAGCCCGTGGCGTTCACGCAGGCACCGCTCGGTCGCGTCGCGAATCAGGCCGCGCGTGCGCGTCAGATGCCGCGACACGGTCGCTTCGTGCTCGCCGAGCGCGCGGCCGATCTCGGCCAGCGTGAGGCGCTGGACGTAATAGCAGGTGAGCCGGAGTCGATCGCGGGCCTGGAGGCCGGCGATGGCGGTGGCCAGTGCGTCCTGCATGACCGCCAGTTGTCGTGGCCGTTCGGGATCGGGCGGCCGCGCCGGCGCGGCGACTGGAGACGCCGACTCATCGTCGGGCAGCGCCTCGAGGCGCCGCGTGGCACGAATGCGATCGATGTGACGTTGCGACAGGACGGCGCGCAGCCAGGTCGTCAGCCTGCTGCGCCCGTGGAAGTAGCGGAAGAGCGACCGGCGCGTTTCGTCGCTGCCCTGCAGGCCGAACAGATCGGCGTAGAGCCCGTCGGCGAGATCGCGCGCGGCGCCGCTCGGATCCAGCGCGTCGGCCGCCCGATACAGCGCCGGACGGAACTCGAGGACGAAGTGATTCCACGCCGTCTCCTGTCCGGCGGCGCAGGCGGCCGCCAGCGCCAGATCGTCCAGATGGAGCGATGCGAGGTACTGGTCGATCTCGGCAGGGGATGGCGTCCGGTCGGCAAAGGCGTGCGCCAGGCTGGCGTCGAGCGCGGCCTGAAAGACGCCGACCGGCAGCGTCCAGCGCGCAGCGCCGGACTCGCCGTGCAGACGCGCGGCCAGCGCCGGGGAGACCTGGGCGGACGCCGTCAGGTGCATGGAGTCCAGATTATCGACTTGGACCCCGCCGGCCATGAGTTGGCCGGCCCCTCCGTCCGGCGTCAGTTCGTCCGGTAGATCGCGACGGTGACTGGACGGCCCTCGGCAAGCTTGCGATCCGTCAGGGCCCCTTCGAGCAGTTCCCGCACCTGGATGGCTGTCAGATCGACCACACGCAGCGGGCCGAGCAGTGGAAACCTGATCGTACCGCCGGCGGACTCGACGAGGTAGCGTCGTGGCAGACCGTTCTCCCCGGCAACGACGATGTCGAGGATGTCGCCGGGCCGGACGGTGACCAGAGGATCCCTGACCAGCGTCGGACCGGCGGCGCGAGCCTCCGCAGGCACGCCGCTGGCGGCTTCGGCTTCGAGCGCGCGAACCCGCGCTTCGAGCAGGCGCACGTCAGGGTGCTCCGGCGAGTACTGGGCTCTGGCCTCGTCGAGCAGCCGCCGAGTCGTGATCAGCGGTGACTCTTGCAACCTGAAGTTCACCTGCACGCTGAGTTGGACCTCGATCGCCTCGCCGTTCAGCAAGGTCGGCGAATAGACCCACTGCTGGACGGCGGCGACCGCGGCCTCACGCAAGAGACCGTGCGGCGCGCCGCTCACGGGCTTGGCATCCCGCACCCGACCATCGCGGCCGATGATGGCCGCGACGTAGACAGGACCTTGCTGGCCGGCGGCCTTGGCTTCAGCGGGATAGACGGGCTCCACCCGCTTCTGCAGCGTCGGCTCCCGGATGTTGCCGCCAATGATGTAAATCCGCTGCTGCGTGGCCGGTATCGTGGCCGCCGCCGTCCTTCCGGCGTTCTCGGTCGTCGAATCAGGCACGATGTTGCGAGCCGCCTGTCGTGCGGCTGGTGTCGGCACGACGGCACCCGCGCGCACTGGCGGTGCCGCGACGGAAGGCGTCGCGGCGGCAGGCGCCCCTGAAAGTGCGACGGGAGCGGCGGCAGGCGCCTGGGATGCCGGCTCTTCGATGCGGGCGAGCGTGGTCACCGCCGGCGTGAGGCTCGCGACCAGCAGCAGCGCAATGCCGATCGAGATCCACCCTGCGCCCGATCGGTCGCCTGCGTCCGCGGTGAGCAGCCGGCGCACCCGGCTGAGCAGCGGGCCATCGGTGGCCGCCAGCGCCAGCCGCGCGTGCAACGTCATCGCCGCGAGGTCCGTCAGCGCGTCCACGTAGACGACGCGATCGCAGATCGAGACGACGACGTCGTCGCAGCAGTGCTCGCGTTCAGCGCGGATGCGGCGCGACAGCCACCAGACTCC
>CAZFAT010000349.1:0-4812 GCA_964517075.1 uncultured Solibacteraceae bacterium
AGAGCCAGGTGCAGCGCCATCTGACGGCCCGATCGACCGCCGAGGCGCAGTCGTCACTGCTGATGAGCGCCTACTGGAAGATCCCGCTCCAGGTGCTGGTGCTGCTCGTCGGCATCCTCACGTTCGTGTACTACACGTTCCAGACGCCTCCGATGTTGTTCAACGCCGTGCACGAAGACGACGTGCGCGCGAGCGCACGCGGCGGCGACTACGCCACCCTGGAGCAGGACTTCGCCGCCGCGTTCGAATCGCGCCGGCAGGCGGCGCTCCAGGTGGCGGCGTCCGACGGACAGGCCGCCGGTGACGTGGAGGCGTTCCGGGAAGAAGACCGCCGGGTGCGGTCGATCCGCACGGAGGCCGCCGGCCTCGTCCGCCAGGCCACCGGCGATGCCACCTACAACGACGTCAACTACGTCTTCCCGACGTTCATCACGACGGCGCTGCCGATCGGCCTGGTCGGTTTGTGGATCGTCGCCATCATCACGGCCGCCACCGACAGCATTGCCGCCGAGTTGAACTCGCTCTCGAGCGTCAGCGTGATGGACTTCTACCGGCGCCACCTCCGGCCGGCCGCCGCCGACGGCCACTACGTGACGGTCGCGAAGATCGTCACGGCGTTCTGGGGCGGGGTGGCGGGCGTGGTGGCGGTCTATGCGAGCGACTTGGGCGCGCTGATCGAGGTCGTGAACCGCTTCGGGTCGTTCTTCTACGGGTCGATTCTCGGGGTCTTCATGCTGGCCGTGCTCACGCGCCGTGCCACGGGGACCGGCGCGTTCGTCGGGCTGCTGGCGGGCATGAGCGCCGTGGCCGCCGTGGCCTATTTCCGGCCCGACGTGTCCTTCCTCTGGCACAACGTCATCGGCGCGACCGTTGTGTTCGCGGTCGGCCTGGTGATGGGATCCCCGCGCCCAGCCAGGTGATCCTGACGTAGGAGTTCCGGTTGCTCCGGGCCGGGCCCAGGGCTACTCTAGATTCATCATGATGATTCTGGCGTTGGTGCTCGGGCTCGCGCTGCAACAGCCTCCCGCGAAGCCGTCGACTCAATCCACCCGCAAGCCGGCCCCGCCGCCAGCCGCGACCCTGGAACTGAAGGTCACCGACCGCAAAGGGGCGCCGATCGTCGGCGCGGAGGTCGCGATCGAAGGACCGTCGCCGCGCGAAGGCGAAACCGACGCGAACGGTTCCATCGTGTTCCGCAACATGACCGCGGGCGCCTACCGTGGGCGCGTTGAGCGCGACGGGTTCATCACGCTGGAGAAGGAAGCGACGGTCCGCGCCGGCACGCCATTCCTGGTTGAGTTCGCCCTGTCGGCGGCCCCGCCTGCGGCCCCTGCCCCGAAGCCGCAACCGGCGCCGGCGCCGCCACCGTCCGCGCTGGCGGCCGGCCTCGCACGCGCGCTTGCGATCGACGACGCCCTGCTGCGCTCCCGACTGCCAGGCCGCGAACCGGTCGAGCGCCTCTCGGTGGGGTGTTCCGGCGCGACCGCGTCCGAGGTCCTGCGCCTGCGCGACGGCTTGGAGGGGCACACGCATGCCGACGGTGACGAAGTGCTCTACATCGTGGCCGGCGAGGGCACGCTGACGCTCGGCAGCCAGGACGTGAAGGTGGGCCCGGGCTGGTACAGCCTCGTCCCCCGCGGGATCGCGCACGCGCTCGTCCGCAGCGGCCGCAATCCCATCGTCCTGCTGTCGGTGCTGTCCGGCCAGCCCTGCCCGTCGGCGGCGCTGGCGCCGTAGCCAGTCGAAACTTCAGACTTCTGGTTTCACACTTCTCACTTGGGGCCGGGCATCCGGTTTCTGGGCCGGATCGACCGGTCCGGCTGTCTTCTGCCCGGCGCGGGTGAGCCAGCCGGCCAGGAGCCGGGCCGCTTCGACGGGCGTCGTGCCGTAGAACGGCATGAGCGCGGTGGTGGCGCCGCGCCGCGCGATCTGCGCGCGCCAGCGATCCGGGCTGACGGACACGACCTCGAAGACGTAGGCGCGTCCGTGAATCGTTTCGTGAATCTTGACAGTTCGCACGGTGTCTTGCGCCAAATGACAGGGGAGCCGGCGCGAGACGATGATTGGTGATGCGCGACGGAGGCGCAAGCGAAGCCGCGTACGAAGGCTGCACCACCACGGTGCGAGTCGGCGCAATTGGGCCGACCATCGCACGAAAAAAAATCGGCACGACGCGCGCATCCACAGGCGATCCACGATCCGTGCACAGGAGTTCCACAATCAACGACAATAGGTGAGCATGGGTCGACCTGGCATGCGGCTCGTGATGATGGCGCTCGCGCTCGGCCTGGCCGCGCCCGCCCTGTCGCAGACAGCCGGGTCGGGCACCATCTATCGGGTCTTTCTCACCGACGGCCAGGCACTGCCCAGCTACGGCGAGGCGGCGCAGGTGGACGATCGGGTCGTCTTCAATCTCTTGATTCAGCGATCCGGGACCGACCAGCGGTTGCAGCTGGTCAGCCTGCCGGTCAGCGCCGTCGATCTGGGGCGCACAATCCGCTACGCGGAGACGATGCGGGCGGGCTTCTATGCCGCCACCCGGGGCGAAGCCGAGTACACGGCCATGACCGGCAACGTGGCCAGGACGCTCGACGAGATCGCGAAGACCACGGACCGCCAGATGCGTCTGCAACTGGCCGAGGCAGCGCGCCAGCGGCTGCTGACCTGGTCGCGCGAGCACTATCAGTACCGCGAGAACGACGTCCGCGAGCTGGTTGAGTTGTTCGAGGCCCTCGTCAACGAGCTGCGGGCCGAATCGGGGGAAAAAGCGTTTTCTTTTGACTTGGTTGCCGGTCAGGGGTCGGCCGTCCGCGAGGTGTTGCTGCCGGCCCCGACGGCGCGCGAATCGATCGCGCTCGCGCTGGTCGCCGCGCGTGCCGCCGACATCGCCGAGGAGCGCCTGGCCATTCTCCGCGCGGCCGCTGCCGCGGCAGGCACATCTCTTGCCACCGCGGATCTGGCGGCCCGCATCGCCGCGGAGGTGAGCCAGGAGTCGCGCGCCACGACGGCCTACGCGGCGCTCACGACCGACATCACAGCGCGCGCGGCCGACGCCCTGCGACGGGCGGATGTGCCCGCCGTCGAGCGGCTGCGCGCTGAGCTCGAGCAGCGGGACCGCCAGCTCGGGGGGCGCCGGCCGCAACAGGTCGCCGAGCTCGTCAAGGAACTGCAGGCCAAGCTCGACGCCACGCGCGCCCATCGCCTGGCGCTCGATCATTACGCCTACGTGCGCGCGAGTCTGCTGGCCTACGAACGGCGGATTCGCCCCGCGCTCTCGGGGCTGGACGGCCTGAGGCCGGTCCTGCAGTACATCCGCGACATGCGCTCGATGGCGTTCGAGCGGGTTGAGACGGCCGTCACACGGCTCGAGGGCTTCGATCGGGACGCAGACACCATCGTGCCGCCCGCGGATCTCGAGTCGGCGCATGCCACGCTGGTGAGTGCCATCAGGATGGCGCGCGAGGCGGTCTCCCGCCGGCGCCTGGCCGTCATCACCAACAACGTCACCGCCGATCGCGAGGCCTCCGCGGCGGCCGCCGGTGCGATCCTGCTCGCCGACCGAACGCGCGAGAACCTGGTGGCGGGGCTGTATCCGCCGCGACCTCGATGAGCGGCGCGACCGCGGGGCGGACCTGACCCATGCAGCAGCGGGTGCTCGTCCGCGCGCGTGGACTGGCGGCGTTCCGCCGTGCCCTCGTCGACGTCTGCCTCGAGGGCCACGTGTTGGCCGCGCGACGCCGCGTTGTCGTCGTGCCCACCCGCGCCGCTGCCGAGCTCTTGCGGCAGACGCTCGAGGATGCGGCGGCCGGCGGTGGCCGGCAGGCAGCCCTCCTTCCCGATCTGGTCACGCGCGAGGACTGGCTGGTCCGCCTGCATGCCTCCCTGCCGGGCGCGCCGCGGTGGCTGCCACGGCTCGACCGCGAGGTGCTCCTCGACCGCGCCGCCCGGCGGACGCTGCTGCGGCCCGGCATCGGCCAGGCACCGTTCCCGCTGCGCCCGGGCCTGGTGGCCGCCATGCTGGACTTCTACGACGAGCTGAAGCGCCGGCAGCGCACCATCCGGCGCTTCGCGCACGTGTTGTTTCATGAGCTCGGCGTCGAGCGCGGCACCGACCGCGGCAGCGAAGGCCTCGTCCGCCAGACGTGCTTCCTCGCGTTCACGTTCCTTGCCTACGAGCGCGCGCTGGCCGACGAGGGCTGGCTCGATGAGCACCGGCTCCGCGCCCGGCTCCAGGTCGAACAGCCGATACTGCCCATCGACCATCTGGTGATCGCGGTCGCCGACCATCCGGCGGATCCGCGGGGTCTGTGGCCGGCCGATTTCGACTTAATCGGGCGTCTGCACAATCTTCCGCGTGTCGACGTCGTCATGACCGACGAGGCGCACGACGCAGGCTTTCGCGACCGGCTGGAGCGCGAGTTGCCGGGCATCACCGAGTCACGTGCAGCGGATGTGCCCTGGTCGCCCCGGCTGGTGGCTCCTCGCGGCGCCGGACGGCCGGTGTTCGTGGCCCGCGATCGCGAGGAGGAACTTCGCGGCGTGGCGCGGGTCATCCGCGCCGCCGCGGACGAGGACGGCGTGCTCCGGCACCGCACGGCGATCGTCTTCCACCGCCCATTGCCGTACCTCTACCTCGCCCAGCAGGTGCTGACCGACGCCTGCGTGCCCTACCAGGCATTCGACGCGCTGCCGCTCGCGGCCGAGCCATTTGCCGCGCTGCTCGACCTGACACTGGCCGTCGCGCGCACCGGCGGCTCGCGCGAGGCCACCATTGCGCTGCTTCGTTCCACGCTCGTGGCGTTCGAGGCCGGC
>CAZFAT010000350.1:0-8542 GCA_964517075.1 uncultured Solibacteraceae bacterium
ACGAGGTGAGCTGCTCTTCGGGCTGGCCGAGGGTCTCCACCGTCTGGGAGAGCGCCAGCGCGCGCGGACGTACTTCGAACGGCTCGGTGCGGAGGCGACGGGTTCTGCATACGCGACACGCGCAGAGGCCTGGCTGCGGGAGCCGAGGCACCGGAGGAGGACGTACACGCGGTGCTGCGACAGCTCCGATCCGACGCAGACGCGCTGAGCCTCGACATCGACAGGTTCGGCCTGTTCGCCGCCTCTGGGAACGTCGCGGTCGCCCTATCGGCTTTGATGCGCGACAGCCAGGTGAGGTGTGCAGCGCTCCTCTACGGCTACACAATGGACATGGACGGCTCGACAGCGGTGGCCGATATGGCCGGGAGGCCGGATTCGTGAACGCGTGCGCTGGAAAGTCGCCGGATGATCTGCCAGACGGGCTGCCGATGCTCTTCATACGCGCAGGACGCGACCATTTCCCTGGCCTCAACGAGGCACTCGACAACGTTGTTGCGCGCGCCCTTGCGCGCAACCTGCCACTGTCGCTCATCAACCACGCGACCGGGGCTCACGGCTTCGATCTCGACGAGAACACCGCCATCTCGCGCGGGATCGTTCAGCAAGTGTTGGCGTTCCTACGGCTTCATCTCACGCATCGTTCTTAGACACCCGCGGCCGGACGTCTCGACGGATCCCACTTCATGAATCGGGGTTGCGCGAGTGGGCTGCGGCGCCTCCGACTCCCTCCGCGACCGAGCAAGACTGACCCTCGTTGCTCAAGCTCACTCTACCCGAGATTTGCCGATTACTCCTGCTCAACGCCGCAGGAAGGACCGCCTTCTCGTGCGCGTCGATGCCCACGTACGTAGTAACCTGTTTCACGACCGGCTCCCTTCGGTGCGGCTCTGGCGCCCTCGGGCGCTAACCCGCGACTGGGTGGCTTCAACCACCGTGTTGAGTGCTGCGAGGCACTACGACGTTACGATGGCGAGCCGGTCATTCCATATTGTCTAGGGTGTGGTTTCTCACAAGCTTGATCACTGGAAGCGTTGGACACACCCGCAGCAGTTAGGTTCCCAAGCGAGTGGGACATGGACCGGTGAGCACCAAGTAAGCGTTTCACCACAGGCTGCTATCCGTTGCCCGACGCCGGCGGAGGCAATCCGCTACCTGGAAGACGGGACGCGCGGGCCGGGATGTTCGCAGGAGCCATGAGGGCGGCCGTGCCAAGTTGTGTGCGCTGCTTCAGCCCGGCTCCGCCGAGGGCCGCGCCTACTAGCGTGGGGCAGAGGCTGACCATCGGCTCGCTACGTGAGAGCCTCACGCCTCCCTCAGGGCCTCCGTCGGATTGATGCTGAGTGCGCGCCTGGCCGGCACGATGGACGCCAGCACCGCGGCCGCCATTATGACGGCGGCCGTGAACGCCAAGAACCCGGCATAGAGCGCCACGTCGTCCCCTGACATGGCGACGAACAGCAGGAGAAGGAAGCCGCCGGCGAAGACTCCGCTGCCCATGAGCACGGCGGCACGAGACAGGGTGCCGGCGAGCACATCGCGTGGCCTGGCGCCCAGAGCGGCGCGCAGCCCGATTTCGCGCGTCCGCCGCGACACGGTCACGGACATCAGCGAGTAGATTCCCAGCGCCGACAGAAACAACACGAGCGAGGTCGTCCCCACCAGTGCTCCGGTGGTCACGAGCATGTTCATGTCCCGCCGGTCGATCCAGTCCCCGAGCGTCAGTGCTTCCTGGACGTAGAGAGACGCGTTGGCATCTGCGGCGATGATCGGCAGACGCGCAACGAGCGTCGCGGGATTGCCGCGCACGCGCACGCTCATCACGAGCGGAGAGACCGTTTCCGACGATGCCGCGTGGAATACATACGGCCGTTCGTCGCCTGCGTCGTCAGGGTCCAAGCCGACGTCGCGCACCACGCCGACGATTTCGAACCATGGCTCCGCCGCTGACGCGTCGGCCCCCGCGAATGATGCGCGATACCGGAGGCGAGCGCCGAGCGGCGATCCGCCTCCTGCACCGCGTGAATACTCGCGCGCGAACGCCTGATTGACGATGGCCGTTCGGGCACCAGGACTTCGATCTTCCCCATGGAACGCACGCCCGGTGACAATCGGACGATCGAACGCCTCGAAGAATCCCGGTCCGACCGCCGATGTCCAGAACAGATCCTCGTACGCCGGCTCGGCGCCGGGAGAGGACTCGACCTCGCCGACTCGCGTCCTCGGCGCTGACCCAGGCGCGCGATCGGCGAAGGTGACCGCGACCACGCCAGGCTCCTGAGCGATACGCCGCTCGAGATCCGCGTAGGCACGAGCGCGCCGCACTTCAAACGCCGATGCATCCTCGTCGAGAGGCCGATCCACTTCGACGCGGGCAGCGAAATACTCTCCACTTGGAAATGCCGCCCAGACTCTCGCGTTGCGGAACGTCTCGCTGCTGGTCTCCATCGCGGCGGGAATGGCGATCGCGGTCAACGCCACCTGTGTGATCATCGCGCCTGTCCAGAGGCGGCCGAAGCGCAGCGTCGCGCCACCGCTGCCCAAGTTCGTGAGATGCGGCTGCACGCGCGCGCGGGTGGCTCGCAGGGCAGGGAGGAGCGACAAGACCGCAGCGCTGACAACCGCCAGGCCGGCCCCGTACAGAATCGTCGTGAGCGCGAGGCCGGGGGTCATCCAGAACGGCGCGCTGCTGGCGAACAGCGTTCCGATCGCCCATCTGAGGGTCGTATCAGCGGCGATCAAGCCGACCGCAGCCGCTACAGACGTGAGCACCAGCGTTTCGACAAAGAGCTGACCGATAATTCGCGTGCGGCTTGCACCGAGCGCGGAGCGCAGGGCGATTTCTCCTTCGCGTGTGGCCGTTCTCGCGTAGACGAGCGTCCCGACGCTCATGCACGCGATCAGCAGCACGAGCAGCACGGGCAGGTTGGTGAGTGCGAGCTGAGCGACGCCAGTAAAGTCGGGGTTTTCGCCCATGTGGATCACGCTCGCCTGGAGATGCTCGTGCGTTTTGGGGAACGCCGAGGCCGCTCGTTCTCCGAGCACCCGAAGCTCGGCGTCCGCCTGTGTCCGCGTCACGCCGGCCGCCAGCCTGCCGATGACGCTGATCGCGCCGCCTTCGAGCGCGCCATACGACGCGCGGAGCTGCAGCGGCGTCCACGCGTCATGGTTGACGGGGTACGCGAATCCGTCCGGCATGACACCGATCACGGTGGCCGATGTGTCTCCGATCTTCACCACCGATCCGACGACGTCCTGCCGGCCTCCAAGCGAGCGCTGCCACACGTTGTATCCAAGGACGATGACGCTGGGCGCAGCGGCCGTTTCGTCGGAGTCGACCAGCCCGCGTCCGAGCAGCGGGGGCACACGTGCCGTGCGGAAGGCGGCGGCCGTGAGCTCCGCGATCTGAATCGGCTCGCGAGCCGATTCGGCCGCCGTCAGAAGTCGAGTGGCCGTCCGGTACGCTCCGAGGCCTTCGATCGTTTGCAGGTCCCCTCCCCATTCGAGGAAGTCGCGCAGTACCCGCAGTTCAGGCCGGTTGGTCAGCGTGTTCTGCGTCTCGATCAGGACGATACGGTCGCCTTCTGGCAAGGGGATCGTGGGCGAAAGGATCTTGCCCCAGACGTCGCACCAGCCCGCACCGATGCCGATGGTGATGGCGAGCGCCAGACCGCCGGCGATCGTCAGGCCCGGAAACTTGAGTAGCGCCCGCAGTCCGAGTTTGTAGTCCTGGAGCATCTGTCCTCGCTGGAGTCCGTCGTTGATGTCAATCCGTATGCCACCAGATCGGGTCGAAATCCACTGAAAAAACACATGGCTCCGCGCCTGACCCCGACGCCCTGTTCGCTATTGGGACCGGGGTGTGCGACTCCGAACTCTGGCGACGATACGCCATTGCTACCGAGGCAAGGAAGCCACGGAGGAATCTGGTCATGTTGCGCCGTCGGATCGACGGTTCAGGTGGCGCAGCCACCTGCTCAACTCGTCGCCGGAAGCGAACGAGTCGGTTCCACTCGCAAAACCGAGGGGCCACCGGATAGGTCCTGTGTGACGCCGCAGTGGCTTTCGATCCGCGGTCAAGCCGGTCGAAAAACCCTTGGCTACTCGGGAGCAATCCGAACGGCGTACTTTCCACTTGCCTTATCCTTCTACCCTAGCCTAATATGTGAGCCGCATGGGCCATCGAGAGAACCCTCAGGCCGCGCTCGAGCTGCTGATCCTCAAGACGCTCGCCGCGGGCCCCCATCACGGATTCGGGATCGCGCTGCACATCGAGGAGAGCTCGTCGGCGCTGCTCCGTGTGGAGGAAGGATCCCTCTACCCCGCACTCCACCGCCTGGACAAGGCGGGGTTCATCGATGCGGAGTGGACCGTGACGCCGAACGGCCGGCGGGCGCGCGTGTATCGGCTGACCAAACCAGGGCGGAAGCGTCTGAAGGACATCGAAGAGCGCTGGACCACGCTCACCGACGGCGTGCGGAGGGTCCTGCGATGGGCGTGAAGAGGCGCTGGTTCCGCCGACGACCATCCGACGACGAGATGCGGGAGGAACTCGAGGCGCACGTCGCGATGCGCGCCGAGCACGACCGCGTGGACGAGACCGCCGCGCGGCGGCGCCTCGGCAACGTGCTGCACACGCGCGAGTCGATGCGCCGCGTCTGGATCGCCGCGTGGTGGGACGCGCTGCGGCAGGACGCGCACTTCACCTGGCGCTCGTGGCGGCGGCGGCCGGCGTTCGCGCTCGCGGCCATCCTCGTGCTGGGACTCGGCCTCGGCGCTTCGACGGCGCTCTTCGCCGCGCTCGACCGCGTGCTCTTCAGGCCGCTGCCGTACGCGGATCCCGATCGTCTCGTCTCCGTCGGGTTGCTGACCTCCGGCCCGTTCGGGTCGATGGAGATGATGGTGGACAAAGGCTACGTGCAGGTGTGGGACACGAAACCGGCGCCGTTCCAGACGGTGACGGCCACCGGAGGTACAGGGACGTGCGACATCGCCGAAGAGCAGCCGCAACAGGTGATGTGCGGCGAAGTCGACTCCAACTTCCTTCGTGTGCTGGGAGTGCGCGTGGTCGCGGGCCGCGACTTCGCGCCCGAAGACGACGTCCGGGGGGCGCCCCGAGTGGCCCTCATCAGCCACGGGCTGTGGGTCCGTCGTTATGGCGCTGACCCCGGCATCGTCGGCCGAGCGCTGACTCTCGACAGCACGGAGGCGCCGGTGCAGCGCGTCCCCATCGTCGGCGTCCTGCCGCCGAATTTCGAGATGCCCGTCGGAACGGCCGACATCCTCCTTCCGGCTCAGATGCGTCCGTTGGTTCCGGACCAGGCGTCTCTGCGCTTCATCACGGCGTTTGCACGTCTCGAGCCGGACGTGACACCCGAGCGCGCGGAGCTGATGCTGGCGCCCCAGCTGCCCGCGATGTCGGAGTTGATGCCACCGTCGTCGCGCTCCGCCTGGCGCGTGCAGTCGCTGCGCGATCGGCGGGTCGGCGACGCCGCGCGGGTTGCCTGGCTGCTCATGGGCGCGGTTGGCACTTTCCTGCTGATCGCGTGTGTGAACGTCACCAACCTCATGCTCGCGCGCGTGGCCGAGCGCCAGCGGGAGTTCGCGGTCCGCGCTGCCGTCGGCGCGGGCAAGATTCGACTTGCCCGCCTGGCGCTGGTCGAGAGCCTGCTGCTCTCGCTGGCCGCGGGCGGTGTCGGGCTCCTCGTGGCGTTCGCGCTCCTCAAGGCCTTCATCGCGATGGCGCCGCCGGGCTTTCCCGGCATCGCGGACGCTTCGATTGACGTCCGCGTGTTCGTGGTGGCCGCTCTGCTGATCGTCACCACCGGGATGACGATCGGCCTGTGGCCGGCGATCTCCGTCTTTCGTGCAGGAGGAATGCAGGGCCTGCGCTCGACGAACAGTTCGTCGCCTGGCGCCAGGCCGCGAGTTCGCTTCGCGCTGGTCACCACGCAGGTCGCGCTGACGCTCGCGCTGCTCGGCGGCTCTGCGCTCTTGCTGCGAAGTCTGTGGAACGTGGTCAATGTGCCGCTCGGCTTCGACGCCGAACGCGTCATCACCCTCACCGCCGGTCTCAGCGCGACGCGGTACCCCACGCCTGCGCACCGGTCGGCGTTTTTCGAAGAGCTGCTCGCGCGGACCCGGACCACACCGGGTGCCATGTCGGTCGCCCTGAGCAGTGCGCCGGCGCCGCTCGGCGCGACCCGCGTCGCTCTAAGCGTGGAGGTCGAAGGCCGATCGGTGGCTCCTGGAACGCGCCCTCCTGCCATCCGAATTCGCGAGGTCACGCCAGGGTACTTCGAGACCTTTCGCATACCGGTGATCAGGGGTCGGACGTTCGCCGAGCCGGATCGAGACGGCGAGCCCGCGGTCGTGCTCACCGAATCGGCCGAACGAATCCTGTTTGCCGGGGAACGGGCCGTCGGACGGCGCATTCGGCTCGTGCCCAAGGGGCCGTGGCAAACCGTGGTCGGCGTGGCGGCGGACATCCGAAACGGCCCAGGCATCACGGATGAGCCCGCCCTGGAAACCTACCTGATTGCGCGGCGCGACCAGTGGCGTTCGGATGGGCACCTCGCGCTCCGCACGACCGCACATCCAACGGACGCGGAGGCCTTTCTCCGGCAGATCGTCGTCGATCTCGATCCGCTGCTGCCCGCCACGATCCAGACCGTAGACGAGCAGGTGGCGAGGCTCACTCAACGTCCGCGCCTTATTGCCTGGCTGCTGTCGGCGTTCGCATCATTGGCACTGTTGCTGGCCGCCGCCGGGCTGTACAGCGTGGCGTCGTACCTGGTCGCGCAACGACGGCGTGATGTCGGTGTGCGTATAGCGCTCGGCGCGTCGCCGCGCGACGTAGCGCGACAGGTGGTGGGCGAAGCCGGACGCTGGATCGTCGGCGGCGCGCTCGTTGGCTGTGCGCTCGGCTGGGTGGGCACGCGTGCGCTGCAGTCTCAGCTCTATGAGGTGGAGGCGCTGGACCCATGGTCATGGACGGGCGCGCTGCTCGCGCTCGCGCTGGTCCTGGTGATCGCGGTCTTCAGACCTGCGTATCGCGCCGCCCACGTCGACCCGGTCGCGGCGCTGAGGGCGGACTAGTCCCTGATGTCACGTGAGTCGACGATTACCGCACACCGAGGCGCGGAGGACACCAAGGCCAGTCTCTCTGGACTTCTCGGTGCCTCGGTGAGTCGTAGTCAGCGACAACACACGTGAGCCTCGGATTAGGAGTGCTGCGATGGGTGTAAGGGGCAACTGGTCCGGTAGACGACGACCATCGGACGACGAGATGCGGGAGGAGATCGAGGCGCACGTGGCGATGCGCGCGGAGCACGACGGCGTGGACGAGGCCGCCGCGCGGCGCCGGCTCGGCAATGTGCTCCAGACGCGCGAGGCGGTGCGCCGCGTCTGGATCGCCGAGTGGTGGGATGCGCTGCGCCAGGATGCGTGGTTCACCTGGCGCTCCTGGCGGCGTCATCCGGGTTTCGCCGTCGGGACCATTCTGGTCCTGGCACTCGGCCTCGGCGCATCCACCGCACTCTTCGCGGCGCTCGACCGTGTGCTCTTCAGGCCGCTGCCGTACCTGGATCCCGATCGCCTCGTCGCGCTCGGGCGCATCCACGTCCCGCTCGCGTTCCCGGGCCAGACCGAATTCGTTCCCGACAGGTTCTACGTGCAGGAGTGGACCCCGCCGCCAGCGCCCTTCCAGTCGGTGACGGCGATGATGGCCCTCGTCGGTCCCCGGACATGCGAGATTGCCGAGGGCCAGCAGGAAGGCCTGCGGTGCGACCAGGTCGAGCACAATTTCCTGCGCGTCCTGGGCGTGCCCGTCGCGCTGGGGCGCGACTTCGCGCCCGAGGACGACGTGCGCGGGGCGCCGCCGGTCGCGATCATCAGCCACGCGCTGTGGGTCCGCCGCTTCGGCTCGGATCCGGGAGCGGTCGACCGGACGCTGCGTCTCGAGCAGGCGTCGTCGCTCCTCGAGGCCCGCGTCATCGGCGTCCTGCCGTCCGGGTTCGAGATGCCGTTCGAGACGGCCGACATCCTGCTGCCGGCGCAATTGCGTCCCCTCGATCCGAAGGGTCCGTTCTCGATGTCGATGACGGTGCTCGCACGGCTGGCGCCGGACGTGACGCCCGAACGCGCGGCGCTGATGCTGGAGGCGCAGTGGCCGAAGCTGGCAATATTTCCCGCGCTGCCGGGCATGCGCGAGGAATGGCGGGTGCGCTCCGTGCGGGACCGGCGCGTCGGCGATGCCCGGCGCGTGGCCTGGCTGCTCGTCGGCGCGGTGGCCGCCCTCCTGCTCATCGCCTGCGTCAACGTCACCAATCTCATGCTGGTGCGCGTCGGCGAACGGCGGCGGGAGTTCGGGGTCCGGGCTGCCATCGGTGCCGGCCGGTTGCGGCTCGCGCGCCTGGCGCTCGCCGAGAGCCTGCTGCTCGCGCTTGCGGCGGGCGGCATCGGGCTCCTCGTCGCCTTCGCCCTTCTCCAGACGTTCGTGGCGATGGCGCCGCCGGGCATTCCCGGCATCGCGACCGCCTCGCTC
>CAZFAT010000351.1:0-11339 GCA_964517075.1 uncultured Solibacteraceae bacterium
GGCGCCCTGCTCATCGCCGTCGGCCTGATGACGCGATTCTCGCTCGGCTCGATGCTCCTCTTCGTGCTGTTCGTGGCGCACCTGCTCGTGGGCGCGGTCGAACTCGGCACCGATGGCTGGATCCAGAACATCACGGGCAACATCCTGACGCCGGGCGAGGGCAAAATCCTGTTCGTCTTCACGTCCCTCGTCATGTTCGCGCTCCGGTTCACGGCGGACTTCATCGAGAAGCGCATCGGGCTGTCGCCGGTCGGCATCCTCCTCGCCTGCTCCCTGCTCGCCGTCGTCGGCCTGCTGCTGACGAGCCGGATCGAGACCTTCGCCGGCGCCATGCTCGCGCTGGTGGTCTACGCCGTCGGCAAGACGTTCTTCTGGCCGACGATGCTGGCCGTGGCGAGCGATCGGTTTCCGCAGACGGGCGCCATCGCGATTTCGATCATGGGCGGCATCGGCATGATGTCCGCCGGCATGCTCGGCGGCCCCGGGCTCGGCTATGCGAAAGATCGCTTCGCCAGCGCGCATCTCGAGCAGACGAACCCGGCCGTGTTCACGGACTACCGGGCCGCGACCTCGAGCGGCTGGCTGTTCTTCCAACCGGTGAACGCCATCGATGGCCGCAAGCTCGGCGAGGTTCAGGCCAAGCTGGGCGCGGCGCGCACCGAGCTCGCCGCCCAGGGCGTCGTCGATCCGCAGGCCGCGCTGGACCGGCTGACGCCCGAGGAACGCGCGGTCCACGCCGCCAGCATCGCCGGCGACCGGCGCACGCTCGTCGCCGACGCCGCCATTCCGTCGGTAATGGCACTCATCTATCTCGGGTTGCTGCTGTACTTCCGCGCCATCGGCGGCTACAAGCCGGTCGCCATCGCCGAGACCCGGGCCGCCTGACGAGCCGCGGCCGCGAGGACTTCCGCCGCGCGGCCAATCCACGTACCGTGGATCCATGCGGATTGGCGCGCACATGTCGGTGGCGGGCGGAGTGTCGAAGGCGGTCGACCGCGCCGTCCTCCACGGATGTGAATCACTGCAGATTTTCACCCGGAACGCGAGTCGCTGGGTCGCGCCGCCGCTCGATCCCGCAGAGGTGCGCCGTTTTCGGCAGCGCGTCGAGCAGACGGGCATCTCGCCGGTCGTCTCGCACGGCAGCTACCTGATCAACCTCGCCACGTCGTTCCCCGCGCTGCGCGCGCAGTCGCTCGCGGCATTCATCGACGAACTGGATCGCGCCGAGGCCCTCGGTCTGCTTGGAGTCGTCATCCATCCCGGCACCTGCACGTCCGGAACGGAAGACGAAGCCCTGCGGCTGGTCGCGGAGTCGATCGGAGCCGCGCTCACGGCAGGGCCGCGGCGCCCGACGATGGTGCTGCTGGAGTGCACGGCGGGGCAAGGGCGGACGGTGGGACACCGGTTCGAGCACCTCGCGGCGATTATCGAGCATCTCGATGGCTCGCCGCGGGTCGGCGTGTGCCTCGATACGTGTCATCTCGTGGCGTCAGGGTGCGACATCGTCACCGGCCAGGGTTATCGGGACACGTTCGCGGCGTTCGATCGCATCATCGGACTGGACCGCGTCAAGGTGTTTCACGGAAATGACTCGAAGAAGCCGTGCGGCAGCCGCATCGACCGCCACGCGCACATCGGGGAAGGGTGTTTAGGGCTCGAACCGTTCCGCCGGCTGCTGAACGACCCGCGCTTCGCCGACCTGCCGATGCTGATCGAGACGGAGAAGTCCAGGAGTCCGTGGAAGGTCGGGGCGATTCTCGAGGATCCGCTCGACCGGCGGAATCTCGACACGCTGCGCAGCCTGCGCGGTGCCGGGCCGACGTGTCCTGCTCGCGACGCCGTCGCCGACGATCCGTCGTCAAGCCTCAGCACCCGCGCGCCGATACACAGGTCGTGAGCCCTGAAGGCCCGGGCTGTGGGCTGAACTGATGCGCCGACACGCGTCTCCCACCTTGTGCACGGCGCTGCACACTATCCCGGTAACCATGCGGCGCCCAACGCGTCACGTGGAGTCATCCGGAGTCATCCTGAGTCATCCGGAGTCCCATCATTGCTCCGGCGAAGCGACACACACACGCCTCCCTCCCCTGAGCCGGACTTGGCATTTACCTACCTACAGTGTCCTGTATCGCACAGTGTGCGGTCCTCCTGTCGTTGCAGGATAGAGGCGCGGGAGTCAGCCCATGCATACTCCAAGCCGCATCGCTGAACAGGTCCTTCTCATCGACAGCGATCCCATCCATGCCAGAGCGCTGGAAGTGGCCATCACGAGCGCCGGTGACCGTCCCATGCACCTCGAATGGGCCCCAGACCTCTCGAGCGGCCTGGAGACGCTCGCCCAACGCAAAGCGTGGGCGGTCTTTCTCAATCTCTCTCTGCCTGACAGCCAGGGCCTCGAGACGTTCGACAGGACCTGGTTGAAAGCGGACGCCGCACCGGTCGTGGTTCTCGGCGGCGTCGACGATGACGGCTTGTGCCAGGCCGCGATGGTGCGGGGAGCCCGAGACTACCTGCTGGAAGGCCATCTCGACAGCTACGCCTTTGCGCGGGCGCTCCGCAACATCACAGAACGGGAGGTGGCGCGCCAGGAGCTGTTCATTGAGCATGAGCGCGCGCAGGTGACCCTCAACTCGATCGGTGACGCGGTGTTGAGCGTCGACGTCGCGGGCAACGTGACCTACCTGAACGTCGTGGCGGAGCAGATGACCGGATGGTCCACCAAAGAGGCTGTCGGTCTCCCGCTCGCCGATGTGTTCCACATCGTCGATAGCGTCACGCGTCTGGCGTCGCGCAATCCTCTGGAGTTGGCGATTCAGCTGGATCGGGCGGTGGGGCTCAACGCACACTGTATTCTGATTCGGCGGGACGGCCATGAAGCCGCGATCGAAGACTCCGCCGCCCCGATTCACGATCGGGATGGCCGGATCACGGGAGCGGTCATCGTCTTCCGTGACGTGAAGATGGCCCGGAGCATGGTGCTGGAAATGGAGCACCTCGCCCAGCACGACGCGCTCACCGGGCTGCCCAACCGAGCGCTGCTCAAGGAACGGCTGGCCCAGGCCATTCTGCTGGCTCGTCGCAATCATAGCCATCTCGCCGTGCTGTTCCTCGATGTGGACGGCTTCAAACACATCAACGACACGCTTGGCCATCACCTCGGCGACCGGCTGCTGCAATCAATCGCCACGCGTCTGTCGGCCTGCGTCCGCAAGTCCGACACCGTCAGTCGCCAGGGCGGAGATGAGTTCGTGATTCTGCTGCCGGAGGTGACGGCGACCGCGACGGCGACGATCGGAGCCGCCCGGATCATCGCCGGGATGAAACGACCCCACCTCGTCGCTGACCATAGCCTTCGCGTCACGGCGAGCATCGGCATCAGCACGTACCCCGACTGTGGCGATGACGCCGACACGCTCATCAAGAATGCGGACACGGCGATGTATCAAGCCAAGGAACAGGGGCGGGATACCTATCGCTGCTTCGACCATGACATGAATCTTCGTGCGGTCGAACGGCAAGCGCTCGAACGCCAGCTCCGCGACGCCGTCGACGACGGGGAGCTGCTCGTGCACTACCAGCCAAAGGTCAACCTGGCGACCGGCGCCATCACGAGCGTCGAGGCGCTCGTCCGCTGGCAGCACCCCGACCGCGGGCTGCTGCTTCCCGGCCAGTTCCTCGCCATCGCCGAGGAGGGCGGCATCATGGAGGCCATCGGCCACTGGGTCCTCCACGAGGCCTGCAGGCAGACGCAGGAGTGGATCGATGCGGGCCTCCCAGCCGTTCCGGTGGCCGTCAACGTCTCCGCCATGGAGTTTCAGGGTGCGCAGTTCTTCGAGGGCGTGCAGACAGTGCTTCGAAGCACGCGCCTGAATCCCTCCTTCCTCGAGCTCGAACTGACAGAAACGGTGCTGATGCGACACGCCGAGGCCGGTGCCGATGCGCTCGACCGGCTGAAGGCCATCGGCGTCCGACTTGCGATCGACGATTTCGGCACCGGGTACTCAAGTCTGAGTTATCTCACCCGATTCCGTTTCGACTCGCTGAAGCTCGACCAGTCATTCGTCCGCGACATCGCCGCGAGTTCGGAGAACGCGATCGTCGTCAGCACCATCATCAGCATGGCCAAGAGTCTCAGGCACCGGGTCATTGCCGAAGGCGTGGAGACGTCCGAGCAGTTGGCGTTTCTCCAGTCGCATGGGTGCGACGAAGGGCAGGGGTACTACTTCAGTCGACCGGTGATCGCCCAGCAGTTCGCGAGGCTGCTCGAAACAGGCGTGGCGGCGAGCGTGGTGAACTGAGCGCGCGCTGCGACGGCATCGAAACAGGTCTGGACTGCTACGTCGGTTATCGCGCCACGTCAGAACCGCACCGTGTTGCCCAGCACCACGACCGCGCGGTCCATGCCCTCGTCGCGGACCAGCGGAAACGCGACCGAGGCCTGCACGACGCTGCGCTGTCCGCCCTTGAGGCTTCCGAAGCGCAGACCCGCCCCGACGTTGGCGTAAGTTCGGCTCCAGCGGCCCGTGTCGAACCGCCGGATGGCGCCGGCGTCCGCATACGCGACGAAGCCTACCCGGACCAGGCCGAGCAACTGCCAGTCCGTAATGATGCGGTCGTCGAACGAGAAGACCACGCGTCGATCGCCGGCAAGAAAGTGATCGGGATACCCACGCAGGCCCGCGGCGCTGTCCAGATACAGCCACGCGCCAGGATCGGGGCCCACCACGGCGGCCACCTGCAGGTTGGCGGCGAACGTCTGCCACGGCAGGCGACGGTTGTACACCGTGACCTCCGCCCGGGCCGTCGACTCGCGCCAACCCTCGGCCTCATGCCGACCGGCCAGCCCTGCGCCGGCGAGCAGCAGGCCGTCGCCAGCCGTGCGCCAGCCCTTGCCGATACTGACGGCGCCGAACGGGGCGCTGGTCGAACTCCCCAGACTCCTGGCGAAATGGCCGATGCTGCCCGAGACGATCCACCCCAGGTTGTAGTCCTCGGTCCGGCCGATGCGTGCCAGGTTCTGGAACGTGCCCGGGCGATCCTGAACCAGGCTCAGGATGGCCGACAGACCACGCAGCCGCCGACTGGAGTCCTCAGGAATCGGAAACGGTCCGGGTCCGAGCACGCCGGCAGGGCCAAAGTCGTCCTGCCGGGTCTGGTATGACGCCCCGAGGCGAAACGCGGTCCGGTTCGTCGTCACGAACGCACGGGAGGCGAAGAGCGCGCTGGACGAAGACCGCGACGCGATCGTGAGGACGGGATGACCGAGGTGGTATTGCGTGAGGGCGTAGCGGACGCTGCTGACGGAGCCGCCCACGGCATACGGGGCTTCGATCGAGTAGTACGGCCGCTGTACGAGCGCGGCCCGCGACGTGCCGTCGGAGAGTGCCGAGTACCCGAGTGAGACCACCCAGCGTGACGCCAGAAACTGCGGGTCGGTGTAGGTCACTTCCTGGGTGGACCGCTCCCGGTTACTCTCGCGCGCGACCGCCAGGCGCTTGCCTCGCCCGAGGAGGTTGGTCTCGTCGAGACTGGCGCGCCACATTGTGCGGCCTCCCGCGCGGTTCAGAGTGGCACTGGCACTGAGGCTCCAGGTATCGAACACGTCGACACGAGCCCACACCGTGTCGTTGGTCACCCGTGTCGGCGTCACGCGGGCATCGCGGATGAAGGAATAGCCGCGCAGGTTCCGTTCGGTCTCGTGAATCCGCCGGGCGTCCACCCGGTCGCCCACCGCGAACAGGAGCTCGCGTGACACCACGCTACGGCGCGTCTGCAGGTGGAGCCTATTCGCCGTGCGGCCGATCCAGGTGTTGTCAGCAGCCTGCGTAACGTCGAACACGTCGGTGACGACGATCTCGATGCCGGCGAGGACGGCCTGCCGGGCCTCAAGGTCCTCCCAGGACTGCGCCGCCGCCGTCCACGGCCACGCGAGGACCGTCAGCACGCACGTCGCGATGGTCGGAGCGAGCCGACGTGTCACGGTGCGCTGGCTACCACGCGGACCGCACGTGGGGATATCGACGGATCCGATCGTCCTTCGTGACGAGGATCGCATCGCGGTCACGCGCGGTGGCCACGATCAACTGATCCGCCGGATCCCCAGGGAACGGCTGCGGCAACCGGCAGCTCTCGACCAGGATGGGACGAGTGAGTTCGGCCAGGTGCAAGCCGTCGCGGGCCATGGCGAGGTCGAGCCAGTCGTCGACAGGCCGGTCCAGGATGAGCTGGCGTTTCTCGACCTTCTTCACGACCTCCCAGACCGAGATCAGCGACAGCCACAGGGCGTCCTCAGTCTGGGCCTGCTGGATGGTGCGTTTCGCCCGGGGCGAGAGGCGCCGATCCTCGGTGACCCACCAGAGCCAGACATGCGTGTCAAGAAGCGTCGGCATCCCAGGACTCGCCCGTGCGGAAGGAGTCGCCGACTTCCTTCAAGACGCTGCCGGCGAGCGTCCGACGCGCCGGAAGGGGGCCGCACGGCACCAGTTTCGCGACCGGCCGCCCGCGCTTGGTGATGACCACGGACGACCTGGTCCTGGCCACCTCGTCGAGCGTCTTGAGACACTGATCCTTGAACCGTCCGGCGGGCATGATCTTCATCAGGCCATGTAGCCATAGCCATATGGCCATGTCAAGCCAGCGGCCGACCGCGGCGCGGCCGGCGTGACGCTGTTCCGGGCGTCTACCGCGGCTCCGCGGCCATCGTGAAGACCATCTGCGTCTCGGCGCTTTCCTTGTAGCCATAGCGGATCGCCTTCGTGCGCAGTGTCATCGGTCGGTCGACGAGAATCGGGCCGGTGTAGAGCCGCCACGCGGGTCGCGGGCCGCTGTCGGTGGTGTAGCCGATCGACGCGCCCTGCGTGGGGACGTAGATGACGACCTCGGTGGGACGGTCCAGCGAGGCGGACGGCAGGCGCGTGGGAGCGGCGGTCGTGCGGCGCGGCAGGATGTAGGGCTGGGCCGTCTCCGGCTGGACGCCGCCCGGCCACATGCGCTGAATCAGCTCGGGCTCGTTGCTGAGGCCCTGATCCCGAATGCGCGTCATCCAGTCGTCCACCGCCTGGCGCATGCCGACGAGCTTGTCCCGATAGCCGGGATCGCCCGAGAGGTCCCGGATCTGATGCGGATCCGTAACGGTGTCGTAGAGTTCCTCGGCCGGCCGGTGCGTGCGCATCCACAGCGCCGCATCGCCCGACACCTCGCCGACGGCCTGCAGGCGGAACCACTCCTGCATGATGTCGCTTTGATTGCGGTAGATGATGTGCCCCGCGTACGGGAGCTCGGGCTGGACGTTGCGGATGTAGAGGAACCGCTCGTCGCGCGCGGACCGCATCATGTCGTACTCGATGTCCATCCGATCCCGCGCGGCAAAGACCACGGCGGGCGGCGGCCCGGCCTGCGGCCCGACGAGCACGCGTCCCTGCATGTGCGCGGGAACCACGACGCCGGCCAGGGCGAGCACCGTCGGGGCCAGATCGATGAAGCTGACCAGGGAGTCCTCGACGGATCCGGGCGCCGGCCGCCGACTGCCCGCTGACGCCAGTCCTTTCGGCCAGCGGATCATCAGCGGTACGCGCAGCCCGGAGTCGTAGAGCGACCGCTTCGATCGCGGAATGCCATCGCCGTGATCGCTCCAGTAGAAAACGAACGTGTGGTCGGCGAGGCCGTCCTCCTCGAGCTGGCGGAGAATCGCGCCCGCCTGCGCGTCCATGTCCGCGATGTTGTCGTAGACGCGCGCCAGCTCCTGGCGCACGAGCGGCGTGTCCGGATAGTAGGGGGGAACCGTGACCCGCGCCGGATCGGTCACGAGCGGTTTGCCCTTGCGCGCCGGACTCGACGGGAAGATCTGGCTCTCGTGCGTGACCGTCAGGTTGAAGACCGAGAAGAACGGCTGGTTGGGATCCGGCCGGTTGCGCCAGTGCGCCATCCCGCCCACGTTGTCCCAGATCGTGAACGGCTCGCCGAACTGGTAATCGGTCTTGGCGCGGTTGCTGGTGAAATACCCGGCCGCACGCAGGTACTCCGGAAACGCCTTCACGTAGAACGGCGGCACGGCCAGGTACGGACCCGGCAGCTCCGGCACCCGGTCCTCGGTGGTGCGCATGTGCTGCGCCCCGATGGCGTTCTGGTGCATCCCCGTGATGATGGCGGCCCGGCTCGGCGCGCACACAGGTGCCGTCGTGAACGCGCGCGTAAAGCGGACCGATTCGGAGGCCAGCCGATCGAGCACCGGCGTGCGGGCGAGCGTGTCGCCATACACGCCCAGCCGCGGGCTCATGTCCTCGTTCGAGATCCAGACGATGTTCGGACGACGCGGCGCCGGGGTCTGTCCGGCCGGTGGCGCGGCGAACAGCCACGGCGCACTGACGAACGCGAGGAGCGCGACTGCACGGGTGAAGGGACGCCTCATGACAAACCTCACCATCGAGAGAGGAAGACCTGAATGCTCAGCCCGCTGCTTCGCAACCCTTGAAACGTGGAGGACTGAAGACATGAAGTATTGAAAGGTCTTTGAACCTCACAACCTTCACGTTCTTCATGGTTCAAGATCCTTCAAGACATGAGGTACTGAGCATCGCCCTCAGCCCTTCACGCCCTTCTGTTCCGGGCTATTGCGCCGATCGCACGAGCCGGAATCCCAGGTTCGACGTCCCGCTCGTGACTTCACCCTTCCCGCGGCTCCCGACCAGGTACCGCGCGCAGTACTGGTCCGTGCAGAGATACGAGCCGCCGCGGAGCACCCGCTTCTTCGCGCCCGGCTCCTGAGGATCGAAGCTGGTGTCCGGGCCGGTCGGATTGACGGTCACACCGCCCGCCGCGGCCCGGGTGGCGTAGGTGTCCGGCCGGTACCAGTCTGCGCACCACTGCCACACGTTGCCGCCCATGTCGTGCAGCCCGAACCCATTCACCGGAAACGCCGTCACCGGCGACGTGCCCCGAAACCCATCGTCGGCCCGATCCGCCGCGGGAAACGTGCCCTGCCAGTTGTTGGCCATCGGCTTGTTGTCGGGCCGCAGCTCGTTGCCCCACGCGTAGCGCTGTCGATCGAGGCCGCCGCGCGCCGCGAACTCGAATTCCGCTTCCGTCGGCACCCGCTTTTTCGCCCACGTGGCATACGCCTGCACGTCTTCGAAGGCGACATGGACGACCGGATGATCGGCGCGCCCGGCCAGGCTGCTGCCGGGCCCCGCGGGGTGCTTCCAGCTCGCGCCCGGTGTGTACCGCCACCACTGAAGCGGATTGTCGAGCGGCACGGCTTTGTCGGTCGGCTGGAACACGGCCGACCCGGGCTTCAGCATGGCCGCCGGCACGCCCGGGTAGTCGCCGGGGTTCAGCGGGCGCTCGGCCACGGTGACATAGCCAGTCGCGCGAACGAACGCCTGGAACTCCGCGTTCGTCACCGGTGTGCGATCCATCCAGATGCCGTCGACGCGGACGAGGTGGAGCGGCAGCGCGTCGGGCATGCCGCAGTTGTCGCAGCCCATCCAGAACGTGCCGCCCGGCACCCACACCATCCCGGCCGGTGCCGGGCCCGGGGGCGTCGAGGGGTTGATCTGCGCGCCCGCGGGATCAGCCGGAGTTCCCGAAGTCGCCGCAGGCGTGGCCGCGGTGTGCCCGGCATGCTCGTCACTCGCGCGCACCGCCGGCGCGGCTGCCGTGGTGGGGGGACCACTCTCTCGATCCGCGCACCCAGCCAGCGAGACGGCCAGGGCCAGGACGAGGGACAGCGTTCGCTGTGTGCAACACGTCATGCGGTGGAACACCTCTTCATGGTGTGGGTTTCGGAGCCGGAAACATGTAGGGGGGGAACTCCGCGCCGGCGGATCCGCCGGGACGCCGGAGGTTGTTCGTCCCGCCACGGTCCGGCGCGAGTGGGATGTACATCCCGCCGGTGGCCGCCAGCGTCTCAAACAGTTGACCGTTCATCTTCGTGACCACCGGCTGGTGCGCGGGATCGCGAATCAGGTTGCGCGTCTCGAGCGGATCCGCCTGCAGGTCGTACAGCTCGTCGATGTCCCAGAGCCCGTAGTAGCGAATGTACTTGTAACGCGACCCGCGGATGGCCTGCATGGCCGGTGTCTGGGGAAAGTTCCGCTCCCAGTAGTACTCATACAACAGCGCATCGCGCCACGGCACGCGTTCACCGCGCGCGAGCGGCAGGAAGCTGCGGCCGTCCATGGCCGGCGGGGCGAGTCCCGCGGCCTCCAGCACCGTCGGCGCGATATCAATGTTGGCCACCACCTCGTCGACCATCGTCCCGACGGGCAGACCCCCGCCCGCCATGATCAGCGGCACGCGCATCGAGGCTTCGTACGCCGTCCGCTTGTCGATGAGGCCGTGCTCGCCAAAGGCAAACCCGTTGTCACCCATGAACATCACGATGGTGGAGTCGAGGATCCCCCGCTCGCGAAGGAGCGCGACGATGCGCCCCATGCTGTCATCGACGGCGAGGAGTGTTTCGGCGTACCGCCGATAGTAGGCGGCGATGTCCAGGTCGCTGTGATACGGAAAGTCCACGCCGTGCCAACTGTTGCGCTGGTTGCGCACCCACATCGGCTTGCCCGCGTAGTTCTCCGGCGTATCCGCCATCGTCTTCGGCGGCGTGAAGGGTTGGTCGCGGTAGCGACCCTGGTGCCGGTCGGCGGGCGTGAAGTCAGCGTGAACCGCCTTGTGGGAGAGATAGAGAAAGAACGGGCGTCCGGTCGGGCGGCCCTTCAGCCACTCGACGGCGTAGTCGGTCAGCTCGTCGGTGATGTAGCCGCGCTGGGCCACGGCCATGCCGTCCACGTTGAGGCCGGCCTTGGTCGGGCGATATGTCCCCTGGCCGCGGAAGCTGACCCACCGATCGAATCCCGGCTGCGGCGCATCGCTGGCGCCGCCCATGTGCCATTTGCCGATGAACGCCGTGTCGTAGCCGGCCTGCTGCAGGTACTGCGGGAAGAAGATGGTCCCGGGCGGCACCGGGTTGTTGTTATCCACCACGCGGTGCCGGTGCGCGTACTGTCCGGTCAGAATGGAGGCCCGGCTCGGCGAGCACAGCGCCGTCGTGACGAACGCGTTCCGCATGTGCACGCCGCCGCGCGCCAGCGCATCGAGATTCGGGGTCTCGAGCCACGGATGCCCCATGAGCCCGAGCGCGTCGTGGCGCAGATCGTCGACCAGCACGAAAACGACGTTCTTCGGTTGCGCCCCAGGTGCGCGCCGGATCTGCAGCGCGCTCGCGGGGGCCTGCCGCGCAGCGGTCGCAATATCCCCCGCGATCGATCCGGCGACGAGCGCGGCAAATATGACGAGCCGCTTCATTGTGCCTTCACCCGCTGGAGCAGCTGCCGCATCTCGGC
>CAZFAT010000352.1:0-27590 GCA_964517075.1 uncultured Solibacteraceae bacterium
CCGTCACGAACGTCGTGACGAACGCGATTCGCTACAACATCGACGGCGGGCGGGTCACGATCGGGCTCCGCCGAGTGGACCCCGAGGCAGCCCTGATCGTGACCGACACGGGCGTCGGCATCTCGGCGGACGATCTCCCGAAGATCTTCGACCCGTTCTTCCGCGCCGATCCGGCCCGGAGCCGCGACGCCGGCGGCGCCGGTCTCGGCCTCGCCGTCACGCGCGCCATCGTGGAACGCCACGGCGGACGGGTCGTCTGCGAGAGCGAACCCGACCGCGGCACGTCCGTCTCCATCCGGTTGCCCCTCGCCACAGCCGCCTGAAACAGCGTCGCTCCGGGCGCCTTGCGCTCGGGCTGCGTCTCCGATGTAAGCTACGCCGTACCGCGTGGCTTCATGCTGAAAGGCACTCGTCAGGGCGTCGTCAACCGCATCCAGCCCATCTCGATCCACGGGCAGACCTCGCTCGACATCTTCTGGGTGGACCCCGAAGATCCGGAGGGGGAAATCCGCCACGCCCGCGTCGGCAATGAAGCCGTCCCCCGCAATCTCGGCCCCGGCGATCGCGTCACCATGCACTATCTGATGGGGATGGTGACGCAGATCACGAAGTAGACGGTGTCGTTCTCGGTTTGCGGTTTGCGGTTCTGGTCAAGTGCCGCGTGCAGCACCGATAACCGATAACCGGGCAACCCACCACTCATTCTTTACCCCATCCTCCGCCACCTGGCGTCTCGATGCGCAGCCGGTCCCCCGGCTCGAGGTGGAGTTCGACCTTTCCCGGCAGCACCGTGTCGCGGTCCGCCCGAATCAGGGTGTTGCGGCCCATCCCGCCGGGCCCGCCACCGGCCGCGCCCCACGGTGCGTGCGTCCGGCGGTCGGACAGCACCGTGGCCCTGACCGACGCCAGAAACTCGTACTCGCGAACCAGCCCTTCGCCGCCCGGCCATTTGCCCCGGCCGCCGCTATCCTTGCGCAGCCGGTACTGACGCATGCGGATCGGCAGATCGTGCTCAATCGCTTCGATCGGGGTGTTCCGGGTGTTGCTCATGTGCGTGTGCACACCGCTCAAACCGGCCAGGCCGCGCCGGCCCCCCATGCCGCCGCCCAGCGTCTCGTAGTAGGCAAACCGGCGGCCCGTGCGCGGATCCACCCCGCCAAACGTGACGTTGTTCATCGTGCCCTGGCTGGCCGCTGGCATGCGGTCCGGAATGGCCTGCGCGAGCGCCCCGATGACGACGTCGGTGATGCGCTGGGAGGTTTCGACATTGCCCGCGGCCATGGCCGCCGGGCGCCGTGCGTTGACGACGGTGCCTGCCGGCGCAATGACCGTCACCGGCGCCGACACGCCCGCGTTATAGACAATGTCCTCGGACACGAGACAGCGGAAGACGTAGAGACAGGCGGAGAGCGTCACGGCGACGTTGGCGTTGACGCTGCCGCCGGCCTGCGGATCGGATCCGGTGAAGTCCACCGTCGCCCGATCCCCGCGAATGCGCACGGTCGCCGCGATGCGCACCGGGGCGTCAGTGAACCCGTCGTCGTCCAGCACATCGTCGAAACGATAAACGCCGTCCGGGATGTCGCGAATCGCCGCGCGCACCATCCGGGCCGTGTAGGCCTGCAGGCCCGCGGCGTGGCGACGCACGAGACGACGGCCGTGGCGGGCGACAAGTTGCCGCAGCCGTGCCTCGCCCACGCGGTTCGCGCCAATCTGCGCGGCCAGATCGCCCTCTCGTTCCGCCGGTGTCCGCACGTTGGCGAGCAGGATGCGGAGGATATCGGGCACGACCCGGCCGCGCCGCACGATCCGCACCGGCGGCAGGATAAGGCCCTCCTGAAACAGCTCGCGCGCGACGGGCATCGATCCCGGACTCATCCCGCCGACGTCGGAATGGTGCGCGCGGTTGGCGACGTAGAACGCCGGACGCCGGTCGGCCGCCAGAAAGACCGGCGCCACGAGGGTGATGTCCGGCAGATGCGTGCCCCCCTCGTACGGATCGTTGACGAGCACCATGTCGCCGCGATCCATGCGAACGGCCTCGACGGCTGCACGCACGGACAGCGGCATCGCGCCCAGGTGCACGGGCATGTGATCGCCCTGCGCGATCGTGCGTCCCTGCCCGTCGTAAATCGCGCACGAATAGTCGAGCCGCTCCTTGATATTCGGCGAAAAGCCGGTGCGGCGGAGGGTGACACCCATCTCCTCCGGGATGGACACGAAGAGATGGGAGAAGACCTCGAACACCAGCGGGTCGCCGATCATCGCCGCCTCCGCGTGCCGGCCGACCGTTGGCTGGCGGATCGACGGCGAGCGAGCACGACGTTACCGAAACCGTCGAGGCTGAAGCGGAAGTCCGGTGGCACCACGACGGTCGCTTCGGCTCCGGCAATCACGGCGGGACCGGCCCCGCGTGCGCCGCTCTGGAGATCTTCCCAATGCCAGATGGCCGTTCGCCAGGAACGTCCCGCGAAGCGAGCGTCTCGAATGGCCGCAGGCGGTGGAAGGCGACGACGTCGCGGCGGATCGAAGGGCAACGACGGCTTCGGCGTCAGACCCGATGCGATGACGCGGATGGCGACGACTTCCGTGGGACGCGCCGGATCGGCGTATCCATAGCGGCGCGCATGCGCCCGATGGAACGCCTCCTCGAAGCGAGGCGACCAGTCCACGGTGATCTCGTGCGACTGCCCCACGTAGCGCACGTCGAGGCGGCGCGCGATGACGCTCCGCCGGAGCCCGAAGCCGTCGGTCCGCAGGTCGCGGGCCGCGGTGGTCATCAGCGGATCGAAACGCCGGACCAGCTCGCGTCGCGTCAGATCCGCACTGGCGCGGAGCACCGTGGCCGAGTAGTCGCGTGTGACATCCGCAACGAGCATCCCGAGCGCCGACAGCACGCCCGCATGGCGGGGCACAATCACCGTGCCCATGCCCAGCTCGGCGGCGATCTCACCGGCGTGCATCCCGCCAGCTCCACCAAATGCCACGAGCGCGAACCGGCGGGGATCATGGCCGCGCTCGACCGAGACGACGCGGAGGGCGCGTTCCATTCCCGCATTCGCGACGCGCACCACGCCTTCGCACAGCTCCGGCACGGTCAGACCGAGACGCCGGGCGAGCACCAAGGCAGCCTCGTGCGCGCGCCTCGCATCGAGCCGCATCCGCCCCCCGAGGAACGCCTGGGGATCGAGCCGTCCCAGCAGCAGGTGCGCGTCGGTCACGGTCAGGTCCGTACCCGTCCCATAACAGGCTGGACCCGGCACGGCGCCGGCGCTCGTGGGCCCCACGCGCAGCGCGCCGCCGGCGTCGACTCGCGCAATCGAGCCTCCGCCGGCACCCACGGTGTGGATGTCGAGCACCGGCAACCGGATTGGAACATCTCCGATCGTGGACTCCGCGGTCGTCGCGATCTCCCCGTCCACGAGGCTGACGTCCGTCGACGTGCCGCCCATGTCGAACGAGATGAGGCGGCTGATGCCGGCGGCAGCCGCCACCATTCGCGCGCCCACCACACCCGCCGCCGGGCCGGAGAGCACCGTGCGCACCGGCTGCAACCGGGCGGCGGCCGCGGAGATTGAACCGCCGTTGGATTGCATGATGCTCAACCGGCGCCGGCCGAGCGCTCGCTCGAGCCGGCCGAGATAGCGCTCCACGAGGGGCCCGACGTACGCATTGACGACCGTCGTGCTCCAGCGTTCGTACTCGCGGTACTCCGGGAGCACCGCCGACGACGTCGACACGGCCAAACCCGCCCGCGCCAGTCGTCGGGCCACCTGACGCTCGTGACGCGGGTTGGCGTAGGAATGCAGGAGACAGACGGCCACGATCTCGACGCCGAGCTCACGGAGCCGCTGCCCCAGCCGTTCGACATCGACGAGGTCGACGGGCACCTGCGCTCGTCCGTCGGCGTTCATTCGTTCGGTCACACCGAACGTCAACGCGGGATCGACAATGGGGCGCGGCCCCTGGACGAAGAGGTTGTAGAGCTGGGCCCTGGTCTGGCGGCCGATGCGAATGACGTCCTCGAACCCGGCCGTCGCGACCAGCGCCACGCGGGCGCCACGGCGCTCCAGCACGGCGTTGGTGGCAATGGTGGACCCGTGGATGAGGGCGGCCGTTGGATCACCGGCCGCCACCTCGGCGAGGCCGGCCAGAATCGCTTCGGCGGGATCGGCGGGACTGGTCCTCCGTTTGTGGACGCTCAAGCCCGCCTCGTCCAGACGGACGAAATCGGTGAACGTGCCGCCGGTATCGATCCCGATGCGAACGAACACAACGGCCGGATTGTAGACGGTGGATTCGGTGTGAGCGGCTGGAAACGAAAAACCCGGATCCCCCCCAGGGCAGGATCCGGGTTGAAAGAAAAAAGGCCCGCGTGAGCGGGCCTTTGCGAGCGACCTGGCTCCCCAGCTCTTTACGGCACTCGCCGCAAATTCAGGTTACCCGCTGCATTCAAAACAAAGCAATCCGCATGCCTGCTCGAACTGCTCGGTCCAGACGTGGGGTGTCCCGCGCAAGGTGCACTATTGGGCAATTGATTACACTGTATGAGGTTGTTCCAACAAGATGAAGCGACTAAAGGCTTTCAAGCGACTTTAGCGTAAGCGAAATGACAATTTAGTGGTCTGAACGACTCGAACGGACAGCATCTCCAGCAGGATCGAGTCCCGTCACTCTCAACCTTGTCGTTCCGGACGGTCAGACCATCGCCCCTTCGGGATACTGCAGCGCGAGTCTCAGTTCCTTGGCGAGCTGGTCGACCGTCCCTCCCGAGCGCTTCCAGGCGCCGTCCGTCTCGAAGCGAAGGTCGCCGATCCGGCGGCCCCACGGCGCAATGACCCGCCCGATCGCCCGGAAGTCCGCCCGGTCGGCGTGCTGCTGGTCCAGGTGCCGGACGATGTCGGGCGCGACGCGAATGAAGGCGCGGAGAGCCGGCGCGGACTTGATGCTGTACTTCCGGCCGTTCCAGGCCGCGTTGAAGACCACCGATACCTGCCGGAAGTAGTTCACGAAGAACCGCTTCGCCTCGTCGCGGAAGGCCTCCCCTTTCCGGCCCGGTCCGAACGCCTCGGTCGCGAACAGCTTCTTCAGTTCCTGGGCGAGGGGCGCCTGCGCCACCTTGCCGCGGCCAACGCCGAGCAGCTTGATTTCGCCGGAGAGCGGCGAGTCCTCGCGCTCGCTCAGCGCGCGGACCACGTCGTGCGCCGCGGCCAGGTTCTCGTCCCGGTAGAGCTGCCGGCCCGAAAGCGACACGAGGTGGGAGGCGTTCAACCGCGTGTGCTTTGCGTTGATCGTGACGAACATCTGAACAACGTGGTCTTCGGGCAGGCGATCGAAAATCACTGCCGGCACGCTGAAATTCTCGCCATCGAACTGCGCCATACCCGCGTGCAGGGCCAGCAGGCGGTGCTGGCCGTCGATCGCGCGCAGAATCCCTTCCCGCTCGGGCACTTTCAGCGTGCCCAGCACCGAATCCGCCGAGACGGGTTCGAACTTGAGTGGCTCGTCGCAGGAGATGATCACGGCGCCGGGAATGGAGGGCAGATCGCGGGCCTGGCGGCACTGCTCGTAATAGGCCACCAGCTCGTCAATCTTCTTGCGGATGATTTGACGCTGATAGGCCTTCTCGCTCGAGGCTATCCGCCGTTCGAGCAGGTCCCAGCGCACCTTGGACTGGCGGGCGCTGCCCCGGACGCCCGACGCGGCCTGCTCGCCGTAGCTGAGCACCTCGAAGCGCACCAGTTTGTCGATGTCCTTGGCGGTCAGCGATGCCTGATAGAACTGGACGCCAAACTGCTGCATGCGAAGCGCGGCGACGCTGATCATAGGCTGGCCGGGGCCCTCTCCCCACGGAGACGCCCCGACGAGGCGGCGTGGTCCGCGATTCTATGTGCGGGGTCAGCCCGATCTCAAGCGGTCGGGGGACGTGAAATGACGTCGGGCGTCGTTTTTCCGGTGATCGATCCGAAAAAAGGACGCTCGACGTCATTTCCGGACCGGGGTCCGGCGGGCCTGGCTGGCCGCGCAGTTGGCGCAGGCCGCCCCCGGGTTGCCCCCGGGCTTCGACCGGCGGCGCAGGGCTGGGAGGGCCAGCGCCAGGAGCGCCGCGATGGCGGCTCCTGTCACGATGCCGACTTGCAGGGTCTCGGCCATGCTGGTCTCAATTATCGATCAGGAGGCCCCGGCCAGCCGGGCTATCTGGTAGGCCCCGAACGCAAAGGCGTAGGCCAGCACCGACATGTAGCCGAACTGCAAGACCGCCCACTTGACGTGCCCCGCCTCGCGTCGTGTGACGGCGAGCGTTGGCAGGCACTGCATGGCCAGCACGAAGAAGACCAACAGGCTGGTCGCCGTGGCCGGCGTGAAGATCAACGACCCGTCGTCGCGCGTCGCGGTCCGGATCCGTTGAATCACGCCCTCGTCCTCGACATTGTCGCCCTTGCCGCCCACGAGGACGGACATCGTCGAGACGAACACCTCGCGCGCGAGAAAGCTCGTCAGCACGCCCACCGTCAGCTGCCAGTCGTACCCGAGAGGCGCGAACACCGGCTGGAGCGTGCGGCCGATCCGGCCGGCGAAACTGCCCGCCTGCACGGCTCGCTGCTCCACGGCATCGGCCTCCGCTTCGAGGGCGGCCGCAGCCGTGGGATCAGCGGCGGCCGCGGCTTCAACCCGCAGCGCCTCGGCGGCGGCCGGCGGCTCGACCCGAGGAAACGTGTTGAGCCACCACATCACGACGCAAATCGCCATGATCACGGTGCCGGCGGTCTTCAGGAAGGCCAGGCCCTGGTCCTTCGCGGCCACCAGCGCATTGGTGAGCGACGGCAGCTTGTAGGACGGCAGTTCGAGAATCATCGGGCGGGCGCGGCCACGCAGCAGGGTCCGACGGAACAGGAACGCGCTGACGAGTGCCGCCGCTCCACCGAGCAGGTAACACCCGGCAAAGACGAGACCCGCGAGGAGAGGCCGACCGGAGAACAACAGGGCCGTGAGCAGGACGTACACCGGCAGGCGGGCCGAGCAGCTCATGAAGGGCGCGACGAGAATCGTGGCAATCCGGTCTCGGCGGTCGGGAATCAGCCGCGTGGCCATGATGCCGGGCAGCGCGCACGCATGCGCGGTCAGCAGGGGCACGAAGGCGTGCCCGGGCAGCCCGAAGCGGCACAGCAGCCGGTCCATGACGAAGGCCGCGCGCGCCAGATAGCCGGTGTCCTCGATCAGACTGATGAGGAAGAACAGCAGGCAAATCTGCGGCAGGAAGACGACCGTGCCGGCGACGCCTCCAATGATTCCCTCCGCCACCAGGTCGTGCACCAGCCCGGGCGGGATCATCCGTCCGACAAAATCACCCAGGTAGGCGAAGATCGCCTCGATCAGATCCATCGGTACCGTCGCGAGCGCGAACAGCGTCCAGAAGAGACCGACCATGACGCCGGCAAACACGAGCAGGCCGACAACCGGATGCGTGAACGCCGTATCCAGCCGTTCCGTCAGGGTGTCGGTGGCCGAGCCCACGGCGGCGGTGCCGCCCACGCTCTGCTCGACGACCCGTTCCGCCCAGCGCTCGAGCGTGCCGGCGTCACTCCCCGCCGGAGGCGGATCGGCGGGCGTCGGCACCGCCCGGCCGATCGAGTAGTCGCTGGTCAGCACGCTCGCGAGCGCCGCGCCCAGTGCGTCCAGCCCCAGGCCGCGGCGCGCCACCACCGGCACCACGGGGCAGCCGAGGTGCGCCGTCAGCTTTGCCGTGTCGAGGGTGAGACCGCGCCGCTGCGCGAGGTCCACCATGTTCAGCGCGATGACGACCGGCAGTCGATAGGCCAGCAGCTCGCCGGCGAGCACGAGGTTGCGCGTCAAGTTGCAGGCATCGACAACGATGAGCACGGCGTCGGGACGGGTGTAGAGTCCCGATCCGGTCACCACGTCGCGCACGATGCGCGCCTCGGGCACATCGAGGCTGACCTGATAGAGGCCCGGCAGATCGACGAGCTCCACCGGCACCTGTTCGCCGACCGTGGCCCGTCCCACGCGCGCCGTCGTCGTCGTGCCGGGAAAGTTCGACGTCTTGGCGCGGGTGCCGCAGAGCCGGTTGAAGAGCGTAGTCTTACCAGTGTTGGGATTGCCGATCAGGACGACTCGACGCGGTCGATCGGTCCGCAGAACGGCGAGCGGCGGCCGAGCCGGCTCGGCGTCGCGCGACACGCCTGCCGGCGTCATTACACGTGGCCTTCGGGGAGGACGAAGATGCCGTCAGCGACGGACCGCGACAAGCCGATCCGGGTGGCGCGCACCTGCACGATGCAGGGCTCGCCGATCTTGCAGACGCGCAGGAGACACCGATCGGTCAGGCCAATCGCACGCAGCAGCGCGCAGTCGTGCGCAGCCAGCGTGGCGCCGTGCAAACGAGCCAGTCGCCCGGGGGGCAGATCGGACAATCGAACGGGGGCGGGAACCGAAGCGGCTGGGGCGCCAACAGTGGGGGGCAAGAGTTTCCTGCGTGATCTGGGTCCGTCGTCTAAGTGCGACGGATCTTGTTAAGCACCACTGAGGATACCGGTACTAAATCCGACCGGTCAAGTCGTTATTCGCGGAGAAATGCCTCGAGCGCGTCCGCCAGCTCGCCGGGGTGGTCCACCGCGAGCTCGCCGGCCCTGAGGGTCACGGGGGTGCCGAGGCCGCCGAACCCGTAACGGGCTACGCAGACGCGCACGCCGGCCCGCCGTCCGGTTTCGACATCTACCATCGAGTCTCCGACGAGGAGTGTGGCGTCGGGAACCACGCCGGCCGCCGACACGAGCGACCGCAGCCCGGCAGGGTCCGGCTTCCGGGGATAGCCCGAATCGCCGCCCACGACCCAGCGCACCGACGGGGACAGGCCGAACGCGTCGAGCAGCCGGCGAGTGGGAAGCTCCGGTTTGTTGGTGAGTACAGCCACGGGCGCCAGCCGGGTGGCGGCCTCCACCGCCGGAACTACCCCGGGGTACGGGCGGGTGTGGACCAGCAACTCACGGTCGTAGATCTCGAGAAACCGGCCGAGGGCGGCTGGCTCGGCCGGGTCGAGCCCCGACGCAGCCAGTGCCCGCTCCACCAGGACCTTGGCGCCATTCCCGACCATGCCGGCGACGGCCTCCACGGCAAGCGGCGGCGCGCCATACGAGGCCAGCATCTGGTTGGCACTGTCGGCTAGGTCTCGCTGGGAGTCGATCAGCGTCCCATCCAGGTCGAACACCAGCAGTTTCCGGGCGTTCACCTCGACGCTCCGGCTGCGTATGGGCTGGCAGGTCCGCCATTCGACGTTTGACGTTCCCTAGGAGCCTGCATGCGCCGCCCTGTCCTCGTCCTTCTGTTGTTGATCGCCGGTGCCGGCGCCGGTGTCCAGGCGCAGTCCGAGCGGATGGTGGTCATGCAGCGCCCCGGTGAGGTGCTGGGCCCCCGCGCCGAGGACATGCGGCGGCAGTTCCGGGACGTCATGAACCTGTACCCGCCAGAGCTCAGCCGAATCCTCAGGCTGGACCCGACGCTCATGACGAACCCACAGTATCTTGCGCCGTATCCCGCGCTGGCGGAGTTCCTGAAGCAGCATCCGGAAATCCCCCGCTATCCCAGCTACTTCCTGGGCTACGTCCAGGAGCAGTCCTGGAACCCGCCGGTCCCTCCTGAACTCGAACGAAGCCGTCAGGTCATCCGTATGTGGGAGAACGTGATGACGGGCCTGTTCGTCCTCATTGTCATCGGCACGATCAGCGCGGCCGTCGTCACGCTGGTCAAGCATTTCGTCGGCCACAGGCGCTGGCTTCGCGCGACGAAGATCCAGTCCGAGTTCCACAATCGCCTCCTCGAGCGCATGGGCTCGTCGTCCGAGGTCCTGGCCTACGCGCAGTCCTCGGGACGCGATCTGCTGCCCGCGATGCCGCAACTGGACACGGCGGTGCCGGCCATGGCCGCACCGTTTGGCCGCATCCTCTGGTCGGTCCAGGCCGGCGTCGTGGCCGCGGCCGGAGGCATTGGCCTGCTGATCGTCAAACGCTACGTCGTCGAGGAGGTCGCACAGATGCTGCTGACCCTTGGCGTGCTGATTCTGTCGCTCGGCATCGGCTTCGCGCTGGCCGCGGCCGCCTCTTATATGCTGTCCCAGCGCCTCGGCCTGCTCTCGCCTGCGCGGCCTGCGGAACGCCGTGAGTCCATCGGCGGGTGAGCCCGGACGAGCCGCTGACTCCCATGACCACTCGCGATGCCGTCCTTGTCGATGCCCGGGCCGAGGCGGCCGCCGCCGACGCTGACGTGGCGTTCGAAATGGACGAGGACGCCTTCCGCGGGTTCTACGACCGGACCGCGCGCATGCTCTGGGTGTACCTGGAGCGGTTGACCGGCGACCGCCAGGCGGCGGACGACCTGCTGCAGGAGTCCTATTACCGCCTGCTGTCCGCGACCGTCGCGTTCGAAGGGGAATCGCACCGGCGCCACTATCTCTTCCGCATCGCGACCAACCTCGCGCACGATCGCTTCCGGCGGCGGCGCGCGCGTCCCGCGGAGATCTCGCACGAGGACGTCGAGGCAGCGGGCACGCCGCTCGCCGGGCCTGCGCCATCGCTGGACACGCGGCTCGACCTCGCCGCGGCCTTCGCGGGACTGCGGGGGCGGGAACGCGCGCTGCTTTGGCTGGCCTACGCCCAGGGCGCGTCCCACAAGGAAATCGCCGAGGTGATTGGCGTGGGCACGGGCAGCGTCAAGGCCCTCCTCCTCCGCGCGCGCCGCCGGCTGGCCGGCCTGCTCGATCGACGGGAGCCCGCGCGATGACGCCCTCCGCACCCTGCCAGCACGAATCGGAGGTTCTCGATCTCGCCGCGCTCGGACACTGGCCACGCCGTGCCGACCCGGCCCTTCGCACACACGTGGCGGGCTGCCCGGTGTGCGCCGACCTCGCCCGCGTCGCGACCCTGCTCGCCGACTGGCAGGACGTGTCGCTGCCCCACGTCCACGTTCCCGACGCGTCCCGCGTCTGGCGCGAGGCCGCACAGCGGGCGCGGGCCGACGCCACCCGCCGCGCCACGCAGCCCGTCCGCGTCGTCGAGCTCGTCGCACTGGCCGCGGCCACGCTGCTCCTGGTGGCCTGGGGCCCGGCGCTCGCCGGGCTGACCATCATGTCGCTGGGCACGGGCTGGCTCACGACCGTCTGGGCCAGTCTTGCCAGCACTCCGTCAACCATCGCCACCGGCTGGGCGTCGCTCCGCCTGCCCGCCACGCTCCTCTCGACCCTGCAGTGGGGCCTGCTCACCCTGGCTGCCTGGGCGGTCGTCGTCCCGGTCGCTTTCTCCCTCGCCGGTCTCGCCGACCGGACCTCGCGTCCCGAGAACGGTCACTCCAAGCCGGCCCGCTGACCTCGGCGGGTGGCAGCCCGCCCGCGGGGTCGCACGGTGCTCCCACGGATCGGGCCGACGGGCGAGGCTTTTTTCTTGCACACACCCCGCGCGGCTGGCAGCGTAGGCTAGAGGGAGCGACCCGCCTATGCCGGTCGCTCACATTCATGAGACTTCCCACGCTCCTCGCCCTCGCCGCCGGTCTCCTGGCGGTCGCTCTCGCAGCCGCCCCCCGGGCCGCCGCCCAGGGTCAGGCTTTTACGGCCTCCACGCGCACCGTGGCCATCTACGCCACGGTGACGGACTCGGGTGGACGCCTCGTTCCTGATCTCGAGCAGGAGCATTTTGAGATTTTCGACAACCGCGTGCAGCGGCCGGTCACGCTGTTCAAGCGCGACGTCCAGCCCATCACGGTCGTCGTCATGCTGGATACGAGCGCGAGCATGACGCACAACCTGAAGTTCCTGCAGGTGGCCGCCGAGCAGTTCCTGATCCGCCTGCTCCCCGAGGACCGCGCCCGCGTGGGCAGCTTCTCCGACAAGGTCGTGATGAGCCCGGTGTTCACCTCCGACCGCGAGGCGCTGGTGCGGTTTCTCTTCGAGAACATGCGAATGTTCGGCAATCCCACCCACCTCTGGGATGCGCTCGACGAGAGCATGACGGCGCTTGCGGGCGAGGCCGGGCGGCGAGTGGTGCTGGTCTTCACCGATGGTGAGGATGACCTGAGCCGGCGCCGGAACGCGCGGCAGGTCATGGCACGGGCAGAGGAAGAGGACTTCATGATCTACGCCATCGGCCTGCAGAGCGAGTTCCTCGGACGCCTCACGCGGCCGGACCGGAACCTGCGGCGGCTCGCCGAGCAGACCGGCGGCGGCTACTTCGAACTGCGCCGGACGGCGGATCTCAATACAACGTTCACCGGTGTGATCAACGAGCTGCACCGGCAGTACGTCATCGGTTTCAGCCCCGAGAAACTCGACGGGACGCTGCACACGCTCGAGGTCCGATCGAAGGTGCCCGGTACCACCGTGCGCGCGCGGAAGAGCTACCTGGCGGCCGACCGCAAGGACGCTCCGGCGGACCGGCAGGAGCGGCCCCGGTGAGGCTCCGGCGGCTGGCGGTTTCGTTCGCCCTGATGCTCGGGGCGTTCGCGGCCGTACCCGGCGCGCGCCAGGCGCCGGCCCAGCAGCCGCCGCCTCAGCAACAGCCGCCTGTCTTCCGCGGCGGCGTCGAGACCGTCGCGATCTACGCCACCGTGCTCGACCGCTACGGCGAGATGGTGCTGACGCTCTCCCGCAACGAGTTCCACGTCTTCGACAACGGTCAGCGACAGCCCCTCACGCTCTTCGTCAGGGGACTCCAGCCCATCACCGCGATGCTGCTCCTCGACATGAGCGCCAGCATGGGCCTGAACCTCGAGCTCGCCAAGGCCGCAGCTGAGCAGTTCATCATCCGGATGCTGCCGGGCGACCGCGCGGCCTTCGGCACCTTCAGCAACCGCGTCGATCTCGGCCAGGAGTTCCTGGGCGATCGCGACCGGCTGCTCCAGGCGGTTCGCGGCGAGCTGCACATCGGCAACCCGACGCGCCTCTGGGACGCGATCGCGGAGACGATGACGCAACTGGGGCCGGTGGGCGGCCGGCGAATCATCCTGCTCCTGACCGACGGTGACGACACGATGAGCGATCTCCAATTCGAGCAGGTGATGGCGCGGGCGCGCACCGAGGAAATCATGATCTACGTGGTCGAGTTCCAGACCACGGCGCAGGCGGCCCGCGCCGAAATCCCCCTCGCGCCCACGGCCTCGTGGGTGTTTGGCGGCACGGGACCCGGGGCGCGGCGGGGAATCCGGGCTGGGCTCCGACAGCTCTCGGAGCAGACGGGCGGCGGCTATTTCCGGCTCGGTGAGTTCGACGACATCAACACGACCTTCACGCGCGTGATGCAGGAGTTGCACTATCAATACATCCTCGGCTTCTCGCCACGCCAGGCCGATGGCAGGGTGCACCAGCTCGAGACACGAGTGGATCGCCCGAACGTGGTGGTGCGGGCGCGGCGCAGCTACCTGGCGCCCGGGGGCGCCGCCGCGCCATGACGCGTCTCGGCGTCGCCCTCGCCATGGCCGCGGCGGTGCTCGCGCCCGCCGCGGCACAGAAGCCGCCGACGTTCCGCGTCGCGACCGATCTCGTCTCGATCTACGCCACGGTCACCGATCGCAGCGGCCGGCTGGTGACCGATCTCACCCGGGATGACTTCGAGGTGCGCGACAACGGCCGGCGCCAGACGCTGAGTGTCTTCTCGAACGATCTCCAGCCATTCTCGGCCGTCGTGATGATCGATCGCAGTGGCAGCATGGCGACCCACTTCGAGCTGGTGCGCCAGGCGGCGGCGACGTTCGTCGCGCACCTGCTCGAGGGGGATCGGTTGCGGATCGGCAGTTTCAGCCAGGACATCGTGCTCAGCCCCACCACATTCACCAACGATCGCGACCTGTTGCTGGCGATCCTCCGTGAGGATCTCCAGGATGCCGGCGGCTCGCCCGTCTGGGAGGCCATCGACCGCAGCATTACCGCGCTGTCCTCCGAGCCCGGCCGCCGCGTCGTTCTGGTCTTTTCGGATGGCGACAACACGGGAAGCCCGGACCGGCCCTCGGTGGCCGTGGCGGATCTCATCCGTCGCGCCGAGGAACACGACGTGATGGTCTACGCGATCGGCTTCAGCATCGTCGAGACGCATCGGGTGACATCCCCGGTCTTTCCCCGGCCCCGCCCGCCGACGACGAGGCCACGCCCGTTCCCGCCGGGGGGGACGCTGCCGTTCGACCAGTGGGGATCGCCCGTCCTGACGCGGACCACGACCAGACCGCCGCATCCGGGTCTCGAACAACTGGCCTCGGCCAGCGGCGGCGGATACTTCGCGATGAAGACATCGACGGGACTGGAGACGATCTTCGCCCGCGTCGCCGAGGAGCTGCATCGCCAGTACTGGCTCGGGTTCGCACCCGGCACGCGCGACGGCCGGGTGCATCGCCTGGACGTGCGGGTCCGCCGATCGGGCCTGACCGTACGGGCGCGGCGGGACTATCTGGCCGCCGCGAACTGACCCCGTCCGGCTTCAGACCCCAGGGTTGGCGAAAGCGCGCGGAGCAGGTACTGTTGCCTGGTTGGATCGCTCCGCCGTGCTCCATTGCGCATTCCCGGTCTCGTCCCTGGCTCGCGCCGGCGCGTTTGCGCTGCTTCTTGGCGTGCTGTCCGGCTGCTCCCTCAAGACGATGGCGGTCAACAGCGTGGCGGGGATGCTGTCGGAGAGCGGCACGACGTTCTCGTCCGACGAGGATCCGGAACTGGTGCGCGATGCGGTGCCGTTCGCGCTGAAGCTGTACGAGTCGCTGCTCGAATCGGTGCCCCGGAATCAGGACCTGTTGCGCGCGACCTGCAGTGTCTTCACGCAGTATGCCTACGCGTTCGTCCAGACGGACGCGGAGCGCATCCAGGCGGAAGACTTCGCGGCAGCCGAGGTGCTCCGGAGGCGCGCGCTCAAGCTCTATCTGCGCGGGCGCGGCTACTGTTTCCGCGCGCTCGAGTTGCGGCGCGCCGGCGTCACACAGACCCTGATGCGGACGCCCGGCGACGCGCTCGCCTGGGCCGACGTGCGTGACGTCGAACTCCTGTACTGGACCGGCGCGGCGTGGGGATCGGCGATCTCGATCGGCCAGGATCGGCCGGCGCTCGTCGCCGACGTGCCCGCCGTGCAGGCGCTGATGGGCCGGGCGCTCGCGCTCGACGAGACCTGGGGCGGCGGCGCGATTCACAGCGCGATGATCTCGCTCGAGGCGCTGCCCGAGGCCATGGGTGGATCGCCGGCGCGGGCGCGGCGGCACTTCAATCGCGCCGTGGAACTGTCGAAGGGCCTCGACCCCGGGCCCTACGTCACCTTCGCGGCGTCGGTGGCCCTTCCGGCGCAGGACCGCGCCGAGTTCGAGCGGCTGCTCGAGCAGGCGCTGGCCATCGACCCCGATCGCGCCCCCGAGATCCGGCTCCCGTCGCTCATCGCCCAGGCGCGGGCGCGGGACCTGCTCGCGCGCGCCGATGAGTTGTTCTTCGAGCCTGCGGCTCCGGAAAGGATTGCCCCATGAGACGCGTCTGGATGGTTGCCTTGTCGATCGCGCTGTTGCCCGCCCTGCTCGTCGGACAGCGCGCCGTGACGATTCAGATGGCCAGCTCGGCCCCGGCCGGCTCGGTCTGGGATCGCAACCTGCAGCAGATGGGCGCCGAGTGGCGCAAGGTGTCCGGCGGCGCCGTGACGCTGACGATCTTCCCCGGCGGCCAGCTCGGCGATGAAAACAAGGTCGTCTCGCTCCTGCGTGCCGGCCGGCCGCAGGCCGCCGCGCTGACGACCATCGGCCTGTCGCGCATGGATCCGGCCTTCAACGTGTTCGGCGTGCCGTTCTTCTTCGACTCCTACGACGAGCTGTACACCGTGCTCAACCGGATGGCGCCGGCGCTCGATGCGCGACTCCAGAAGGCCGGCTTCACGCGGCTGGCGTGGGGCAACGGCGGCTGGGTCCGCGTGTTCTCGCGCACGCCGATCGCCACGCTCGAGGACCTGAAGCGCGTGAAGCTCTTCACGTCGGCCGGTGAGGACACGATGGTCCAGTGGTACAAGTCGAACGGGTTCACACCCGTCGCGCTCGCGATGACGGACATCCTCACCGGGCTCTCCAATGGCCAGATCGACGCGATTCCCACGACGCCCACGGCCGCCCTGGCGTTCCAGTTCTACACCCGCACCGGCCACATGCTCGATCTCGGTATCGCCCCGCTCGTGGGAGCCGTCGTGGTCAACAGCCAGGTGTGGAGCCGCGTGCCGGCCGAGGCGCAGGCCGCCCTCCTCAAGTCGGCGCGCGACATGGAAGGGCGCCTCGGCTCGGCCATTCCCGCGCAGGACGCGACGTCCGTTGAGGAGATGAAAAAACGCGGCCTCGTCGTCCACGCGCCGGCCGGCTCGGACTGGGCAACCGTGGCCCAGTCGCTGACCCAGTCGCTGCGCGGCGGGATGGTGCCCCCCGAGATCTTCGACCAGGCGGCCAAGGAACGCGACGCGTATCGCGCGGCCCGGAAGAAGTGAACCGACCGGCCGCGCGGACACTCAGCCGCCTCGAAGACACTGTCGCCAGCACCGCGCTGCTGGCGATGGTCATCCTGCCGATCGCCGAAATCGTTGCGCGCCGCTTCACCGCCGCCGGCGTACCGGGCTCGATCACGATCGTCCAGCACCTCACGCTCTGGGTGGGCCTGCTCGGCGCGGCCATCGCCGCCCGCGACGGCAAGCTGCTCGCGCTGGCCACCGCGACGTTCCTCCCCGAGGGGCGCGTGCGACGCGTCGCGGCGATCGTGTCCGGCGCCATCGCCGCGGCCGTCACCGCCCTCCTCGCCTGGGGCGCGGTCGATCTCGTCCGGCAAAGCCGCGAATTCGCCGAAGTCGTCGGCCCCGACATTCCCAGATGGATCGCCCAGATCGTCCTGCCGGTGGGGCTGGCCGCGATTGCGGCGCGGCTGATCTGGCATGCGAGCGACCACTGGCGCGGCCGTGCCCTGGCGGCCCTGGGGCTCTTCGGCGCACTCGCCATCTGGCAATGGCCCGATCTGCTGTTCGACCGGCCCGTGTGGCCATTCCTCGCGCTCCTCGCGGCGGCCGGCGTGCTGGGCGCGCCAATTTTCGCGCTGCTCGGCGGCGCGGGCGTGCTGCTCAACCTGATCGCCGGCGATGCCCCGATCTTCATGCTCATCAGCACCTACGAGCTGACGGTCTCGCCGACGCTGCCCGCGATTCCGCTGTTCACGCTCGCGGGCTTCCTCCTCGCCGAAGGCCGCTCCTCCGAACGGCTGCTCCGTGTCTTCCGCGCCTGGTTTGGCTGGATGCCAGGCGGCACGGCGGTCGTCTGCGCACTGGTCTGTTCCTTCTTCACGGTCTTCACGGGCGGCTCCGGCGTGACGATCCTCGCCCTCGGTGGCCTGCTCCTCCCGGCGCTACTGAAGGACGGCTATCGCGAGCGGTTTTCCATCGGCATGCTCACGGCGGCCGGATCGCTCGGGCTCCTGCTGCCGCCGGCATTGCCGCTCATCCTTTACGCCGTGGTGGCCGAGCTGCCCATGGAGGACATGTTCCTCGGCGGCCTGCTGCCGGGCGTGCTGATGACGTCGCTCATTGCGACCTGGGGCGTGCGCGAGGGCCGCCGGACCCACGCCGCGCGGCCGCGCTTCACCCTGCGCGAAGCCACCGCCGCCGCCTGGGAGGGCAAATGGGAACTCGCCATGCCCGCCGTCGTCCTGGGCTCGATGTTCGTGCTGGGATCCACGCCGGTCGAGGCCTCGGCGGCGACCGCGCTCTACGCGCTCCTCGTCCAGACCGTCATCCACCGCGAGCTGTCGGTCCGCCGCGATCTCGTGCGCGTCTTCACCGAATGCCTGACGATCGTCGGCGGCGTGCTGATCATTCTCTCGGTGGCGGTCGGCTTCACCGACTACCTGATCATCGCGCAAGTGCCGTCCGCCCTGCTCGAGTGGACGCAGACCTACGTCGAATCGCCGCTCACATTCCTGCTCATCCTGAACATCTTCCTCCTGGTCGTCGGCGCCCTGATCGACATCTTCTCGGCGACCGTGGTCATCGTGCCGCTGATCGTGCCGATCGGCATGGCCTTTGGCATCCACCCGGTGCACCTCGGCATCATCTTCATCGCCAACCTGGAGCTGGGCTATCTGACGCCCCCGGTGGGATTGAACCTGTTTCTGGCGTCCTACCGCTTCAAGAAGCCGGTGCTGGAAGTGGCCTGGGCGACGTTCCCCATGCTCTGCATCCTCGCGATTGGCGTGCTGCTGATTACCTACGTGCCCTGGTTGACGCTCGGGCTGCTGCAGTGGCTCGGCCGCGCCTGACCGACCCCGCGACCTGTATGCGCTAAGATGCGGGCTGTTGGGTGTCAGGGCGGAGAGAAGCATGATCCGACGACTGGCCATGATCGCGGCGCTGGGTTCGATCGCCGCGTGCGGCGGCTCGGAACAGAGGCGAAACGAAGACGCCGTCCGGCAGATCGAGCAGGGCGCTGAGCAGGTGCAGCAGGGCGCAGGGACGGTGGCCGCGGGCGCCCGGCGGGGATCCGCCGAGATGGCACGAGGCCTTCAGCAGATGGCCGACGGCCTCCAGCAGATGGCGCAGGGATCGGTCACGCCCGTGCCGTTCGAGTCACTGATCCCGTTCCTCCCAGAAATTCCCGGCTGGACCCGGGGCGAACCGAAGGGCGAGTCGGTGACGACGCCGATGGCGCATTCGCGGGCGGAGGCCCGATACACGATGGGCGAGAGCCGGCTCACGCTCGCGATCGCCGACACCGGGCTCAGCAAAATCCTGACCGCGCCCCTCGCCATGTTCCTCACGTCGGGCTACGCGGAGCGCGACGACGACGGGTTCAAGCGGGCGATCAGGGTGGCCGGCCACCCGGGACTGGAAGACTGGAACACGCCGTCGAGACGCGGCGAAGTGACCCTCCTTGTGGCTCAGCGGTTCATGGTCAAGGCGACCGCCCACGACGTGGCGTCCATCGACGTGGTCCGCAAGGCCGTGGAGACGGTGGACATCGGCACGCTCGCGGCTTTGAAGTAGGCTGAAGCGTGCGGCTGGCGGTTCCCGTCCGCCGCACCACCTCCCATGTCCTGTCTTCGGCCTGCGGGCTGGACGATCCTCCTGGGCGTGCTCGCCGTTGGCGGCCTGCGCGCGCAGACCCCGCGACCCGATCTCGCCGCGACGATCGACGGCGCCTATCGCGCCGCCTACAATCTCGACCTCCCCGACGCGATTCGGTCGATGCGTGCCGCCGTGCGGGCCGCGCCCGACGATCCGCGCGCCCATCGCGCGCTGGCGACGATTCTCTGGCTCGACATCCTCTTCGAGCGCGGCGCGGTCACCATCGATCACTACCTCGGCGGGTTCGGGGGCGGCCGCTTCTCGCTGCCGCCGCCTTCGCCCAACCTCGACGCCGAGTTCCGGCAGTCGCTCACGCGCGCGATCGAGCTGGCGGACGCGCGGCTCGACCGCAACGACCACGATGTCACGGCGCGCGATGAGCTGGGCAAGGCGTACGCGATCCAGGCCTCGTACGTGGCGTCCATCGAGGGCAGCATGACGTCCGCGCTGCGATCGGCGCGCCGGGCGTTCGACGCCCAGGAAACGATCCTGTCGCTCGACCCGCGACGAGCCGACGCGGGCGTGATTGTCGGCATGTATCGCTATGTCGTCTCGACGATGGCGTTGCCGAGCCGGCTCGTGGCGTACGTCATGGGGCTGGGCGGCGGCAAGGAGCGCGGCATCGGCCTGCTCGAGACTGCGGCGCGCGCGCCCCATGCCCTGCCCGAGGCCCAGGCGGCGCTCGTGCTGATCTTCGCGCGCGAGCGGCGGCATCTCGACAGTCTGGCGGTGATGCGGCAACTGGCCGCGCAGTATCCCCGCAACCGCATCTTCATCATGGAGGAAGGCGCCGCGGCCATTCGCGCGGAGCGCTTCGCGGAAGCGGACGCGACCCTGACGCGCGGGCTCGCGGCGTTCGATGAGGACCCGCGCCCGAAGATTCCCGGCGAACTCGCGCTCTGGCTCTACAAGCGCGGCCAGGCCCGCCTGCGCCTCAACCCGGCCGCGGCCGCAGTGGACTTCGAGCGCGCCCTGGCGAGCAACCCCGTCCCCTGGACCGCTGGCCGGATCCACCTCGAGCTGGGCAGAATCCACGACATGGCCAAGCGCCGGCCCGACGCGCTGGGGCGGTACCGCATGGCCAAGCGCATCGCCGACGACATCAACGACCCGGCCGGCGCCGCCGAAGCGAGCCGCCTGATCCGGTCACCGTACCGACAATGACGTCGGAAGTGATGTCGCAGTCACACCTTACGTCTCGTCCGGGAGTCTCGCGCTGATGGCCTCACGGCGCACCTGGATCGTGCTGGGCGTACTCGGTGCCGTGCTGGTCGCCCTGCTGGCGGCGGCGGGCGCGGCCGTGTACTTCGTCACGCAGCACGTCCAGACGCGCCACGAAACCGGCGCCGACGCGCTGCGCACCTTCGACGCCGTGCGGGCCTCGTTCGGCAACCAGCGGCCGCTCTACGAACTGGATGAGGACGACCAACCGCGCATGGTGCGGCCCCTCAGCGAACTGTCGACCGCGCCGGCGGCGCCGACCACACTCCAGATCCTCGCGTGGGATCCCGAGGAGCAGCGGACCGTCCGGCTGGCGCTGCCCTTCTGGATGCTGCGCCTCGGCAAGAGCGACGTGTCGGTGGTCCAGGACGATGCCGGGTTCAATCTCGAGCGGCTGCAGCTCGATGTGGACGAGCTGGCCCGCATCGGCCCCGCGCTGGTCTTCGACTTCCGCAACCGCGACGGCGTTCGCGTCCTGCTCTGGACGGAGTAGCGTGCTACGCGCCGGCGTTCAGTCCGAAGAACCGCCGCATCCGATCCGCGAGCGACCGGTGGCTGTCCTTCGGGTCGAGCGCCTCGGCGGCCCGCGACGCGTCGAGCTCCCGCCGGCGGTCGGCGGCGGCCGCCGCCAGATGGTCGATCGCCTGCGGATGGGTAGTGATGTAGGCCTTGAACGTCTCGGCGCCAATCTCGAGGACGACGACCTCGCCGCGCGCCACGACGGTGGCGGTGCGCGGTTCGCCGGTCAGGAGCGACATCTCCCCGAAGTAGCCGCCGGCCCGGATCCGCGCGACCTCGCGATCCTTGCCGATCCGCACCGCGACCTCGCCCGAGCAGATGACGAACATCGACTCGCCCGGCTCGCCCTCGTGGACGATGATCTCGCTCTCGCCGAACCGCTGCTCGCGGGCGTCCTCGGCGAGCGCGCGGTGCCCCTCGGTGAACAGCGCCGCCAGCACCGGCACGCGCGCGATGAGCGGCGTCAGCCGCTCGACGCGCGCATCGTCGGCTTCGGCGGGGGGATCCTGGCGGCCGTACTCGACCTGGATCGGATAAGGGATCTCGATGCGGCGGCGTCCCAGCTCGTAGTAGATCGCGCGGCGCACTTCGTCGCGGGCCTGCTCCTCGGCCGAGTAGTCGTCGATCCAGAAGAAGACCCTGAAGAGCAGCGACGACGGCGCGAAGTCCCAGAGCTGTGGATCGGGTGGCGGGGTCTTCAGGACGCGCGGCGCCTGCCCGAGCGCGGCCACAAGCGCGGCGCGAGCCGCGTTGGGCGGCACCTGATAGCCGACGCCGATGTCCACGTGCAGCCTCGTCGGCGCGAGCGGCTCGGAGTAATTGTTGATGGCTTCGCGCGCGACCAGGCTGTTGGGCAGGATGACCATGTTGCCCGCCTTGGTCCAAATCTTCGTCGCGCGCCACGTGACCTCGCGGACGGTGCCCTCGTAGCCGCCGACGGTGATCCAGTGGCCGACGCGAAACGGCTTCTCGACCTGGATGGCCAGACCCGCGAAGGCGTTGCCGAGCGTCTCCTGCAGCGCGAAGCCGAGGACAGCGGCCGCAATCGCCGAGGTGGCAAACACGTGCACGTCCTGCTGGTAGAGAAAGATGCCGGCCAGCAGGAACGCGCCCATGACGATGGCGTCCTGGACGATCGCCGGCGCACGATCGAGGACGCGGTCCGAGAACCAGGGATTGAAGAGCAGCGCGACGAGCGTGTTGATGACGGCCAGCGCGAGGAGCAGCCCTTCGATCGCGCGGCCCTGCGCGAAGGTGCCCAGCAGACCGTAGTCGCCGGCGAAGTGCAGCGCCGCGACCGCCGCGACCAGCAGGACGGTGACGACCATCCGCCGGCGGATATTGCGGTTGCGCAGCGAGAGCCACAGCACGGCCGCGAGACCGCCAAGCGCGAGGGCACCGGCGATCGGGCCGAGCGTGTGGGGAGCAGTCGGCATGGCGTGTCGCGGCGGTCGGCGACCTAGCCGGTAATCCCCTTCCGGAACTCGGCGATTTCCGCGGCGGTGATCGTCACGACGACCGCGCCCTTGTTTGGGCCACCGGCCGCATCGCGATCGGGATTGACGCCGCGCGATCCGGCCGACGAGACGGTCTGGGCACCCGACTTCTCGCGCCCGAGCGCCGTCAGGCCGGACAGGCCCAGGCCACCACCGGCCGTTGCGGGCTTCGTCGGCGCGGCTCCCGAGGGCGGCGCCACCTGCGCGACCGACGACACCGGTACGGGTGTGAACGGCACCGACGCCGCGTAGCGGGCACGGACGGTGGCGGTATTCGTCAACTTGTCCGACGCGACGGTCCTGGCGATCGCATCGAGCCGCGCTTTGGTCTCCGGATGCGAGGCGAAGATGCCGCTGCGCTCGGTGAGGCCCTTGTTGCGGTCGGCCAGCCGGGTGAGGAATCCGCCCAGGCTCGACGGGGAATACCCCACGCCGTTCGCCAGGGTGACACCAATCCGGTCGGCGGCAGTCTCATCACCGCGATCGAAATTGTTCTCGAGCAGCACCTCGTAGCTGACCGTGGCCGCCTGACTGATCTTCTCCCGGCCCGTCGCCTTGGCGAGGGCGCCGAATCCCTTCGATTTCTTGATGGCGTTCAGAGTGTGCTTGGCCGTCACGTGGCCGATCTCATGAGCGAGGACGTTGGCGAGCTCGGCCTCGTCCTGCAGCAGGGCCAGCATGCCGCGGGTGATATGAACGAATCCGCCGGGCGCCGCGAAGGCGTTGACGCCGTCGGTGTCGAGCACGACGAACGTCCACGCCAGTCCTGGTCTGGCACTTCGCGCCGCGAGCACCGTCCCGACGAGGCCGACGTACTTGTGAACCGCCGGGTCCTGCACGACGCCGTACTTGTCGCGCAGCTTCGCGCTGATCTCGGCGCCGAGCGTCTGCTCCTCCGCGTCGGTGAACGTCAGTTCCTGCCGGACCTCCTGGACCTTGCCCAGCGCCTTGCCGAGGCCGCCAAGCTGAGCGGCGACCGGGCTGGCCATCGTGGCCGTGAGCATCAGGGCGGCGACGAACGACTTCATGGCTGGCTCCGTTCTTCCGGGGGCGCGCCGGATTGGACGGGCACGGCCGGCGCCGGCGGCGCGTTCCCGGACAGCACTTCGTGGACCTCGACCGGACGGGCCCGTCCCTTCACGGTGACCTCGCCCACACGGCGCGTGGCCACCGGCGTCGTCAACCGCGCGCGGGTTTCCTCGCTGATGAGGATCCGCGTGCCGTGCTCCTTGTTCAGCGACTCGAGCCGGGCCCCCAGGTTTACCGCGTCGCCTATGACCGTGTAACTCATGATGGCGGCCGACCCGATGTTACCCGCAATCATCTCTCCGGAATTGATGCCGATGCCGATGTCCACGGATGGCCGCCCCTCGGCCCGCCAGCGCGCGTTCAGGGCATCGAGCGCCCGGAGCATGTCGAGCGCCGCGGCGACGGCATGGTCGGCGTGGTGCGGGTCGTCGAGCGGGGCACCAAACAGCCCCATCACCATGTCCCCGACGAACTTATCGAGCGTGCCCCGGTGCCGGAACAGCACGTCGACCATGGCGGTGAAGTACTCGTTGAGCTGGGCGACCACGCCTTCGGGGGTCCCCTTCTCCGTGGCCGCCGTGAAGCCGCGCATGTCCGAGAACAGCACGGTCATCTCGCGCCGCTGCCCGCCCAGACCGGCGAGCGCCGGGTTGGCCGACAGCGTCTCGATGACGTCGTTCGACACGTAACGGCCGAACATCCGCCGGACTTCCCGCTTCTCGCGCCCTTCCACGAAATACTGCCAGGCCACGCCGCCGAAGAGCGCGAGCCCCATCCCCACGGCAGGCATCACGACGGCAAGGGCGAGCCCCTGCCCGGCCTGCTGGACGATCCACGCATACAGGCCGGCGGCCATGGCCGCCACCAGTGCCACCGCCCAGCCGACGGGCAACGTCGTCGCCACGAGCCCCGTCGCCACGGCGGCCGCGAACGTGATCGCCTTGTCCACGCCGGACGCCACACGCAGCGTGCGGCCGGAGAGGACGTTGTCGGCCAGGGTGGCGTGAAGCTCGACGCCAGGCGCGCCCCCCTCGAACGGTGTCGAGTAGCGATCGAACGTGCCCGCCGCCGTCGTGCCGACAAGGACCAGCTTCCCCGCAAACGCGGACGGCGGAACAGCGGGCGATGTCCCGGCGGCCAGTTGGTCGGCCGACAGCAGCACGTCGAAGAACGAGTAGGTCGGGAATGTCGAGCGCACGCCATCCTCGGTGACAGGCTGCACGAGACGCAGAAGCGCCTGCCGTGAAGGCACGCGCGCACCGTCGGGTCCGGGCGCGGGATCGGCGAGCAGCGGCAGCCGGCGCTCACCCATGCCGAGGGCTTCGCCGTCGAGGCGCACCGCCTCGGCAGGAGTGCCGGTGAACGCCAGCGCGGCCGCGAGACCCAGCGACGGCACAGCCTTGCCGCGATGCTCGATGAACGGCAGCATGCGCCGCACCGCGTCGGATTCTTCGTCGCGGACGAGGAGGTTGTGCCCGATGCCGGCAGCCGCGCCGGCCAGCGACGCAAACGGCAGCAGTACGAACGGCCGCGACTGGAACCCGTCACCTGGCCGGTATTGCACGCCGGGCATCTCGAGCGGGGCGGCCTCCGCCCCGGACTGGTTCAGGCCTTCGTAGGTGGCATCGGCCAGCAGCACGACGTTGCCGGCGTTCCGCACCGCGTCCACCAGCGTCTGATCCGACGCCGCCAGATCGACCGACTGCCCGTTGATCACGACGGTGCCCTGGCCCGACGGCTCGGTGAAGAGCACGTCATACGCGACGACCTTCGCGCCGGCGCGGGCGAGGTACTCGACCGCGCTCGCGTGAATCACGCGCGGCCACGGCCAGCGGCCGATGAGCGGCGCCAGCGCTCGAATCGATGATTCGTTGATTTCGACGATGACGATGGGCGAGGCGGGATCGACGGGGCGGGCAACGCGCCTGACGATGAGGTCGTAGGCGCCCAGTTCGGCGCGATGGACGAACGGCAGCGGCGTCAGGAGGATTGCGAGGGCCGCCGCGACGAGGCCGAGCGCGATCCCGACGAGCGCGCGACGGGGGATGGAACTTCGCCGACGCGGGCTGGTCACGAGCGCGACGCTCCTATGAGGGGTACGGTTACCTATCACGCGCAGCGGCACCCCACCGGTGCCTGGTCCCGGTTCGCACGTGAGTTGACGCTTCCGGCCTCCCGGAACCAACCCACGAAATCGCCCTCCGGGACGATTTCACTCTGACGGGCATCGGACCGCTCCGAGTCGGCCGGAAGCCGTCAACTCACTTCAAAACCGGGACAAGCGTACAACACGGTGTAGTGCGGAGCGTTGAACGTCTCATTTGGCGGCACGGTCGCGACGGACGTATCCTGGCTCGTCATCTCCATGAGTTCCGATTCGGTTCCGCGCGCGGCGTCGGTGCTGCTTTCTGTGTTGGTAGTCATGATCCCGCCGGCGACAGTGGCACGCGCTTTCATGGACCAGGAGACGTTTCGAACCGGTGTCGTGCTCCTCACGATCGACGTGCAGATCACGCCGGCCAAGGACGCGCCGCTCCGAGAGTTGACAGCCGAAGATTTCGAGGTAGCCGTCTCCGGCCGCAAGCGGCCGGTCACATCGGCCGCGCGTCTGCACCTCGACGACGCATCGGTCATTCCGAATCCTCCGCGACCGGGTCCGGACTCTGACGCTGGGTGCATCTTCGGATTCCATCGCAAGACGGATCAGCCAACCGCCCACTATCGGCTCGGAATTCAGCCGGCGGACACGGACCGCTCGGCCAGGGAGGTCAGGGTGAAGACGGCCGACTCGGCCTTTGCGACGCAATGGCTCGTGTGGCGACTGCCAGTTCGGAAGGAGTCAGGCTGTCGGCGCCTCTCGCAGATGCCGCTGGGCGAACGCTGGACCTGACCCGGACTTCAAATAGCGTTCAAACGCGACCGCGCGGCGCTCGTCAGCAAACTCGATCACGACATCAACGGACCAGGGCCGGTATTTGGCCGTATGAACGCTGCAGCCTGCGTTGTGGTCGGCGTGCCGCTTCGAAACGTCTGAAGTGACGCCGGTGTAATAGCGTGGCGGGACTTCGCCGTTCTTCAGCACATAGACGAACCGCTTCGACATGCGTGCGGCTGGAGCAAATCCCCTGCCGCGCTGGACGGCGCAGATGCCCACGCTCGCGCTCGAGCGTCGGTTCGCATCGGAAACCGGAGTTGTCGGTCCGCCTTCGCCAGGCGCTCACTTCGTTCGCGCCTTCGGTGGACAACCTTCGCCTGTCTTGGCGTGAGCTCGCTGGTAACGCTGATAAGTAGCCCACCTCCGCGTGCCCGGATGCGGAGGTCGCGAAGGTTGGCTTGCCAACCGTAGCTCGCTCACGATTCAGGCGAGCGAAGGTTGGTACCGGTACGGGGATTCGAACCCTTACGTAACCCCATTTCAATCGCTCTGCCCTTCGCCGGTACTGTTCGACTGGTCGCCTGAACGGTGTGTATCGCTCCCCGCGCTTCTTTCCCTAATCGGGACCGCAATCGTTCGCCCAGGAGGCTCCTGGCGGCGGGCAGACGGCCGCTAACCGGCAGGTCGGCCCGTCGCCTCCAAGGTCTCCAACCTGGCGAAGTTCGACTCGAGCCGTACGAAGATCGCACTCCGGGTACCTATTCGATGGGTTCGTTGGAGAACGAGATGCTCCGGACGTCCGCCGACCCCCATTTCGGCGGCGTCAGGCTCACCCATACGTTTTTCAGATTCCCGGAGAGCGCCATTGCCCAGGTGCGTTCAAAGACCTTCGTGTCGAATGTCACGACGACGTGGACGTCGGGTTTGGTGCCGAAAACGAATCCAACGACGGCCGGGCGCCTCGTGCCCAAGTCGTCATCCTTCGCCTCATGGACGCTGATGCGGATGTCGGAAGTGCCTTTCACCGGTTCGTCCATTACGCCGCGCACCTCCAGCCATGAGCTGCCCGACCGGCGCGGGTTCGTCCCCTTTGCTTCCTCGATACCGGCGCTGACGTGCACATTGAAGGACGTGACCTCGGCGATACGGATCAGATATTCGTCGCGCGGACGCCCTCGTTTCTTCCGGTTCTTCATACGAGGGCATTATCCCGTGACGCGTTCGCGAAGTCCGGCGACAGCCTCGCCACTGCTCGCGTGATCCGCTGCAGGTGCGCTTTCTTCGACCCCCAGCCTCATCGCTGCGGACATTGGCGCGGTAACCGAGGACGCGCGTCGTGGCCGTCGAATCCGG
>CAZFAT010000353.1:0-6446 GCA_964517075.1 uncultured Solibacteraceae bacterium
CGTACCGACCGATAGCACGTTCGGGTTCTTCCAGGTGGGCGCAGTCGTCGGCCTGCCCCTTCCCGCCGCGGGTGGTGCCTCCTGGGAGCTGCACGCCGGGGTGGACTTCTACCGGTTGGGTGAGCACGTCCACCTTCAATACAACGCCGGCGACAAGACGCAGGTGGTGGGGAACGTCGGCATCAGCGGCACGTTCTAGGGCCGACGCGGCATTCCATGAATGAGGTAGGCTCGGTGGCCGCCAGTCTTCCCGGCGCGGAGTCCCACACGATGGCTGCAGGCCGGCCCGACCCTGAAGGCCCGCCGCGCCGCCCGGCCTGGGTGGCGCGCTTCGAGGCCGCGCGCGCCGACTACGCCGCCCTGGCCCGGGCCGGACGGGGCGGGCGGGGTGCCCAGGCTCGGTATGCCGGCGAGATGGACGAGATCGTCCGCGCCATCGCGGCGGCGGCTGGCCCGGAAACGCCGGTCGTGGTGTGTGCCGTCGGCGGCTACGGCCGCCGCACCCTCTGCCTGCATTCCGACATCGACCTGCTCATCGTCTTCAGCGGCGCCATCGGCGGGGCCGAGGAGCGGTTCCTTAGCCGCCTGCTGCAGCCGCTGTGGGACCTGCGGCTCACCGTCGGCCATCACGTGCGCGAACTCGCTGAACTGGGGCGGATGGAGGATCAGAACCCCGAGTACCTGCTCGCGCTGACCGATCTCCGGCTCCTGACCGGTGACGTGCGGCTGTTCGATGCCGTGCGCGCGCGCGTGCAGCAGATGGAGACGGCCCACGAACGCGCCCTCATCGACGCCTTGCTCGTCCTCGTGCAGGGTCGGCACGCCGGCTTCAACGACACGCTCTACCAGCTCGAGCCGGACCTGAAGAATGCTCCGGGCGGCCTGCGTGATATCGGGGCGGTCCGTCTGCTCCGCGGGCTGGCGCGCGAGACCTTCGGCGGCCGCCCGCGCCCGGAAGCGGAGCGGCTGGAGGATGCGGAGGAGTTCCTTCTCCGCGTCCGGTCGCTCCTGCACGTCGAGAGCGGCCGGGACATGAACGTGCTGACGCACGACTACCAGGAGCGGGTAGCCGCCGCCCTGACGTCGGAGAGTGATCCGCGCCAGGCCGTGGAGGCGCTGATGGGCCGGTACTTCCGTCACGCGCGGAGCGTGTCGCGCGCGCTCGACTGGACGCGCGCCGCGCTCACGCCGGGGCCGGTGGTGACGCCCGAGGCCGTCGGATCCGACCTGACGCTGGCCCATGACGGCGTCCGGTTTCGGGACCCAGTCGCCGCCGCGGCCCAGCCGATGCTCTGGCTCGAGGCCTTCCAGGTCGCCGTCGACCGGGAGCAGCCGCTGGCCGACGAGGCGCGCGCCGTCGTGCAGGAGCACGTGGGCCGGTACACCGCCGACTATTTCGTGGCGACCCGGGAGGCGCGGCGTCGCGTGCGCGCCCTGCTGCGGCCGGTGCCGGGCGTGGCGGCCCGACTGTCGGAGATGCTCGACTGCGGGCTGCTGGGCGCGATCTTCCCGGAGTTCGAGAAGATCCACTGTCGCGTGATTCGCGACTTCTATCACAAGTACACGGTCGATGAGCACACGCTGCTGACGATTCGAGGCCTCGAATCGCTCTGGCATCCCGTAAGCGCGGGCCGGGCCCGTTTCAGCTCGCTCCTGCGCGAGGTGCACGCGCCCGAACTCCTCACGCTCGCGCTCCTGTACCACGACGTCGGCAAGTGGCGTGACGACGATCATGCGGCGGAGAGCGTTCGTCTCGCCGGCCCGATGCTGGCGCGGCTGCAGGTGGCCGGTGCCGCGCGAGAAACCGTGGAGTTCCTCATCCGCCACCATTTGGCGATGTCCCGTGTGGCCTTCCGCCGCGACTTCGGCGATCCGGAGACGGTCGCGCAGTTCGCGACGCTCGTCGGCAACGAGGAGCGGCTGAAGCTGCTGTGCCTTCTGACGCTCGTCGACATCGACGCCGTCGCGCCGGGCACGCTGACACCGTGGAAGGAGGACCTGCTCTGGCGGCTCTACGTGGACGCCTACAACCATCTCACGCTCGGCTACGCGGACGAGCTCATCCAGAAGGACCAGGCCGACCGCGCCCTGGTCGAGGCCGAGCGGCCTGACGACATCTCGGAGACAGAGTTGTCGCGGTTTCTCGACGGGCTGCCGCGCCGCTATCTGGCCGTGTTCGGCCGCTCGGCGATCTACCGGCACGTCCGGCTCGCACGCGGTCTGCTGCCCGACGAGGTGCATGCCACGCTCGAACGGCGGGACGAGATCTGGGAGCTGACGGTCGCCGCGCTCGACAAGCCCTACCTCTTTTCGAACATCGCGGGCGTGCTGTCGTACTTCGGCATGAACATCCATCGCGGGCAGGCGATGACCACGCCGGATCACCTGGCGCTCGACGTCTTCGAGTTCTCCGACGAGGAGGCCTTCCTCCGACAGAACCCCGGCGCGAGCGAAGAGATTGCGCGCCTCCTGCGGGCGGCCGTCTCCGGGGGGCGCGACGTGGCCCGCCTGCTCGAAGGCCGCGAGCGCGGCGCCCGCGAGCGGCGCCGCCGCACGGGACCGACGGTCGTGCACCTCGACAACGAGCACTCGCAGAAATACACCGTCGTCGAAATCCTGGCCGACGATGCGCCGGGTCTGCTGTTTCGCATCAGCCGGGCGGTGTCGGAGCAGGCCTGCGACCTGGACCTCGTGCTCATTTCCACCGAGGGCCAACGCGCCATCGACGTGCTTCATGTGACCAAACAGGGGGGCAAGCTGGACGACCGCGACCAGCTGGCGCTCCAACGCGAGCTGGAACGAACTGTGGAGGCAGCCTATGAGACTCATTAAGAGCATCGTCCGCCCCAACAAGGTGGACGATGTGCGCGACGCCCTCGAGAAGCTCAGCATTCCGGGCATGACCGTGACCGAGGTCCGCGGGCACGGCCGGCAGAAGGGGCACACCGCGATCTACCGCGGCAAGGAATACAACGTCAGCCTGCTGCCCAAGGTCGAGATCGAAGTCGTGGTGACCGACGAACAGGTCGAGGAGGTCGTACAGGCCATCACGCGGGCGGCGCGCACCGGCGAGATCGGCGACGGCCGCATCTTCGTGATGCCCGTCGAGCGGGCCTACAACATCCGAACCGGGGAGCGGGATATCTGATGCGGCCCCCACACCACGCTACCGAGGAGTTGCGGCACATGGCATACACAGACAGGATTCGACGCGGTCCGCGCACGCTGGCCGCCCTCGCCGGCATGTTCATGGTCGGCCTTCCAGCCATCGCGGCCGCCCAGGACGCTGCCGCCCCGCCGCCCGAGCTCAATAGCGGCGACACAGCGTGGATGCTCATCTCGACGGCGCTCGTGCTCTTGATGACGCCCGCGCTCGCGTTCTTCTACGGCGGCCTCGTGCGATCCAAGAACGCCCTGAACACGATGATGATGAGCTTCATCTCGCTCGGCTTCGTGGGCGTGCTCTGGGCCATGTTCGGCTATTCGCTGGCCTTCAGCGAGGGCAACGACTGGATCGGGGGCACCTCCCGGTTCTTCTTGAGCGGCGTCGGGCTCGAGCCCCAGGGCACCATCCCGCACCTGCTGTTCATGTGCTTCCAGGGCACGTTCTGCATCATCACGGCGGCCCTGATCTCCGGTGCCATCGTCGAACGGATGCGCTTCTCTGCGTATGTGGCGTTCATCACGCTCTGGGCGTTGCTCGTCTATGTTCCGATCGCGCACTGGGTGTGGGGCGGAGGCTGGCTCTTCAAGCTGGGCGCCCTCGACTTCGCGGGCGGGACCGTCGTGCACGTCAACGCCGGGGTGGCGGCGCTCGTGGCCGCTCTCTGCGTCGGGCGGCGGAGCGACTACAAGAAGGCCGCGCTGATGCCGCACAACGTGCCGTTCGTACTGCTCGGCTCCGGCCTGCTCTGGTTCGGCTGGTTCGGCTTCAATTCCGGCAGCGCTCTGAGCGCCGGCGCGTCAGCCGGACTCGCCTTCACGACCACGATGTTCGCCCCCGCCGGCACGCTGGTGATGTGGACGCTGCTCGATGCCATCCGCCAGCAGAAGGCGACCGCGGTCGGCGCGGCGACGGCCATCGTCGTCGGGCTCGTGGCGGTCACGCCGGCCGCCGGGTTCATCAGTCCGATGAACGCCATCATTCTCGGCGCGATCGCCGCCGTGCCGAGCTACTTCGGACTGGTGATCCGGGCCAGGACCGGACTCGATGACTCGCTCGACGTGGTCGCCGCGCACGGAGTGGGGGGCACGGTCGGGGCGCTGCTCACCGGGGTGTTCGCGGATCAGAGTCTGAATGGCATCACGAACGCCAACGGAGTGCTGTACGGCAACCCTGGCCAGTTGCTGGTTCAGGCCCAGGCCGTCGGAGCCGTGATCGTCTACACCGGAGTGGTCAGCTTCGTCCTGCTGAAGGTCATCGGTCTGGTGCTGCCGTTGCGTGCGAGCGTCGACGAAGAGAACGACGGTCTCGATCAGACGATGCACGGCGAAGAAGCCTACGTGCATGGCGGAGGCACGACGGCCCTCGGTTAATAGCTGCTGAATTGAGGGTTGCGGGATCGATTCATTGACGCTTGATTGAGGATTGGCGGATTGACGATTGATGATTCGCGCGACACCGTGCGCGAATCGTCAATCCGTCAATGCCGGCTCCTGTAACTGTTTCGCGAGATGGTGGAGGAACATCCCGACGTCGGTCACCAATCCCACCGTCTGGGATGAGCCGCGGTCGGCGAGCTTGGTGACGACGGCGGGGTTGATGTCCACGCAGACGACCGGGACCCAGGCGGGCAGCATGTTGCCGACGCCAATGCCGTGCAGCATGCTCGACAGCACGATGACGATGCCGGCGTCAGCCAGGGCGGCCGCGTAGCGGTCCTGCGCCTCGATGATGTCGGTGACGGTATCCAGAAGCGGACCGTCATCGCGGATGCTGCCGGCGAGGACGAAGTCCACGCCAGCCCGGACGCAATCCACCATGATGCCGTGGGTGAGGACGCCGGACTCCACGGCTGGCCGCAGACCCCCGGCACGGTTGATCGCGTTGATCGCCCGCATGTGATGGCGGTGGCCGCCCGGCACGGGCGTGCCCGCCTCGAGATCGACGCCGAGCGACGTGCCGAAGAGCGCGAACTCCGCGTCGTGAACCGCCAGGGCGTTGCCGGCCAGCAGGACGTCCACATAGCCCCGGCGAATCAGTTCGCCGAAGTAGGTCACGCCGCCCGTGTGGATGACCACTGGTCCGGCCACGAAGACGATCCGCCGGCCGCGGGCTTTCATGTCGCAAATCGTGGCGGCGATGCGCGCCACGCTGGCTTCGACGCGCCGCTCCGACGAGACCTCATTAGCCATGAACGAGAAGTCCGCGCGCTCGCGATCCCGGAACTCCGGCGTGATCCGGATACCGGCCAGGCCGCACACGACGCGATCGCCCGCACGGACCTCGCGCAGCTTGCGGCAGCTGGTCTGTCGGTCCTGGCCAATGACGATCACCGCGTCCATGCGCTGGCGATCGACCTCGATCCATCGGCCGTCCACGCGCACCTGCGTCCGCTGGTTGGTCGTCGAATAGAAGTCCTCCGGGGCGCAGCCGTCCCGATCGGCCGTGCGGACCAGCGCATCCTGTTCGCCCACCGCGTGAGCGCCAAACGGGATGAGATCCTCGACGACCTGCGCGAGCGTCGCCGCATCGGCGGCCGAGACCTTCAAGGTGATGCGGGAGATGTCCTCGTTGGTCCGCCCCAGCTCGAAGTGCATGACCTCGAATTCGCCCCCCCGCTCGATGACCCGGTCAAAGATCGACTTGAGCAGCTGCGAGTCGACGAGGTGCCCCTCGGCGGCGACGATGACGGACGGAGGTGACTGGGAGGGCATGACGGCCTGGACCGCGGGTGAACGCGAGCGCGCGGTCGTGGAGGATTATAGTGCCCGTGGCGATCGATCCCCACAAGCCCCTGCGCGATGACGTGCGGCTCCTCGGCGAGCTGCTCGGGGAGACCCTGCGGCGCCAGGAAGGTGAGCCGCTTTTCCAGCAGGTCGAACGGGTGCGCGCGCTCGCGAAGGACCGCCGCAGCCAGGAGCGCGAGGACCACGCTCCTGATGGCGCCCCGGCGCTGGCCGGGGAGCTGGCGGGTCTGCCGGTGGACGCGGCGGTCGCCATTGCCCGCGCCTTTGCGCAGTTCCTGCACCTCGCGAACATCGCGGAACAACACCACCGGGTCCGGCGGCGTCGCGTCTATCAGCGCGATCCCCACTCCCGTCCCCAGCCAGGATCGATCGAGGCGGCTCTGCCGCGGCTTGTCGAACGCGGGGTCAGCCCGGCGCGGCTGCATGACGCGATCGGTCGCCTGCAGATCGAGCTGGTCGTCACCGCGCACCCAACCGAAATCATGCGCCGTACCCTGCAGCAGAAGTACAACCGAATCGCGCGGGCGCTGGCGGAA
>CAZFAT010000354.1:0-12903 GCA_964517075.1 uncultured Solibacteraceae bacterium
CGGCGCCGATCGTCATCGGCGATCAGACGCGCCCCGTGCGGATGCCGGGCACCGGGCGGCTGTTCCTCGGCGTGAACGACGATCACGTGGACGACAACAGTGGGATGTTCCGGGTGACGATCGCGCCCGGGCGGTAGGCCCCGAGGCCGCCGGCCGGTGCGGTATCCGAGCGGGCGGCCGCGCAGGGCGCCACGCACGCGCGCCCGATAAAATGACCACGCGTGGCTGCCGCTCGTCTCGTGATCTCCCCGACCGGCAAGCGCCTCATTCTCCGGCGCTCGTCGATCGCCGGCCGGGGCGTCTTTGCCGGCGAACGCATCACCAAGAACTCGCGGATCATCGATTACGCCGGTGAGAAGATCTCCGTCGGGGAGGGGGACCGGCGCGAGCGCCGGTATCAGCGCCGCGGGCGCATCTGGTGTTTCACGCTCAACCGGCGCTGGATGCGGGACGCGTCCGTCGGCGGCAACGTCGCGCGGTTCATCAATCACTCCTGCCGGCCGAACTGTTGGATCGAGATTGCGGGCGACGTCGTGTGGATCCGGGCCGCCCGCACGATTACCGCGGGTGAAGAGCTGAACTACGACTACAACACGGGCGGCGAGGCGGGCATTCACTGCCGCTGCCGTCCGGCATGTGCGACCGTGCTCTGACGGCGCACGTGTTCATCGCTGAAGCAGCGCCGCCAGTTCGGCGAGCGACCGAACGCCGGCCGCTTCATACCTGTGTCTCAGCCCGGCGTCTCCGGCCAGGCATGTTTCGGATACCGCGCGCGCAACTGCTTGCGGACCTCCGCATACCCCGTCGTCCAGAAGCTGCGGAGATCCGAGGTGACCTGCACCGGCCGGCCGTTCGGCGCGAGCAACTCGAACGTGACCGGCACCCGGCGCGGGCCCAGGCGCGGACTGTCGGCCAGACCGAACAGCGCCTGCAGCTTCACCGCTGCCACGACCCGGCCGTCGTCCCGATACTCGAGCGTCACGCGGCGGCCGCCGGGCAACACGATCTCGGCGGGGGCCTGACGGTCGAGCGTCCGACGGACCTCGGCCGGCACGTGATCCGCCAGCCGCAGGTCGTCCAGGCCGCGCGCGTCGCGACCTGCTCTGTCGACCAGTTCGTCGAACGATACCCCCGTCGCGGCAAACGCGAGCCGTCGTACGAGCTGGAGATCGGGCGCTGACGGTCCACGCCGCAGGTAGGCCTCCGTGACGAGTCCGGCGGTGATGACGGGATCGACGGGCGCCGCGTGCTCGAGGAGCCGAATGGCGCCGTGGCGCTTTACGCGCACCGCGCGCACCGTGCCATGCGCGTCCAGCGTGTGCTCCACCTGCTCCGACGTGGGCGCGATCCAATCCGGCTCGATCCGGGTGGCCAAGCGAATGATCGCCTCGCTACCGGGCTCCGCGGATCCGCCGCGCGCCGCTGACACGTCCACCGCCACGATGAAGGCCGCGTCGTGCACGCCGCTTTCGCGGCCGAGCCGGGCGCCCGTGCCGGACGCGAGCAGGAAGCGATCGCCGCCCGGCTGGCGCCGTTGGGCGATCCGATCCGGATAGCCGGCCAATACGGCGCGCCGGAACACCTCGTCCTCGAGCGTGGCCGCCGGATCGCCGACGATTTGTGCCGCGATGTCGCGGATCTGACGGGCGGTGCGAAGCACATGCGGCGGCAGCGCGCCCTCGCGTTCGGCGGCCGCCTGCAAGTCGCACGTCGTCGCAGCGCGGGAGGTCGGCAGGAAGTGCCGCTCGGCGAGGAGCGCGCACGCGCGCGCGGCGATTGGCGCGGCGCGGGCCGCGAGCAGCAGCCGCGCCAGTCGCGGATGCAGCGGCAGGCGCTGCAGGTCGCGACCGAGGGGTGTGAGGCGGCCGCGACCATCGACGGCCTCCAGGCGCCGCAGCAGCTCGACGGCGGCGTCCAGTGCAGGCGCGGGTGGCGCCTCGAACCATTCCAGCACCTCCGGATCGCCGCCCCATCCGAGGATGTCGAGCACCGCCGACGCCAGGTCGATCCGGGCGATCTCGGACTCGCGATGTGGACGGAGGCGATCGCGCTCGTCCCAGAGGCGCACCGCGCGACCTGGCGCCGTGCGCCCGGCCCGGCCGGCGCGCTGATCGGCCGAGTCGCGCGAGATGCGCTCCGTCTCGAGGCTGTCGATGCCGCGGGCCGCATCGTAGCGCGCCACCTTGTGCAGGCCGGTGTCCACGACCACGCGCACGTCAGGCACGGTCACGGTCGTTTCGGCCAGGTTCGTGGCGAGGATGACGCGCGGTGCGGAGGTCGGCGTGATCGCGGCATCCTGCTCATCCGCGCTGAGGCCGCCGTGCAGCGGCCAGGTCGCAGTTCCCGGCGGGACGAGCGGCGCGAGGCGCTCGGCCGCGCGACGGATTTCGGGCGCGCCGGGCAGGAAGCACAGCACGGCGCCCTCCGTCTTCGGCAGCGCCTCCGCGACCGCCGCTTCCGGCGGCTGGCCCGGACGAAAGGTCACATCGACGGGATAAGTCCGGCCCGGGACATCGACGACGGGCGCCTCGCGAAGGTAGGCCGCGACGGCGCGCGCATCAAGGGTGGCGGACATCACGACCAGGCGCAGGTCGTCGCGCGCGATCCAGGCCTGTCGCGCGAGCGCGAGTCCGAGATCGGCGTGCATGGTCCGCTCGTGGAATTCGTCGATGACGACGGTGAGGAAGTCCGAGAGGAGCGGATCGCGCTGGAGGCGCGCCGTCAGCATCCCTTCGGTGGCGACCAGCAGCCGGGTGTCCGGCCCGAAGTGGCGGTCGAAGCGCACGTGCCAGCCAACCTCGTGGCCGAGCGTCCAGCCTCGCTCGTCGGCGATCCGGCGCGCGATCGAACGTGCGGCGACGCGGCGCGGCTGGAGGAGCAGCACGGGCCCGTCACCGGCGAGCGCCGGCGGCACGCGGGTCGTCTTGCCGGCGCCCGGCGCCGCCGTGACGACCGCGGCCCGCCGCTCGCGCACGAGCCGGACGATCTCGGCGACGTGCGGGTCGACCGGCAGGGGCGCGAGCACGGATCATTGTCGCAGGGACACGAGTACAATTCGCGGCGCGCATGCCGCTGATGGGACATCATCGGCGGACGTGGCGGTCGGCGCCCACGGGCCGCGCGGCGGAGGAAGGAGCCGTCATGAGGCATTCACCGAACGCACCGGTCGGAGGACTGGGCCTTCTGGGCGTCCTGGTGCTGGCGGTCGGCCTTTCCAGTCAGGGCCGCGCCAGCCTTCCCTCACAGCTCGACGACGCGGCGTTCTGGCGGCTCGTGTCGGACCTGTCGGAACCGGACGGGTTCTTCGAAGACGAGAACTACGTGTCGAACGAGCTGGGGTACCAGAACCTGATGCCGCGCCTGCAGCAGGACGTGCCGCCCGGCGGCGTGTTTGTCGGAGTCGGTCCCGAACAGAACTTCGCCTACATCGCCGCCACGCGGCCGGCGGTCGCGTTCGTCGTCGACATCAGACGTCAGAATCTGGTGCAGCATCTGATGTACAAGGCGCTGTTCGAGCTCTCCACCGACCGCGCGGACTTTCTGTCCAGGCTCTTCTCGCGGCCGCGGCCGCCCGGGCTCACGGCCGACGCCACGGTCCGGCAACTCTTCCAGGCGTACGCGACCGCATCGACGGATCCCGGCCTCTTCGATCGGACGCTGGCCGCGATCCTCGACGTGCTGATCTCCCGTCACCAGTTTGCGCTGAGCGATTCCGATCGCATGACGATGCGAAAGGTCCTGACCGCATTCCGGGACCAGGGGCCTGATATCCGGTACGTGTTTCGAGGCACGCCGGAATTGCATCCGACCTACGCGCAGATGATCACGGCTGAGGATCAGGCCGGCCGCTCGTGGAGCTACCTGGCGAGCGTGGAGACCTTTGCGCACATCCGCCGGATGCAGGCGCAGAACCTGATCGTGCCCGTGGTCGGCGACTTCGCCGGCCCGAAGGCGCTCCGTGCGATCGGCGGCTGGCTTCGCGCGCGTGACGCCCGCGTCGGTCTGTTCTACACATCGAACGTGGAGCCGTATCTCTTCGCGGCGGGCACGTGGCGGGCGTTCTACGACAACGTCGCCGCGATGCCCCTGGCGACCGAGGCGCTGTTCGTCCGGGCGTTCTTCGGATCCACCGCTCGCGAATGCGCGGCGCTCCGTCCCACGCTCCGGACGCCCGTCGCCGGGCCGGTGCGAGCGGTGATGGAGGCGTTCCGCCGCGGCGCCATCACGACGCAGTGCGACGTCGTGACACTCAGCCGGTGACGATGGGGATCAATACCGGTCGGCTCTGAACGGTTCGGGATCGAAACTCGGCGTCTCGCTGTTCATGAGCTGGGCCAGCAGCCGCCCCGTGCCCGGCGCGGTCTTGAGGCCGGCCATCTGATGGCCCGTGGCGAGCCACACGTCGCCGCGTCCGCGCGCGCGGCCGATGAGCGGCATACCGTCGGGCGCGCAGGGGCGCAGTCCGCGCCAGACCTCCCGCACAACCGGCGGGTCGCCGAGGTTCAGCACGCCGGCGGCCCCGCGAAGGATGACGTCGACCCGGCGGCGATTGATCGACATGTCGTCTCGCACCAGCTCGAGCGTGCCGGCGATGCGCAGCGCGTCGGCATGGGGCGTGACGGCAATCTTGCGCTCGATCAGATAAATGGCCCGCGTGGGATGCGGCATCGCGCACGGCAGCAGCAGCGAGTAGCCTTTCGCGCCGAGGATGGGCACGCGGCGATCGAACAGGCGCCCGAGCGATTCGGACCACGATCCGGCGGCCAGCACGATGCGATCGGCCGCGAACTCCCCGCGGGTCGTGAGGAGGCGCCGCGGTCCTCCGGCGGGTGAGGCGCCGAAGACTTCGGCGCCCTCGACGAACCGCACGCCCGCGGCCGAGGCGTCATCGGCCAGCGCGCGCACGGCGGCATACGGCTCGCAATGCGCGTCGTCTGGAAAGAAGGCGCCTCCCACCTGCGGGCCGACGATGGCCGGCTCGCGCTCGCGCACGTCGTCGGCGCTCCAGGCCTCGACGCGCACGCCTGCCCGCGCGACGACCTCGATCGCCTTCGGTGCCGCGTCGCGCGATGCCGGCGACTCGTAGACGGCCAGCAGCCCGTGCCGCACGAAGCCGAACGGGCGCGTGGAGCGACCGGCGAGCGATTCCCACCAGTCGACGCTCGCCCGGCACAGTGTCACGAGGGCCGCGGCGCCGCGTTCGAACGTCGATCGACGCGACGCGATCAGAAAGCCGGCCAGCCAGCCGAGATAGGCGGGATCGAGGCGGGGCTGGATGTAGAGCGGGCTTTCAGGATCGAGCATCCACCGGAACGACTTGAAGAGCAGGTGCGGGTTGGCCAGCGGCACGGCCTGCGACGGTGTCAGCCAGCCGGCGTTACCGAACGAGCATCCATGCCCGATACGGTCGCGCTCGAGCACGATCACGGACGCGCCGCGGCGCGCGAGCTCCAGCGCGCACGCCACGCCGACGACTCCACCGCCGACGATGGCCACGTCGGTGGATGTCGTTTCGGGCATCTCGGTCACAGAGGGCGCGAATTGTACTCCCGACAGGACCCACCGGACCCGGTATCATGGCGCCCTGACGTGCTCTTCTACCTCGGTGTCGCGCTCATCACGGCCTCGACACTCATTCTTCAGGTCGTCCAGACCCGCATCCTGTCGGTGGTCGCCTGGTACTACCTCGCGTTCTTTGTCATCAGCATGGCGATGTTCGGCCTCACGGTAGGGGCGGTCTGGGTCTATCTGAAGCGCGACCGGTTCACCGAACAGACGCTGGCCGCCGATCTCGTCGCGTACAGCGTGCTCTACTCGGTGGCCGCGTCGGGCGCCCTCCTCGTCCAGCTGATCCTGCCGCCGATGGTGGCGGCGACCGTGACGTCGCTGGTCACATGGACGGTGCTGGCGGTCTCGCTGGCGGCGCCGTTCTTCTGTTCCGGCGTGGTGGTCAGCCTGGCGTTGACGCGCAGTCCCTATCCGGTCGGTCGCGTGTATGGCGTGGATCTCGCGGGGGCCGCGTTCGGCTGTCTCGCGGCGCTCGCGCTGATTAGCTTGACCGATGGGCCGTCGGTCGTGCTCTGGGCGGCCGCGATGGGCGCGGCGGCGTCGTACGCCTTCGCCCGATCGGCCGGGGGCACCGGGCCCGTCGGGTCGCCGGCGTTGGGCTGGATCGTCAAGCGGCGCGGTCTCATCCTCGGTGCGACGTGTCTCGCGGCCCTGGCCAACGGCCTGACCGATCGCGGCCTCGTGCCGCACTACGTGAAGGGGCATTTCGAAGGCGGACCGCCCCTGTTCCTGAAGTGGAACTCGTTCTCGCGCGTCGTGATGTCGGACACCTATGTGGACGTGCCTCAGATGTGGGGCCCGTCGCCGACCTTTTCGGGCGCCGAGTGGCGGATTGCGCAGCGCCACCTGAACATCGACGGCGAGGCGGGGACGGTGGCGTACGGACTCGGCGGGGACATCGCGAAGGCGGGGTTCCTGAAGTACGACGTCACCAATTTCGCGCACTACCTGCCCGGTCATCGAAGCGGCGCGATTATCGGCGTAGGCGGTGGACGGGACATGATCGCCGCTAGGCTCTTCGGCGTGACCGACGTGACGGGCCTGGAAATCAACCCCACGTTCGTCCGCCTCCTCCGTGACGACCCACGCTTCAGGGACTTCGTCGGCATCGGCGCGACCGACGGGATGACCTTCGTCGTCGACGAAGCCCGGAGCTGGTTCACCCGCACCGACCGGCGCTTCGACATCATTCAGATGAGCCTGATCGACACGTGGGCCGCGACCGGCGCCGGGGCCTTCACGCTGAGTGAGAACAGCCTGTACACGGTGGAGGCCTGGGCGATCTTCATGCGCCACCTGACGCCGCACGGTGTCTTCACCGTCAGCCGCTGGTACGAGCCGGACCGGCCCTTCGAGACCGGGCGCATGGTCAGCCTCGCCATGGCCACGCTGTTTGCGCTCGGCGTGCCCGAGCCGCGCCGGCACCTCCTGGTGGCCACGGGCGAGCGCATTGCCACCCTGATCCTGTCGCCCCGCCCGTTGTCGGACGCCGATCTCCGGACGCTCGATGCCGTGGCCGAACGGCTGGAGTTCGATCTCCTCGCGGCGCCTCACGTCGAGCCCGGCGTCCCGTCGCTCGCCGCCATCCTCGCAAGTGCGGACCTGCCTGCGCTCGTCCGGACCACGTCCGCGTTCGAGCTGGACGAAACGCCCGCGACTGACGAGCGTCCTTTCTTCTTCAATCAGCTCCCGCTGCGCGATCCGATCCGGACGATCAGGCTCGCCCTGCTCGGTCGCCATGGCCCCGTCATCGAGGGCAACCTGCGCGCCACCCTGACGCTGGTCGTGCTGTTTCTCATCTCGCTGGGGCTCGTCGCCGCGACGATCGTGTGGCCGCTGCGGACGGCGCTCGCCGACGTGGGGCGCGGACTCGTCGTCTGGGGGACGCTGTACTTCGTGCTCATCGGCGTCGGATTCATGAGCCTCGAGATCGGCCTGCTCCAGCGGATGAGCGTCTTTCTCGGCCATCCCACGTATGCGCTGAGCATCGTCTTGTTCTCACTCATCCTGGCGACCGGGGCGGGCAGCCTGGTGTCCGACCGGCTGCCGCTCGATCGCGCCACCGCGCTCGTCGCGTGGCCCGTGCTGACGGCGGCCTACTTCTTCGCGGTCTTGGTCTTCCTGCCGGTGATTACCGCCCGATACGCCGGCGAGCCGCTCCTGCTGCGCGCGGCCATCGCGGTGATGATCATCGGTCCCGGCGGGGTGCTCCTGGGATGGGGTTTCCCGACGGGCATGCGGCTGATCGCGCGCGTGGATCGGACGCCCACGCCCTGGTTCTGGGGCATCAACGGCGCCGCCGGCGTCCTGGCCTCCTCGCTCGCCGTCGCTTGCAGCATCGCCTTCGGCATCAGCACGACGATCGGCATCGGCGCCGCGTGCTACCTGCTGCTCGCGCCGATCGCGATCGCGATGCGCCGCTCGGCGCAATAGCCCAATCGCAGTAGCCCAATAGCCCAATTGCGATAGCCCAATAGCCCAATCGCGATAGCCGATAATCAATCACCCGATAGCCAGATGCTGGCCTCTTCCTCCCCCCTCCATCCCACGATCCGCCGTGCGCTTTCGCTCCTCGGCACCGCCTACGCGCTCGGCTGGCTGACGATTGCGCTCGCGGTGGGTCCAGGATCGACGGTGGTCGTCGATCTGTCGGGGCGGCTGGACTCGGCCGGCTACTTCATCGCGGCCTATTACCTCGGCGCAGCATCAGGGGGCGCGCTCTTCGGCCGGGCGATGGATGTGTGGGGACGGCGGCCACTGCTCGTCGCCGCCTATGGCACGGCCGCGGCCGGATTCGCCCTGGCCGGTGTGGCCGTTCAACTCGCGAGCCTGACGTGGTTTCTTGCCGGCGATGTCGTCCTCGCGGCGGGCATGGGCGGCATCCACCTGACGCGCGTGGCCGCCGCCGAGATGTTTCCGCCCGAGCGGCGCGGAGGCGCGGTCGGGCGCATTCAGCTCAGCGCGCTCGCCGGCGCCCTGGCCGGCCCGCTGCTGCTCTCGGCCTCCGGACCGGCCAGCCGGATGCTGCAGGTGGATGCCATCAGGTCCATCTGGTTTGCCGCGGTTCCGATCCTCGTGCTGGCGATGGTCCTGGCGCGCCGGGCGCCCGAGACGCGACTGATTGCCCGTGACCTCGCTACGTACCATCCCGCGGCGATCGTCGCGGCGCGGCCGCGGGCCACCACCTTTCAGCCGCGGCCGCTCGTCACGGGCATCGCGAGCCTCGCGCTCGCGAACGCGGCGATGGTGATGGCGATGGGCGTGACCGGCGCGGCGCTCCGCCACGACGGCCACGGTGTGTCGGCCGTCGGCTTCGCGCTCGCCGCGCACTTCCTGGGTATGTTCGCGCTGTCGCCTGTGCTGGGTCGCCTCGCCGATCGGTGGGGACGCCGGGCGACGATTCTTTCCGGCTTCCTCACCCTGGCCCTGGGCGGTCTGCTGATCGCATCCGTGCCCGGCGTCGTCGGGTTCTCGGCCGGCATCTTTCTCGTCGGCGCCGGCTGGAGCGGCGCCTACATCGGCGGCACGGTGCTCGTGACCGACGCGACGCCAGCCGATCGCACGGCGCGCGTGCTCGGACTGACCGACATGGCGGCGGCCGTACTCACGATCAGCGCGTCGATTGGTGGCGGCGCCTGGTTTGCGGCCCACGGCCTTCCCGGCCTGGGACTGCTGGCTGTGGCCATCGTCGTCCTTCCGTCCGTGCTGGTGTGGACGCTGCGCGAGCCGCGGCCAGGGTTGTACGGCACGCCGCTTGTTTCGGAGGGCTAAGGGGGGCGCGCCCTTGCCCGTCTGTGGGTGATCGGCTTCGCTTCAATCTTGAAGGCGAACATCATCCGGAAGCTATATTTGTCTATGGAGGATTCGATGGTGCTTCGATCTGCGCGTTCCTGGATGGCAATCGCGGTGCTCGTGGTTGCGTCCGGAACATTCGGTTGTGCCGACTCGAATAGCCCGGCAGGCCCCTCTGACGGGCCGGCCGCTGCGGGCGGTAGTGGCTCGGGCGGTGGCGGGACGACGTCCGGCTCAGGTCGGCTGACGGTTGGAATCACCGACACGCCGTTCGCCGACGCGAAGGCGGTCCTCATCACGTTCGACAACATCAGCGTCCATCGGTCCGGCGCCGGCTGGGAAGACGTCGAGTTCGCCAACGGCGAGACCGAGCGGACGTGCGATCTCAAGAAGCTCGAAGGACCGACCGACGTGCTCGGCTCCGAGATGCTGCCCGCCGGGCACTACACGCAGATTCGCCTGAACGTGAAGAAGGCGACGATCCACTTCGACAACGAGTCGACGTCGACGACGGCGTGCGCGCCTTCCATCACGGTGCTCGGGACGCAATTCACCGAGGTGCAGGTGTCGTCCGGTGAGGTGAAGCTGAATCGGGAATTCACGCTGGATCCAGGCGCGGTCGTGAACATGCTCCTCGACTTCGATGGCGACCAGTCGATTCGCCAGCAGGGCGGCGGCGGGCGGGGCAACGGCGGCGGCGGGACCAGCGCTCCAGAAGACGGCAACTACAGTCTGCAGCCGGTGGTGTCGATCATCAGTGTCAGCGCTCAGTAGTTGAGGGCTCCGGCGCGAACCTCTACCGGAGAGCCCGCAGGGAAATCCTGAATTCCTGCGGGCTCTTCGGCGTACACGATGCTCAGCGCGGCACCGGACGTCCGTAGACTTCGATCCAGTCCACGCGTGACGACGCCGGCGTGCCGCCGCCGGGCGCGAGCTCGGTCCAGCCGATCTCATCGACCCGGCTCAGGTCCGGTTTCTCGACCCACGCGCCCTCCACGACGGTCTCGACATTCAGCCGCCGCCACCGAAGGCCGGCGATGGAAAACTCACTTTCGTGCCAGTCGGGCGCCGGACCTTCCGCATAGTCGCTCACGAGCCACTGACCGTTCGCGAGCTTCACCGTCAGCCGCAGCGACCGAAAGCCGGTCTGCTTGGTTCGCCACCGTACCTTCGCGAGTCCCGTCAGATCGACCAACGCGTCCTTGTGACGCAGCCCTATCGCGCAATTGGCCGGGCAGGACCCGAGCCAGATGTAATACGGGTCGTCTTTGGGCGTGTCGTGATGGCTCTTTCGGACGCCGTCCTTCCCTGGCCCGTACAGGGCGAGCAGAAGGTTCGTGTTGGCCACGTGCTCCTGCGTGACCGGAGCGACCGCGAGAATCTCCTTCCAATCCTCGCGGAAGAACACCGGTGGACGATTATCTTCGGGCGCCTGCGCCGCGGCAGCAATGACGATGAGAAAAGGCGTCGCGTACAGTAGTCGCCGCATAGGGGGTGTCCTGACGGCGGCAGTATACATGTGCGCCGCTACTGGGCTGACGAGGTGAGGAGCGGCTGGCCGGCGATCGTCGCGTTCAGTGTGGCGCCGCCGCCCGCGTCCGCGGTCCATTCCAGCACCGCCGTGCCGCCGAGCCACGAACGGCCGACGGAGAGGGACCATGTCACTTGGACCTCGACGCCGGCGCTGTCGATGCGTCCGGCACCGTTCAACGTCACACTTTGATCCGTGAGCTCGGAGGGCGCGAGATCGAACCAGACGTTCGCCAACGCGTAGCGTCCGGCGACCGTTTGACCCTGCTGTGTCAATTCCAGCGTGAACGGATAGGCGTTGCCGACCGACGTGCACATGTTGGCCAGCGTCCCCTCCGCGCGCGGACACTCCACGACGCGATAGGTACCCGCCCACGTTCCGGCCAGCGACGGTGGCAGTGTCGCGGCATCGGCGACGACCGGTGATGGTCCGGTGTCGAGCGCGCCTTCGCCTGAACTGCAGCCCGCGGCCATCGTCATCGCGAGTGTGATCGCCAGTGCAAAGACTCGAGTGGATGCCATCGGGGCAACCTCCGGCGGGAGCTAGCCCCGTGTTGTGCAATTTTCTGGCCGGCCGTCCCGCACCAGAAATCGCCCGCAAACAGGGCTGCGGTGGCGGGGTATTCCCTAAAAGGCACCCACCAGGGATCCCCGGGGGATTCCTCGCCGACGCGTCAGGCTATCGGGCAGGGAGTATGTTCGGTGACGCCCTGGAGGGCCTAGAATCTGGCTCGTCCCAGTCGAACGGAGGATCTATGAAGGTTTCACGGCGTTACTTCATGTACGGCGCGCTGCTGGCCGGCGCCATCCCGCGCGGAGGCTTTGGCAGCGTCGTCTCCCTCAAGGCGTTGGGTTATCAGTCGCCCAACGACAAATTGAACATTGCCGGCATCGGCGTGGGCGGCCGCGGTGGATCGGACCTCGCTGGCGTCGCGTCCGAGAACATCGTGGCGCTCGCCGACGTGGACGCCAGCGCGCTCGCCGCGGGCAAGCAGCGCTATGCGAACGCCACGACGTTCAACGACTTCCGGCAGATGTTCGACAAGCAGGCGAAGGGCATCGACGCCGTGACGATCGGGACGCCCGATCACATGCACGGCATCGCGGCGCTCACGGCCATGCAGCTCGGCAAGCACGTATACGTGGAGAAGCCGCTCGTGCGGACGCCGTGGGAAGCCCGCATCCTCACCCAGGCCGCCGTGAAGTACAAGGTCGCGACGCAGATGGGCAACCAGGGGTACTCGCACGAAGCCACGCGCATGGCATCCGAGATTCTCTGGTCGGGCGAGATCGGCGAGGTGCGCGAGGTGCACGCCTGGCGCGGCCGCGCGAGCTGGCCGCAGGGTGCGGCGATGCAGAAGATTCCGGCGCCCGAGCCGGTGCCGCCAACCCTGAACTGGGATGCGTGGCTGGGCCCGGCCGAGTTCCGCCCCTACACGAACGGCGGCGCGACGGGGGGCAACGGCTTCTACCTGCCGTTCAACTGGCGCGGACACTTCGACTTCGGCACGGGCGGCCTCATCGGCGACTGGGGCATTCACATCCTCGGGCCGGCCAACATGGGGCTGCGGCTCGGCGCGCCGACGAGCGTCGAGTGCGTCAAGCAGGACGGCACGAGCCCGTTTGCCATCCCTGACAAGATGCACATCCGCTGGGAGTTCCCCGCGCGCGGCAGCATGCCGCCGGTCGCGGTGCACTGGTACGTGGACTACAACAACGCCGGCGGCGACGCGTACACGCCGCCGGGCATGACGGTTGAACAGGCCCGGCAGATTCCGGGCACCGGTCCGGCGATTGCCGAGCCACCGGGCGGCGGACGCGGGCGCGGCGGCGCGGGGCGTGGCGGCGCGCAGGCGGCCGGCGGGCGCGCTGGCGGAGGCAGAGGCAACGCACAGGCGGGCCGGGGCGGACGCGGCGGCGGTGGGCCGCAGGGCAGCGGCTACAACCAGATTTTCGTCGGCTCGAAGGGCTACCTCGGCACGAACGGCCGCGGCGAAGGCGTCGGGATGATTC
>CAZFAT010000355.1:0-4170 GCA_964517075.1 uncultured Solibacteraceae bacterium
AGGTCAGTCCCATGCTGGCCTCGCTCGAGGAACCACCCATCGTCCGGCCGGGGTTCCTCTACGAACCGAAGTACGACGGCATCCGCGCCCTGATCGACCTCCGGCCGCCAGCCTCCAAGGCCGGGGCGGGGCCGACGGTCGGGATCTACTCGCGGAACGGCCGGGAGAAGCACGCGCAGTTTCCGGAAATCGTCGAGGTGCTGCGCCGCCTGGCGCAGGGGCTCCCGCATCCCGTACTGCTCGACGGCGAAATTGTCGCGATCGACCCGGCGGGACGCCCGCTGGGCTTCCAGCACGTGCAGGGCCGCATTCACCTGACCTCGCCGGCCGACATCGCGCGCGCCGCGCGCGATCGGCCGACGGCTCTCATCCTCTTCGATCTGCTGCGCGACGGCGACGAGGACGTGCGCGGCGAACCGCTGGCCGCGCGTCGGCTGCGCCTGCAGACACGTCTGCGTCCGCGTGGCGCCGCCGCGCGCGTGATTCGCCTGAGCGAGATCGTGCCCGACGATGGACGCGAACTGCTCGAACGTGCCCGCCGCGAAGGCTGGGAAGGTCTCATCGTGAAGGACGGGCAGTCCGTGTATCAAAGCGGGCGGCGCACGCCGGCGTGGCGGAAACTGAAGCTGCTCCTTGAGCAGGAATTCGTCATCGGCGGCTGGACCGAGCCGCGCCAGACGCGGCCGCACTTCGGCGCGCTGCTCGTCGGGCACTACGACGACGGCGCCTTGCGATGGGCCGGCAGCGTGGGCACCGGGTTCGACCAGCAGGAGCTGGATCGCGTGGCCGCGCTCCTCGCACCGCGGGAAATCCGCGAGTGTCCGTTTGCGGATCGGTTCCGGACGGTCGAGCGCGCGCACTGGGTGCGACCGGAACTGGTCGCCCAGATCCGCTTCACCGAATGGACGAGCGACGGGCTTCTGAGGCAGCCTGTCTATCTGGGCATGCGCACCGACAAGCGAGCCAAAGACGTCCGGCGCGAGGGGCCCTCACCCGCGCCAGCCGCCGCGCCGCGTGGGAAGTCCCGTGCGAAGAAGCCTGCGCCCGCCGCGCCGCGCCCCGGCAGCGGCACGACGCCGCGGCGCAAGCCGGCGGCGGCGTCCGGCTCGGCCGCCTCTGCCGCCGACAGCCGGCTGCGGGCCGCGCTCATCGACCGGCTCACGTCGCTCGAACAGGCACGACAGGACGGCGACATCACGCTGCCGAACGGCGACACCCTGCGCGTGACGAACCTCGGCAAGCTGTTCTGGCCATCGCTCGGCATCACGAAGGGCGAACTGCTCCGCTACTACGTCGACGTCGCGCCCCTCATCCTGCCGGCGGTGGACGATCGGCCGCTCATCATGCGGCGCTTCCCGAACGGCATCGGGAAGCCGGCGTTCTTCCAGCAACGGCATCCGGACGACCCGCCGCCAGGCGTGCGCCGGGACGTGCTGCCGCCGGACGTCGAGCCGATTGACGAGGAGGGCCCGCGCGATCGGCTGATTGGCGGGTCGCTGACGACCCTGCTCTACATGACGCAGCTGGCGGCGATCTCGCAGGACCCCTGGTTCTCCCGCGTGGCCGATCCGAAGCACGCGGACTACGCCGCCATCGATCTGGATCCGTCGGAGGGCGCGGGCTTCGAGCGCGTGCTGGACGTGGCCCGGTGGATCAAGGATGCGCTCGACCGTTTCCGCATTCCCGCATGGCCCAAGACGTCGGGATCGCGAGGCTTGCACATCTACATCCCGTTACCGCGCCGGACGAGCTACGCGACCGGCCAGGTGCTCTGCCAGATGATCGCCACGATCGTGTCCGAGCGGCATCCGCGCATCGCGACCGTCGAACGCATGGTCAAGCGGCGCCCGCGCGGATCGATCTACGTCGACTACCTGCAGAACATCCTCGGCAAGTCGCTGGCGATCGCCTACTCAGCGCGGGCCAGCGACTACGCCGGCGTCTCGACGCCGCTCACGTGGAAGGAAGTGGCCGAGGGGCTGGACCCGCGCGACTTCACCATCCGCACGGCCCCCGCGCGCTTCCGCGACAGGGGCGACCTCTGGAAGGCGTTCCGCACGAGCGCGCCGGTGAACTTGAAAGAGGTACTGCGGAGAAGGTGAGCGATCACTCGAACACTGCGCGTCCGTCGAACGTCGTGCCGTTCCAGAAATACGCCATCTCCGGCCGGTCGCACGCACCAAAAGCAATCGTGTCGAGGCTGAAGTAGAAGACCACGCCGTCGGACTGATGACGATAGGCACTGGCCTTGCGCTCGACGCCGAGCACGCCGCCGGTGTCGGGCACCGGAGTCACTTCGGAGACCAGATACTCGCCGTCAAGACGGGCAAAGGCGGCCACGACGCGGCGTCCGTCCGATGCCACGATCTGAAAGGCAAGATCGGTGGTGCCATCGCCGTTCCAGTCGCCCGTCGCGACCGCCGAGGGCGGGTCGCTGAACCGGCTCGCGCACTGAGCGGCTTCGGTGCCCGGCGCCACGATTTGCCAGTCGTCCCATCGCTCCGAGACCGCAGCCGCCACCGCGCGGGGAATCGTGACGCCGGGCACCCCCGGGACCGAGACCGGTCCGCGGCCACCCGCGCAGGCAGCCGTCAGGACTGCCGCCCCAAGGATCACGATCCGCATCAGCATGCACACTGCTCCTTCATCCGGCACATCCGGCGCGGACGCGCCCCGGCGCCCGGTGGGACCAATCGTTTGGAGATACGCCAGACAGGGTCACGCGTTGCGCCGCGCCCCGGGAATACGACACAACGGGCGCGGCTGCGAGCTCGGGAGCTCAGCTCGCCTGGGCCTTCGTCCGCGCCGCGGCCTTCCGCCGCTTCCAGGCCGCACGCAGCTTCCGCTTGGTGGCTTCCGACATCTTGAAGCCCTTGGGACGCCCGCCACGCCGTCGGCCCAGTTCCCTAATCAGCGTCGAACCGCCGGCGAGCGGGCTGCCACCGCCAACCATCGTCTTGGCCAGACGCGTCAACTCGGCGGCGAGTTCCGTGCGCTGGCGCTCGAGCGCGGCCCACCGGGCGGCCAGGCGACCGAGGGTCCGGCCCACCGTTTCACCCGCCTTCTCCAGTGTCGAAGTCCGTCGTCGTCGTCGAACCATGAGTGGTTGCTCCTCCGAACAGCGAACGTGCATGTTCGTCGGAGACGGCGCGGCGTGTCAATTCCGGCCTGAAAACCGGATGACGCGCGGTCGGGAGCCCCCGGGGGGGCACACGGACGGCGGCAGCCGGCGCCTCAACGAAACCTCTCCCGCGGCGGGCCGAGGGGTGCTACTTTGTACCCTTGAGGAGCGCCTCCATGCCACACGCGTGTCGAGACAGCGGGCTGGCCCCGGCGGCGGGGCTGATTCTCGTTGCGGCTGCCACCGCATTCGGCATGACCACCCTGGCGGCTCCGGCCGATCAGCAGGCGACCTTCCGATCGACCGTCGACCTCATTGCCGTGGACGTACAGGTGATCGACGGCGACGGCCGTCCAGTGGGCCAGCTCAGCCCGGAACACTTCGAAGTGTCGATCGACGGCCGGCGCCGCCGGGTCGCCTCGGCCGACTACATCGAGAGCGTGCCCGTCCACAAGATTGCGCCCATCGCGACCGGCCCGACCGCCCGCAACATCTGGCCGACGGGGCCGCCGCCAGCGCTGGAGCCGACCGGGCCGCCGCGACTGTTCATGATGGCGACCGACGCCGAGAGCCTGGCCATTGGCACGGCCCGGCGCATGATGCAGGCGGCGCGCGCGTTCCTCGACCGGCTGCAGCCGAACGACCAGGTCGGGCTCTTCACGTTTCCCACCGGTCCGGTGATCAATCCGACCACCGATCACCTGTCGATCGCCACCGGCCTGACCAACACGATCGGCCAGCGGGCGCAACTGCCGAACCGGTTCAACCTGTCCCCGTCGGAGCTCATCGACATCATGGCGGACGTCTCGTCCTCGCCCGCGAACCTGCCGACCGAATCGAACATGTTCACGCTGAACGAGACGACGGAAGCGATTGGGCGCGTGCAGCAGCGGGAATGTCCCGACGACATCACCTGTCCGCTGAGGATCAGGCAGGAAGCGGGTGACCTCGCGCTGCACCTCGAAGGCGTCGCGACGCAGAGCATGTCGAGCCTGCGCCGGCTGATCTCGGCGATGGGGCGCGTGTCGGGACGCAAGACGCTCGTGCTG
>CAZFAT010000356.1:0-4520 GCA_964517075.1 uncultured Solibacteraceae bacterium
ACGAGGCGGGGTTCAGCGTGTACGACACGGCCGCGCCGTATTGCGTCGACGCGCGGGCACGATCGGCAGGCTCGGCGTGGTATTGCACGTAGCCGCAGACGTAGAGATCGAGGTCGCCGTCGCGGTCGTAGTCGCCCCACGCCGCGCCGGTCCAGAACCCGGCCGGCGCCGGAAACGCGTCGTCGACGGTAAACCGCCCTTCCTGGTTTCTATAGAGCCGCAGCGTCTCGTAGCCCGTGACGACGAGGTCGAGCCAGCCGTCCTGATCGACGTCGCCCCAGGCCGCGCCGGTGCCCAGAATTCGAGTCTCGGGGAATTCCACCACCAGCCGGAAACGTCCGGCCCCATCGTTCTCGTAGAGTTCGCTCGCGGCACGATCCGCCGGTGCGCTGTCCAGCGGCCCTCCCGCGCTGACCAGGAACAGGTCCTCGTCGCCGTCGTTGTCGAAGTCGCCCCAGGCCGCGCCGGGGCCCATGTCTTCGGGCAACTGCGACGTCCGGTGACCGCGGAACGCCACGAACCCGCCGAGCCCGGCGTCGGCCGTCACATCCGTGAACACCGGACGCGGCGCCTCAGGCGGTAGTCGTCTGGCGAGCGTGCTCGTGATGTCGGCGTTCTCCTCCCCCGGCTTGTAGACCGCGGCCGGGTTCGACCGGTACTGCCGGAACAGGACCGCACCGGTGACCAGTGCCGCCGCGAATAGCAGCAGGGCCGTTACGAGGGCTTGCCGCTGGCGGCGGCTCAACTGCGCCGGCCGGCTCATGGCGCACCGCTGGCGGCGGGCAGCAGCCGCGCGACGGGCTGCCCGCCGGCCGCCGGTGGTCCAACCTCGAGCACCGCGCCGGCTCGGGCCAGCGCGACGACAGGCGCCGTCAGACCCTCGCGCTCACCGAGGAGGTAGTTGAGCAGGAATTGATCGACCTTGCGATAGTTCAAGACCGCCTCGACGCGGTAGCGTCCCGCCGAGAGCGGAGGCACCTCGAAGGCCTCGCGGTCCGCCGTCCCCGTCGGCCGCGGCGTGAGATCGCGCGTGGAGTGCACCGCATACGGCAGGCGGTAGTCGAACGCATCGGAGTACCCCGGGAAGAGCGAGCGGCGGAAGCGCACCCCGACCATCTCCCACAGGTTGTGGCGATCGATCAGGTTCCCGTGCTGATCGACGGGTTCGGCCTTGAAGAGCACGGTGCCCGGCGCGAGAAAATGTCGCGCGTCGCGCGTGCCCGACGTGAACACCGTCCGGCCCTCGCCGTCGGTGATGGCCAGCTCGACCCAGCTTTGAATGATGTCGAGGGGGCCCGTCGGGAAGTCGTGGCCGACCTTGTTCGAGGTCATGACGACGCGCAACGGCACTGAGGGAGCCCCGGCGCGGCTCGCGCCCAGCTCGAGCTGCATCGAGACGATCGGCCCCTCGGCCCACTTGTCGGCAATCTCCGGCACCTGGAACTCGCCCCGCAGCCAGTGTTCGGTCAGCCGCACGTGCTCGTCCGCGCCGGGCAGCTTCAACAGCGCCGGCACGAGCTGGTTCGACGCCAGGAACCGGTGGCTGCGGTGCTTCCCGTCGTTCGGCCCGCGGTTGTAGTCGCTCGGATCGCCGGCGGACGGATCGGTCGAGTTCACGAGCGGCATGTGGCACTCGCGGCATTCGATCGTCTTCTGGGGATCGCCCTTCGTGTTCCAGTGACTGTTTGCCCAGTTGTCGTACTGGTTCTGGAGCTGCACCCAGCCGACGTTGTTCACCTCTTCGTCGATGAACTGCTTGTGGCACGCGGCACAGTACTCGGGCGTCTTGAACAGGCGCTTGCTGAGCTGCATGTGCTCGTCGGGATAGGTGCGGATGAGGAAGTCGCGCGCGACCCGGCCCGCCCCCTCCTGCTGCCACTGCCACAGGTACTCGCGCGGCTGCGCCACCGTGAAGTTGGCGTTGCCCTGCACGTCGGTCTCGCGGATGGCGTGGCACGAGAGACATGACACGCCCTCCTGGTACCCGTCGAGGCCGGTCAGGTCCTTCACGAAGATGTTCTTCGTGCCGGAGAAGAGCGAGATCGGATCGTGACAGCCGCCGCAGTACCGCGTCGACTCCGCACCGTTCTGCTCCGCCATGACTTTCTGGATGCCCTGGAAGAGCGGGTCCATTGCCGCGTACCGGTGCGCACTCGGCTGCCATTCCCGGACGATCTGCTGGTGGCAGCCGCCGGTGCCGCAGCTGGCGGATCCGGCGAGCGACCGCGGGTCGTACGCGCCCCCCGTGGTGGTCCGCGCCAGACTCGGCGCGAACGGCCGGTCACGGCCGAACAGGAAGTTGTAGTCCTCGGGGAACTCGTTGACGTACTGCGTGCCCGAGTAGATGAACGGAAGCGAGGCGCCGATCAGGCTGAGCACGACGGTCGCGCCGATCGCCTGCCAGGTGTACCGGCGCACGCCACCGACCGCGCGCCACAGCCGCCAGGTGAGGAGCGCGACGTGCGGCAGCGCCCCGCCCACGACCACGAACGCGGAGACGAGATGGATCTGACGCCAGGCCCACGACATGCGCATGCCGGCCGCGCCCTGCCACGTCACGACGACTCCCGACACCACGCAGACAATCAGCGCGACACCTGCGACGTACCCAAGCAGGACGATGTGTGAGACCTGGAAGCGACGATAGCGGGCCCAGTGCTGCACGGTGTAGACGAGGAGCGGCACCGCCAGCAGCACGCCCGTCGCCGTGTGCACGATGAGCGTCCACTGCACGGTGGGATGGAACGGACCGAACGTAATGACGAGGCCACTCGCCGCCAGGAACAGACACGCCGCGCCCGACACGCGGGGCAGCCATCCTGTCCAGCCACTCGAACGTCCGGCGGGGGTCAGAGCAGTCACAGGCGTACCTCCTGTGCTGCGGGCGCTCGTCAGACCGGGCGAAGGCGGCCGCAGCACTGGCGCCCGGAACCATCAGGGCACCACGCCAGTCCGCGAGCATCTCGTGTCGACCGTCCCCCGCCGTATGACGAACGTCATACGAACCGGCCACGTCCGCGGACTCCCGAACGGTAGCCAGTAACGGCGCCGCCGTCTGTAACGCGTTCGCACTAAAAGGAAACCGAGGGGCTCCGCCCCTGCGGGCACCCCAACGGCGTCGCTCGCGGGGCCCCGGGCGCCCCGCTCCGCTCCGCCGACTCGCTCGCGAGTGCTCGCTCGTTTTCATGACGACGGGGGTGATACCGAAACCCGGCCTCGTAGATGACGGGCGGTCCGACGCGAAGAGTGCCGGGTTGCGGGCGGTTGTACTCCGTGAGGGGCACGCGCGGATCGGGGATGAATCCGGCGGCCTCCAGTTCAGCCACGAGCTGGTCCCCGGTCAGAAAACACTGCGGCTGCCCCGAGAACTGGGTGAAGACGAAGGGCTCGCCCGGCACGGGCGTCGTGTCCGGCGGCAGCGTGTGCCGTGAGAACGTGAACACGAAGAGCGCCGCGCCCGGGCGCGCCACCCGTGCCGCCTCGACGACTCCCCGTCTGAATTCCGTCGAGGACCGTGCCAGATTCCAGATGCCATGGGCGATGATGAAGTCGATGCTGTGGTCCCTGACGGGCAGCCGGTCCATGGGCGCCAGCGCGAGGCGCACGCGATGGGCCACGCCCGCCTCGCGCACGCGAGTCGCCGCCGCGGCCAGCATCGGCCAGGACAGATCGAGGCCGACGACCTCCCACCCCATCTCCGCGAGCGGCACGGCGTTGCGCCCGGCGCCGCAGCCCAGGTCGAGCACACGGGCGCCCGTCCCGGCCGCCAGGAGCGACTCCGCGAACCGCATGAGCACGTCGTTGGGCGGCGACTGCGCGAAGCCGGCCACCGTGCCCGGCGACGACCAGGGCGAGTTCGCAAGAGGATCACTGATGCCCATAATCTGCACGGCGAATTGGCGATCTGGTGATCGCATCATTGATGATTGATTGAACCATTGATGATTGCATCATTTGTGAATTGGAGAGTCCGACATGCCCGCCGCCCCTCAGATGCTTCCGCCCGCCGAACGGCTCGAGCTGCATGCGCTCGTCACACCGACGCCGCACGGCATCGCGAGCCGGATCCTCGCGAAGGCGGGTGGCGGCAGCGTGACGTTGTTCGCGTTCGACGCCGGGCAGGGGCTCACGGAGCACACCTCGCCGTTCGACGCGCTCGCCCTGGTGCTCGAGGGTGCGCTCCGGCTGACGATCGGCGGCGCGCCCGTGACCGCCACGCCGGGCACGATCGTCCTCATGCCCGCCAACGTCCCGCACGGTGTCGAGGCGCCCGAACCGGCGCGGATGCTGCTGATCATGCTGCGAGAGGGGCAGGGGGCGTGAACAGTGAATGGAGCGGCCGGTCTTCAGACCGGCCGGGTGCGGGCCGACCTGAAGGTCGGCCCCTCCATCGCGCAATTCTGCACGCACTTTAAGCTAGAACCGCTCCGACCCCATCGCGGAGAGGAACACCAGCGTGTTCCGCGCGTCGCGCGCGGCATTCCACGCCAGGGTGACGGGATTGAGGCGCCAGATCTGAC
>CAZFAT010000357.1:0-2571 GCA_964517075.1 uncultured Solibacteraceae bacterium
CGCAGCAGCGCCTGCAGATACGTCAGCGTGCGGCCGGTGTCCACGATGTCCTCCACGAGCACGACGTGGCGCCCTTCGAGGCTCGCGTCGAGATCCTTGGTCAGCTGCACCTGGCCCGATGAGGTCTGTTGGGCGCCGTAACTCGACACGGCGAGGAAGTCGCACGTGACGGGACCGGGCATCTGCCGGATCAAGTCGGCGAAGAAGACGAACGCCCCCTTCAGTACGCCGACGAGGTGCACGGACACGCCGTCACCCGCGTCGCGCCGAAGGATCCCGGCCAGCTCCTGGACGCGGCGCGCGATCGTCGCGGAATCAATGAGGATGTCGGTGGTCACACGTGGCACCGCGAGTGGACGCGGTGCGGTCCTGCATTCTACGCGCTTCCTGTGTATATTCTCCACATGGCTGTCCATTTCGTCGGGCATCCGATCGCGCAGGACGCGCTCACGGCCCTTCGGCGTCGTGACACGCCGCCCAGCGTGTTCCGGCGCCTCGCCCATCGGCTCAGCCTGATCGTCATCCTCGACGCCACGCGGGATCTCCCGCTGGCCCGAACCACCGTCGACACGCCGCTCGAGCCTGCGGATGGCGCGCGCCTCGACGCGGATGTGGTGGTCGTCTCGGTGCTTCGCGCCGGCCTGGGCATGCTCGATGCCGCGCTGGACCTGCTGCCGCAGGCCCGCGTCGGTCACATCGGCCTCGAGCGAGACGAGCGGACCGCCGCCGCGTCGCGGTACTATTCCAAACTGCCAGCTCTCACCGCGACGACCACGGTGCTGCTCGTGGATCCGATGCTGGCCACCGGGGGCAGCGCGGTGCTCGCAGCCAGCCTCGTGACGGCCGCCGGCGCCACCAACCTGCGGCTCTTGTGTCTCGTCGCCGCGCCGGAGGGCCTGGCGGCGTTCGCGGCGGCCTGGCCGGACGTGCCGGTGTATACGCCAGCCGTCGATCGTGGGCTCAATGCGCGCAAATTCATCCTGCCCGGGCTGGGCGACTTCGGAGACCGGCTATATGGAACCTAAGTCAGCGGTCCCGGGGAGCGCGCGCACGCCGTGGGCCACCGCGCTCACCAGCATCGAGCCCAACAAGATCCTGGTCCGCGGCTATCCGATTGACGAACTGATGGCGCGGGTGTCGTTCGGCGACGCCATCTACCTGCTGCTGACCGGCGACCTGCCGTCTCCGTCCATCAGCCGGCTGATTGAAGCCATGCTCGTGTCATTCATCGATCACGGTGCGACGCCCCCGCCGACGCTGTCGGCGCGCAACGCGGCCACGACGGGGGCGTCGATCCGCGGAGCGGTGGCGGCGGGCGTACTCGGCTTCGGCCGCCATTACGGCGGCGACATCCTCGCCTGCCGCCAGCGGCTCGACGAAGGCCTGCTCCTCTGGCGCGCCGGGACCCACATGGCCGAGGCGGGGACCGTCATGGCGGACCGGCTCGTTCAGGCGGACGATATTCCACCCCCCGGATTCGGCCATCGGTTTCACCGGACCGATCCGCGCGCCACGCGCCTGCTGCAGATCGCGCACGAACTGGAAGTCGATCACGAGTACACGCAGTTTCTCCGGGCGCTGGCCCTGGCGCTGTCCCGCCACGCGGGGCTCGCCGGGCGGGCCTTGCCCATCAACGTGGACGGCGCCATCGCCGCGGTCACCGGCGATCTGGGCCTCGCGCCGGAGGTCGCCGACGCGCTGCTGATCATCTCGCGGGTGCCGGGGCTGGCCGCCCACGTGCTGGAGGAGCAGCGCCGCGAACGGCCGATGCGCGAGATCGATCCCACGGCGCACCGCTACGACGGGCCGAGTGAGCGGAGACTGGGGACGAGGAAGTAGATTCGCGGGTTCGTGGAAAGTTCGAAGTTCGAAGCCAGACGTGCGAAGTCAGAAGTGAAGGCGCCTTGGAGTTCACTTCGAACTTCTGGTTTCCAACTTCGACGTGGCTCGAATGCAGAAAGGTTGGTGGGCGCTACTGGACTCGAACCAGTGACCCCCGCCGTGTGAAGGCGATGCTCTACCAACTGAGCCAAGCGCCCAACCGAACGATCAGCTTACCGCAAGCCGCGCTACCCCACAAACATCGCGTCGTCGGCCTCCTCACGCGTCCGCCGCGGGCGCCGCTGCCAGCTGCGGAACACGGCCAGGGCCGCGCGCACCGCCGTGACCATGGCTGCACCCTGCCGCAATGGTCCGACCAGCGCGCTCTGCACGACGTCCACCGTCTCCTCGACGCGCACCGCCATCGACGCCAGGAACTGATCGACCCGCTCCACCTGCGCGGACGCCAGGCGCGACGCCCGCTCGGCTTCGTCGGCAATGCGGCGCACCTGATCGATCAACGGCCGCACCTCGCGCCGCAGGGCCTCCGTCGTCGCCGTCACCTGACGGGCGAGCCGAAGCGCCGCGACGATGGCCGCGACCTGGATCGCTGCCATGACCACGAGTGCCGCGGCCATGACGACGAGCGCGGCCCCCTGCCAGTCGGTCACAGCGTCTCCTTGCGGGCTTCGTCGAACGCCTCCCGGCCCCGTTCGACGGCCGAGGCCACCTGGTCGCGCTGGCGGCTGA
>CAZFAT010000358.1:0-5328 GCA_964517075.1 uncultured Solibacteraceae bacterium
GTCACAGGTCCCGCCGAGCGGATTCAACCGGGGCCACTACCGCAATCCCGAGGTCGATCGGCTGCTGGACCTGGCGACGTCCTCGCTGGACGAGGCCGACCGGCGCCGCGCCTACATCGAGGCGCAGCGGCTCATCGCGCAGGATGCGCCGGCGATTCCGCTGTACGCGCGCACGAACGTCGCGGTCGCGCAGGCCGACCTGACCGGCATCGCGCTGTCCCCGATCGGCGACCTGGGGTTCCTGCGCCACGTGGCCCGGGCGCGCTGATCGCGCCGCCATGCCGCCGAGCACCGCCGGTGGCGCGAGGCGCACGCATATAATCGCGAGATGGGTCGTCGCAAGTCGCGCTTCCTCCGCAAGACCGTCGATCCGTTCGTCGTCGAGTCGGGGCTGTCGGCCGACGCGGTCCTCGATCGGATGGAACGCATTTCCTTTCAGGGCCGCAATCTCGCGACGGCCCGGCGCATCTGGGAGAAGATGCTGGCGAGTGACGCCACGATCTTCCTGGGGATCGCCGGCGCCCTCTCGGCCGGCGGCATGCGGCTGCTGATCGCCCACTTGATCGAGCGCCGCTACGTCGATTGCCTGGTCTCGACGGGCGCGAACCTGTACCACGATCTGCACGAGACGCGCGGCCGTCGGCACTTCATCGGCTCGCCGACGCTCGATGACGCGGCGCTCGCGGCCGAGCGCATCGATCGCGTCTACGACACGCTCGCGAGCGAGGACGAGTTCTGCAAGAACGACGAGTGGATCGCCGCCTTCGCGCTGAAGCTGGAGCGGCGTCCGCACACCACGCGCGAGTTTCTTTACAAACTCGGCGGCCACCTGTGGGAGGAGACGAAGAACAACGGCATCCTCACGGCCGCCTACCGCGCCAACGTGCCCATCTTCTGTCCCGCGATTGCCGATTCGTCGATCGGCATGGGGCTGTCGCAGGCCCGCCACCGCGACCAGACCGCCGGGGTGGCCGACGTCATCGGCGACATCATCGAGTCGGCGAACATCGTGATTCGCCGGCCGTCGACGGCCACGATCGTGCTCGGCGGCGGCACGCCGAAGAACTTCATCAATCAGGCCAGCGTCCAGGCCGAGTTCTACGACGACCGCGTGGGCGGCCACAAGTTCGCGATTCAGATCGTGACTGACGTGCCCTATTACGGCGGTGCGAGCGGGTCGAGTCTCGAGGAGGCGCAGAGCTGGGGCAAGCTGTCGCTGGAGTCCGAGAAGATCACCGTGCACGCCGACGTCACGATCGCGCTGCCCCTGCTCGTCAGTGCGCTGGAGACGACCTCGCACGATCTCGCGCCCAGGCGCAAGCGGCCGGAGTTCGATCCCTCCGGGCGGGTGCTGGCGATGAACGGTCAGCCGCTGGCTGACAACCGGTACCAGGAACCGTAGTCAGATCGACGTCGGGAGAGCGTGTGTCAGACCTGCGGTCGGCGGGGCGGACGCCCGGCGGCTACCGGCGTGGTGACACAGGCACGTTCAATCGAGGCCGTTCAGCTGCTGCTGGGCGTCGGCCGCAAAAACCGACTCGGGGAACTCGTCGACCACGCGCCGGAAGGCCGCTCGCGCGTCGTCGAGCTTGCCGGCTTTCAGGCTCACGCGCGCGAGCTGCATCAGCACGCCGTCCACCGGCAGCGCGCTGTCGCGCTCGGCCGACAGGTCGGTGAGCGCCTTGATGGCCTCGTCATGCTGTCCGGCCGCGGCCTTCGCCTCGGCGAGCCCCATCCGCGCCATGGGCCGGTAAATCGATGACGTGCCGGCCTGGCCGACCACCTCCTGGTACGCCTGGACCGCTTCCGGCGCGCGGCCGAGGCTCAGCAGCTCTCCGGCCGCGTGATAACGAGCCGCCAGACCGGCCTCAGTCGAGGGGAACTCCGCCGCGACCCGCTGGAACGCGGCGAGAGCGGTCTCGGCGCGGGCCCGCTCGGTGGGAAACGTGCCGGGCGCCTGGGTGGCCCCGGGAATCGTCGGTGCCGGCGCGATGGTCGCCTCGAGCATCGCGAGCGCGATGCCGAGTTGCTCCCCCGCCCGATCGGCCTCACGACCGCGCCAGAACACCACGACCGCGATCACGACGACGACGGCCAGGACCGCAAGGAGGATGGTCCGCACGCGGCGCTGATGCTGGGACAGCGTGTCCAGCACGCGCGCGGCCGTGACCGCGAACTCGTTCTGCTTGAGGTGGTGACGCTCTTTGGCCTTCATGTCTGGTCCCTGATGGGGCAACTGCCGGTCAGTAGTCGATCAGTATGACATAGCGAAAACACGGGCCGACGCCCGCTATTCCACGAGCTCGAGAACGGCGAGCAACGGGCGATGGTCCGAGGCGACGGCCTCGTCCAGGACCCGCGTGTCGATGACGCGCCAGCGGTGGGCTGGCCGGTAGAGCACGTAGTCGATCTGACGGGCCGGCCTCCCCACCGGGATCGTCGGCAGCATGTCCGTGTTCGAACGCGTCCACATCGCGCCGAGCAGCGTCAGGGTCGGACTGGCGGGCACGTCGTTCAGATCGCCCACGAGGAGGGCCGCCGCGTCTCGCTGCTGGAGGAGGCGTGCCTCGATGGCCTGGGCCGACGCACGGCGCTCACCGTCGTTCGCCCGGTGATCGAAGTGGGTGGCCCAGAGCACGACCGCCGTCCGTGTGCCCGGCGCCTCCAGATGCACCTCGAGCACACCGCGCTGTTCGCCGGCGTCCAGGTTCGGCAATCGATGATTCGCGGACCGGACGATGGGCCAGCGCGAGAGCACGGCATTGCCGTAGTCGCCGCCCTGCAGCGGGATGTTCGGGCCGAACACGGCGCGTAGTCCCGTGAGCCGGCCCAGTTCGGCCGGCTGATCGACCGACGTCGACCGCGTGGCCCGCCGATCGACTTCCTGCAGCGCCACCAGGTCCGGCTGGGCCGACGTGATAACGCGGGCGATGCGCTCGAGGTCGAGGACCTTGTCCACGCCCTCGGCGTGATGGATGTTGTAGCTGAGCACGCGGACGCGGGTCACCGGTCCGGCGGGCGACTGTGCGGCCACGACGGCGGCGGCCGCCGCCAGCGCGATGAGCGCGGCGGACCACCGCGGCCACGCGCCCGCTCCCAGTTGCTGACGAGGTGTTCCGACCATCACCAGACTCCCGAATCCCGGCGTGATGCTAGCACGCGGCCGCGTCCGGTCTCGCCCGACATCCGGTCGCGCGGCTTGACGAGGCCCACCGGCAGTCGTACGGTGTGCGATTGAGATCCACATGGCCGAGCACGATCGCGCCCGCCTGGACGCCCCCGACACACCCGTGACACCGGACGCCGTGACACGGCCGGGTGTGCCCGCGGCCGACGAGCGTCTCTTTGCCGAGTTGTTCGACGTGAGTCCCTTCCCCGCCGTGGTCAGCCGCGCCACCGATCACACCGTGGTGGCGGTGAACCGTCGCACCGCGGAGATCTTCGGCGTACCGCCGCACGAGGCCGTCGGCCGGCGGGTGACCGACTACTACGTCAACCCGGCCGAACGCGCGGAACTGACGGCGCGCATCCGGCGTGACGGCCGCGCCGACGGACGCGTGCAGATCCGCCGGCCCGACGGCCAGCCGTTCTGGGTGCTGTTCTCGTCCCAGTTGGTCAGCTACGACGAACAGCCCGCCGTGCTGACCGTCTTCACCGATATCAGCGACCAGGTCACCGCCGAGGGAGCGCTGCGGGCAAGCGAGCAGCGCCTGGCCGCGCAGAGCAACGCCCTGACCGAGCTGACCGCGCAGTCAGCCGACCCGGACGCCCCGCTCGACGAGCGCATTCGCGACATTCTGGTCGTGGCGGCCAACACGCTGCAGGTCGAGCGCGTCAGCATGTGGCGGTTCGGCGAGGGGCGACAGGCCATCCGCTGCGTCGGCTTGTACCGCCGCAGTCCCGACGCGCACGAGTGTGGCGCGCTGCTCTATCGAGCCGACGTGCCCGCGTACTTCGACGCGCTGGAGCGCGAACGCGTGATCGCGGCTGACGATGCGGCGACCGATCCCCGGACGGCGGGCTTTCGTGACCACTACCTGTCCGTTCACGGCATCGGGGCGATGCTCGACGTGCCGTTGCGCCAGCAGAACGCCACCGTGGGCGTCCTCTGCGCCGAGCACGTGGGAGGCACGCGCAGCTGGACGGTGGACGAGCAGAACTTCGTTGTGTCGGTCGCCAACCTCGTCGCGGTCGCCATCGCCGACAAGGAGCGCCGGCAGGCGCTCGCCCGCCTCGCCGAGAGCGAACAGCGCGCCACGCTGGTCATCGACACCGCGCACGACGCGTTCGTCGGCATCGACTCGGCGGGCCGAATCGTCACCTGGAACGCACAGGCGGAGCGCACGTTTGGATGGACGCGCGACGCGATTCTCGGCCAGGCCCTGGTCGAGACGCTCATTCCGCCACGGTTCCGCGAGGCGCACACCGAGGGGTTCCGGCGCTTTCACGATACCGGCGCGGCGCCGGTGATCAACAAGCGGCTGGAACTGGCGGCGCTTCACCTGTCGGGGCGTGAGTTCCCCATCGAGATGACGATCACGTCGCCGATGCGCGCGGCCGGGGGGTACTTCTTCGGGGCGTTTCTCCGCGACATTTCGGAACGGCGCGAGCGCGACGACCAGCTCCGCCGTGCCAAGGAATCGGCCGAAGCCGCCACGCGGGCCAAGAGCGAGTTCCTGGCCAACATGAGTCACGAGCTGCGGACGCCGCTGAACGGTGTGCTCGGCTACGCGCAACTCCTCCAGCGTGATCGCACGCTGATCCCGGCGCAGCGAGAAGCGCTCGACGCGATTGCGCAGTGCGGATCGCACCTGCTCGATCTGATCACCGACGTCCTCGACCTGTCGAAGATCGAGGCCGGCCGCATCGACATCGAGGCCACGCCCACCGACCTCGCACAGTTGACGATCGATTTGCGATACGTGCTGGCCGACGCGGCGCGGCGGAAAGGCCTGCTGCTGGTGGTGTCGATCGCGCCCGAGGTGCCACGACGCGTCGTGCTCGATGGACGCCACCTGCGGCAGGTGCTGCTCAATCTGCTCGGCAACGCCATCAAGTTCACGCAGGACGGTGAGGTGCGCCTGGCCATCGCGCCCGCCAATAGAGACTGCCTGAGGTTCGAGGTGAGCGATACGGGCATCGGGATCGAGGCCGAGGCCCAACGCCGCATCTTCGAGGCTTTCACGCAGACGAAGGCCGGCGTGGCGGCCGGCGGCACCGGGCTCGGCCTGACCATCAGTCAGCACCTCGTGCGGGCGATGGGCGATCACCTGCAGGTCGTCAGCGCGCCCGGACGAGGCAGCCGGTTCTCGTTCGCGCTGCCGCTCG
>CAZFAT010000359.1:0-6639 GCA_964517075.1 uncultured Solibacteraceae bacterium
TGAGGCCGGCCCGCACCTGACATGCTCGTTCTCGGCATCAACGCGTATCACGGCGACGTGTCGGCCGTGCTGTTGCGGGACGGCATGCTCGTGGCCGCCGTGGAGGAGGAGCGCTTCCGGCGGATCAAGCACGTGGCCGGCTTTCCCTCGGAGGCCATTCGCGCGTGCCTGGCGATGGGCGGCATTGCCGGAGCTGACGTTGATCACGTTGCGGTGTCGCGCAATCCGCGCGCGCACCTGTGGCGGAAGGCGGCGTTTGCGGCCCGGCACCGGCCCTCGGGGCTGGTGCGCGATCGGGCCGCCAACTACCGGCGCGTGGCGGGGATTCCCGACATGCTGGCGGAGGTGCTGGGACTCGCGCCTGGCGCGCGCCGTCCGGTGACGCACTGGGTCGAGCATCATCCCGCCCATCTCGCCAGCGCCTTTTTCGTGTCCCCGTTCGACACCGCCGCGGTGGCGGCCATCGATGGTTTCGGTGATTTTGTCAGCACGTCCTGGGCCGATGGACGCGGTGCGCGGCTGGACGTCCGCCATCGGACGTTCTTCCCCCACTCGTTGGGCGTGCTCTACCTCGCCCTCACTCAGTATCTTGGTTTCACGAAGTTCGGCGACGAGTTCAAGGTCATGGGGCTCGCGCCCTACGGCCAGCCCGATCTGACCGGTTCTCTGGAACGCCTGGTGCGCCTCGGACCGGGCGGCCGATTCGCGCTCGACCTGCGCTACTTCCGCCATCACCTGGGCGAGGCCAGCATGACCTGGGAAGGCGGCGAGCCGGTGCTCGGCCGTGTGTTCAGCGATCATCTCGAGCGGTTGCTCGGGCCCGCGCGCGCGCCCGACGAGCCCCTCACGGCGCGGCACGAGGCCATTGCCGCGTCCCTGCAGGTCGTGTTCGAGCGCGCGCTGTTTCACGTGCTGGAAGGCCTGCACGCGCGGACGAGACAGTCCCGGCTCTGCCTGGCCGGTGGCTGCGCGATGAACAGCGTCGCGAACGGCAAGATTCGGACGCGGACGCCGTTCCGCGAGGTCTACATCCAACCCGCGGCCGGCGATAACGGCACGGCGCTCGGCGCGGCCTACTGGATCTGGCATCAGCACCTGGGCCGGCCGCGCGACTTCGTCATGCGGCACGCCTATTGGGGCCCGTCGTTTCTGAGCGGCTCGGTCGAGGCGGCGATCGCCGCACACCGTCGGGAGATTGAGGCGCTTGGAGGCAGCGTGCGGACGTTCGACACCGACGAGGCGGTGTGTGCCGCCACGGCGGACCGGCTGGCGGCGGGGCAGGTCGTAGGGTGGTTTCAGGGCCCGATGGAGTGGGGTGCCCGGGCGCTGGGCAACCGGAGCATCCTCGCCGACCCGCGCCGGCCCGACATGCGCGAGATCATCAACACCAAGATCAAGCACCGCGAGAAGTTCCGGCCGTTCGCGCCATCGGTGCTGGAAGAGGCGCAGGATCAATACTTTACGGGCGCCGTGACCGACCCCTTCATGATACAGGTCTATCCCGTTCGGCCCGATAAACGAGACATCATTCCGGCCGTCACGCACGTGGACGGGTCGGGCCGCCTGCAGACGGTCAGCCGCGCCAGCAACCCCGTCTACTGGGCGCTGATACGCGCCTTCGCCGACCGGACCGGCGTGCCGGTGGTCCTGAACACCTCGTTCAACGAGAACGAGCCGATTGTGCATCGCCCCGAGGAGGCCCTGGATTGTTTCCTTCGGACGCGCATGGACGCCATCGTGCTGGGCCGGTCGCTCGTCAGCAAGCGCGAACGCGTGGGAGAAGGGACGAAGGATGGAGTGGCGTAATCGCAAGACGCTGGTGACCGGGGGCGCGTCGTTCATTGGTTCGCACCTGGTCGACGCGCTCCTCGAACGGGGCGCGACCGTGCGCGTGGTGGACAACCTCAGCAGCGGTCGGTTGGCCAACATCAAGGCCGCCGTGGACGCTGGCCACGTCGAGTTCATCCACGGCGATCTGAACGATCCCGCGGTCGTGCGGCAGGCGTGCCGCAACATCGATCTCGTCTTTCATCTCGCCGCGGATCACGGCGGACGCGGCTACGTCGATCTCCATCAGGTCGCGTGCGCGACGAATCTCGTGCTGGATGGGCTCGTCTTCAGAACCTGCCGCGCGGCTGGCGTCGAGAAGATCGTCTATGCGTCGTCGGGCTGCGTCTATCCGAACCACCTGCAGACGAACCCGGAGGAGGTCCTGTATCTCACCGAAGACCTGGTCGGCCCGCCCTACGACGCCGACAACCTCTACGGTTGGGCCAAACTCATGGCGGAGATGACGCTCCGCGCGTACCACGAGGAGACCGGTCTCAAGTCCGCGTGCTGCCGGTACTTCACGGTCTATGGCGATCGGGGTCATGAGAACCACGCAGTCATCGCGATGATCGCGCGGGCCTTCGTCAAGCAGACGCCGTACGTCGTCTGGGGTACCGGCGAGCAGGTGCGGAACTGGACGCACGTGAGCGACATCGTCAGCGGCACCCTCCTCGCCGCCGAGAAGATCGACGACGGCGCCGCCGTCAATCTGGGAACGATGGAGCGCACGCGAGTGATTGATGCGGCGCGGGAGGTGTTGCGCTACACCGGGCACCGGGCCGCGATCGAGCTGCATCCGGAAATGCCGACCGGGCCGTTGAACCGTGTGGCTGACCACGCGCTCGCCCGGATGCTCCTGGGCTGGGAGCCGAAGGTGTCGTTCATGGATGGGCTGCATCGGACCATCGACTGGTATTTCGGGGTCAAGGATCGGGATCTGGTGGCGTCGAACCTCACCGTGCGGCTGACCGAGCGCTAAGGGTGCACATCGCGTTCTTCAACCGGTCGTACTTTCCGGACGAGACCGCCACCGGACAGCTCCTCACCGACCTCTGCGAGGACCTGGTTCGCGTGCACGGCTGCCGCGTTTCGGTCGTGACCGGCTGGCCAAGAGCCGCGTGGGGTGCCAGACCCTCGACGTCGTTCTTGTTCAGCCGCCAGGACCACAACGGCGTCCAGATCTATCGCGCGCGCGGGACGCACTTCGAGAAGCGTCGCTTCGCCGGACGCGCGAGCAACTACGTCACCTATTTCTGCTCGGCGTGCTACGCCGGTCTGCGGCTGGACCGCCCGGATGTCGTGGTCGCGCTGACGGATCCGCCCATCATCGGGCTGGCGGCCTGGCTGTCGGGCCGGCGATTCGGCGCGCCGCTCGTGATGGCGTTCAAGGATCTGTTTCCGGAGGTGGCCGCGCTCCTGCCGGACTTCCACAGCGGCACGATCAACAACGCGCTCCAGCGGGTGAACCGGTTTCTCGTCCGCCGGGCGGCCATGAACGTGGCGCTCGGTGAAACGATGCGCCGTCGGTTGATCGAGGACAAGGGCGCTCCGCCCGATCGCACGACGATCATTGCCGACTGGGCGGATACGGCCGCCATCGCTCCCGGACCTCGTCAGAACGCGTTTTCCACGGCTCATGGACTCGATGGCAAGTTCGTCGTCATGCACTCCGGCAACCTCGGGTTTTCGCAGAGCCTCGAGACCGTCGTCGAGGCTGCGGCGCTCCTGCGCGACGTGCCCGATGTCCACGTCGTCTTCCAGGGCGACGGCGCGAAGAAGGAGGCCTTGCAGCGGCAGGTGCGGGACCTCGGTCTCGCGAATGTCTCCTTCCTGCCGTTCCAACCCAGGGAGCGTTTGTCGGAATCATTCGCCACGGCAGACCTGTTCATCGTCTCGCTGCAGACCGGCCTGGCGGGCTATATCGTGCCGAGCAAGCTGTACGGCATTCTCGCGGCGGGCCGACCGTACGTGGCGGCCGTGGATCCCGACTGCGAAGTCGCGGCGCTGACCCTGCGACACGAGTGCGGCGCGATCGCCAGGCCCGGCGACGCCGAGAGCCTCGCCGGCACGATTCGACTGTTCCACGCGGACCGCGCGCATGCCGTCCGCTGCGGCCGCCGCGCGCGCGCCCTCAGTGCCAGCTTCGATCGTCAGCAGCAGGTGGCTGCGTATCGGCGCGTGTTCGAATCCCTGACCCGGCCGGCGGTATCCGGCGCCGCTGCGGTCGCCGCCCCCTGACGTGATTTCACAACCCATGGAGAATGCGGTGGCGCCGAAGCGGCCGTGGTCGCCCACGACCCACCGGGCCGCGATGCACCGCGGGCCGGCCCGTCTCGTGAAACGAACCTTCGACATCACGCTGGCCACGCTGGGCTTGGTGGCGTCATCGCCCCTCTGGGCGCTGGTCGCACTCGCGGTGAAGATCGAGGATGGCGGGCCGGTGTTCTACCGTCAGGAGCGCATGGGCCAGCAGGGTCGCGTGTTCCACGTGCTCAAGTTCCGGTCGATGATTTCCGACGCCGAGTCGCGCACCGGTGCGGTGCAGGCCGCGGTGAACGACCCGCGCGTGACGCCGATCGGGGTAGTGCTCCGGGCCACCGCGCTCGACGAACTGCCACAGCTCTGGAACATCCTGCGTGGCGACATGAGCGTCGTCGGTCCGCGCGCGCTGCGTCCGGGCGAGATTGAGACGCGCGGGCCTGGCGCGCTCGTTCCCAGCGCGGACATTCCCGGGTTTGCCGAGCGCACGTCGGTGCGCCCGGGCCTCACCGGTCTGGCACAGGTGTTCGCGCCCCGCGACATTCCGCGGCGTCAGAAGTTCCGATACGATTGCGTCTACATTCGCGGCTGGTCGTTCGGCCTCGATGTCCGTCTGGTCGCGCTGTCCTTCTGGATGACGGCGCGAGGGGCCTGGGGCAGCCAGGGGAAACGATCGTGAGGAGTGCCGCATCGTGCATGACGTGATCGTGATTGGCGCCGGCCCGGCGGGATCGATGACGGCGGGACGGCTCGCCGATCGCGGCCACGACGTCCTGCTCCTCGAGGAACACGACGCCATCGGCCGGCCCGTGCACTGCACCGGGTTGGTCGGCACCGAAGCCTTCGAGGAGTTCAGCCTGCCGACCGACGTCATTCTCGGCCGCGCCGGCGGCGCGCGCTTCTGGGGCGCGGCCGGCGAGTCCGTGCCGGTGGGCGCGGATCGCGTGCGCGCCAGCATCATCGATCGCGGCCTGCTCGACGAGCATCTGGCGGCCCGGGCCGGTGCGGCCGGCGCCACGATCCGCACCGGCGCGCGCGTGGACCAGTTGGCGGTGGAGCGCACCGCGGTGCGCGTGCGCGTCCGCGGCGAGGAGGCGCCGCGGCTGGCTCGTGTGGTCGTTCTGGCCTGCGGCGCGAACTATCGCTTTCACCGGCCGCTCGGTCTTGGCCTTCCGCATGTCTTCCTGCAGAGCGCCCAGCTCGAGCTGCCGTTCCCGGACATGCCGGAGGTGGAAGTCCGATTCGGGCGGGAAGTGGCGCCGTCCGGATTTGCCTGGCTCGTGCCGGTCAAGCGCGCCGGCGTCTCCCACGCCCGCATCGGTCTCATGAGCGAGACGCGCAGTCTCGAACGGTTTCGCAGCTTCGTCAACCTGCTGTCGTCCCGGACCGGCGTGCCACTGCCGGCGTCGCTGCGGCCGAGACTCAAGATTCTTCCCCTGGGGCCGGTGACGAGGACCTACGGCGAGCGGGTGCTCGCCGTGGGCGACGCCGCGGGCCTGGTTAAGCCCACGACCGGCGGGGGCATCTACTACGGTCTGCTGAGTGGCACGATCGCGGCCGGCGTGATCGACGAAGGGCTGCGGCGCAACCGGCTCGACGAGACCTTTTTCAGCCGCTACGAGCGAGACTGGCGCCGGCGCCTTGGCCAGGAGATCCGCGTCGGCCTCGCATTCCGCCGCATGGCGGCCGGACTCAACGACGAAACGATTGACGCGCTCATTGCGCTCGCAGGCACCAACGGCGTGGTGCCGCTCCTGCAGCACACGGCGTCCTTCAACTGGCATCGAAAGGCGGCCGTCGCGCTGCTCGGCCATCCCGCCTTCCGCAAGCTGGTGCTGAAACCCTGGGCGGGCGCGTCCGGTTCCGCGTGAGCCGGACCCCGCCCTGCCGGTGTTGACGGCACCGGCCCTCACTCGTGCCCAGACCGTATCGCATTCTGCTCGTCGGCCTGCTCGCCTGGAGCGTGCTGGCGTTTGGCGGCGTCTATCCGTGGGCGTACTGGCCCATCTTCGTCATCGCGGCCGGGCTTGGTGCGTGGGCGATTCCCGTCACGGCGGCCTGGCGGGATCCGCGCGTCCGCGCCCTGAGTCTCGCCGTGCTCGCGGTCGCTGTCGCCATCGCCATCCAGCTCGTGCCGCTGCCGTCGGACGTGGCGCTCGCTATCTCTCCCGAAACCGCACCGTGGCTGCGTGAAGCCCGCTTTGGACTGAAGCCCGACGACGGCTGGCGGCCCCTGTCGCTCGCGCCACGCCACACGGCCATCGTCCTCGCCGAGTTCTGCGCCTTCGGGCTCTTGCTGCTGGGCCTCGTGCGCGCCATCCGCCATGTCGGCATTCCATGGCTCCTGACCCAGCTCTGCGGCCTCGGCATGGGACTCGCCGTCCTCGGCATCGTGCAGCGGCTCCTCACCGACGCCGACGAGCCCCTGGTCTACGGTTTCTGGCGGCCCGTGCAGGGCGGCAATCCTTTCGGGCCGTTCGTCAACCGGAATCACTTCGCCGGGTGGATGGTCATGGCACTGCCGCTCATCGTCGGCTTTTCGATGGGTCT
>CAZFAT010000360.1:0-42414 GCA_964517075.1 uncultured Solibacteraceae bacterium
GGGTGTAGAGCCCCTCGAGGCCCGGCGGCATGAGTGAGATCGCCGATGGCGCCATCGTGCGAATCTGATCGCGCGCGAGCGGCAGCGCCGGACCGGATGCCGGCGTCAGGTAGACGGCCTCGGTCGTCTCGCGCTGGACGGTGCCCAGCAGCGACCGCCCGTCGCTCATCGTGATGCTGTAGGTCTCGTAGCCCCGGGCGATGTTGTCCTGAGGATACGCAATAGCTGCGAGCATCTCCGGCCCGCTGCGGATCCGGCCGATGGTGGAGAGATCGGGCCCGACCTCCCCGCCCGTGCCACCAATCCGGTGGCACAGCAGGCAGTTGCCCTTGCCCGCCGCGAACGACTGGCGGCCGCGGTTGGCATCGCCGGCGTCGAGCACCGACGCGAGCGCAGTGAGGCGCGCATCCTTGCCGCGATCCCGATCCAGCAACTGCTGAACGAGCTGGCCCGACGCCGTGACCACCTCCGTCGGATAACTCCGGAAGGACCGCCGGATGTCCCCTTCCGTCAAGCCCAGCAGTCCCGGGGACTTGCCAAGTGCCTCGAGCAGCGCCAGGCCGACCTGCGCCTCCCGCGACCGGCCGAGCGCCGGCGTGAGCGCCCGCAATTCCATCGGCCCGGCTGTCTCGATGTGTCGCGCGAGCTGGACCAATTGCGGTGAAGTGAGCGACGCGCGGGCCAGCATCTCGGCGGCCTGAACTCGCACCGGCACCGACGAAGCTCCCAGCAGTCCGAGAGCCAGATCGAAGCTCGCGGCATCCATCGCGGTGGCGCCAGCCCCGCCGCGCCCCCGTCCCCCGGCCTCGGCGGCGGCGCCGCGAATAGCCTGGAGCGCTGAGATCCGGAGCAGCGGATCGCGGGACGTGTCAGCCCCAATCGCCTGCAGCGCCTCGTCAAATCCGGCCGCTCGCGCGGCCCGCACGATCCGGATGGCTGTCGACGTCAGGTCGGCGTCGGTCGACCTCAGCGCGGCGGTGAGCGGGGCGACCCACGACGGATGTACCCGGACGCCGCTGGTGTCCGCGACGGCATCGAGGACAAGCTGCCGGAGGGGGCCCGGCAGACCGGGCCGCGCGAGCGTCTGGCCCACCAGTTCCTGCACGCCGGCGTCCCGGCCGAACCTGATCAGCAACTCGCGCACGACACCCGCCTGGTCGGTGGAGATCGATTCGGCGCCGATCCGCCGCCGCAGGTCTGCCGCCACGGCGGCGCTCCACGGCTGGCGCCGGGCGACGACCATCAGTGCGGCGTTCCGCAAGGGCGCGTCTGCGGAATCGAGGAGCGGCAGTACCTGCTCGGGACGGAGCGGACTCTGCGGCATCTGATCGAGCGCCAGGAGCGCGCCGCGACGGATCGCCGGCTGCGGACGGCTGAGCCCGGCGGCAGTGGCCGCCGGATCGTCGATCTCGATGAGCGCAAAGATCAACGCATGCTCGAGCGTGCGATCGAGATCCGGGGCGGCGAGCGCGTCCAGCAACGCGGCCACCGCGTCGGACGCGTCCAGACGTCCGAGGGCCGCGGCGGCCTCGCGTCGCACGGTCGGCTGCGGATCCGCCAGCAGCCGGCGCAGGCCGGCGACGGCGCCCGCGTCCCCGGTCGTGAAGACGCTGCGGGCGCCTGCCTGCCGCACGCCCGCATCGGCGTCGGCCAGCGCCCGCCGGACGACGGCGTGCGCCGCGGGGGTGTCGATGCGCGTCAGCGCCCACACGGCCTGCAGACGCGCCTGGCGATCGCCGCTCCCGATGGCCTGCGTCAGCCCGCGCACCGCGGCATCACCGGCCCGCGCCAGTGTCGCCACCGTGCGGTCGCGCACGGCAAAGCGCGGGTCGGCCAGGCGCGTCGCAAGCTGGGCCGGCGTGGCGGCCGCCCACTCCAGCTTCAGTCCGCGCGGGTCGGTGATCCGGTGCCCGCCCGTCCGTCGCACGCGATAAATCGTGCCGTGCGCGTCCGGCTTGCCAAGGCTCGACGTCGGGCATCCGTTGGTGAACCAGCCACCCGTGTTGACGACGAGCAGGCTGCCATCGGCGTCCTCGAGGACGTCGGTGAAGTGCAGATCTGGATCCGGCGAGGAGAGGAACACCTCCGTCCGACCGGTGAACGTCGATCCCTGCGGCACGAGGATGGTCCGCATGATGCGGTGCGTGTTGAACTCGGCGTGGAAGAGGTTGTGCTGGTAAGCGGGGCCAAGCTCGCGGCTGCGATACCGCATGATGCCGGCCGGCGCCACGTGGCCGAGGTCGACGACGGGCGTGAGCAGTTCGCCGGTCCGCTTGAACTCGGCGAGCACCGGCTCCTGGTCGGTCCGCGGGTACGCACCGCCGTAGATCCAGTGCACGATCGCATCGCCGCGCGGATTGCCGTGGAAGATGTTGACCGTGCCGAAGATGTCGCCCTCGTCGGAGAACGTGACTTCCGCCGGGTTGTCCATCCCGCCGCCGGCGAATGGCTCGACGCCCGTGCCGTCCGGCCGCGAGGACCAGATGCGCGCGCCGGTCGCTTTCGAGACGAGGCGCGTGCCGTCGTACACCTCGTGGCCTTTGCGGCCATGGCACCAGAAGATCCGGCCAGTGGGACTGAGGAAGGGCCCGTGAATGTCGGCGGCGTTGCCCGTGTAGTCGAAGCCGGTCGCAATTTCCTTCCGGCGGTCCGCCACGCCGTCGCCGTTGGTGTCGTCGAGCCGCCACATGCTGGGCGGCGACCCGGCGTAGAGCGCACCGTCGTGCCAGAGCGCGCCCTGCGGGAACGTCATGCGATCCGCAAACACCGTCGAGCGATCGAACACGCCGTCGCCGTTGGTGTCTTCGAGCATCCGAATCGCGCTGGGTGTCTGTTCGTTCAGCGCGGCCTTCGCGAGGTTCACACCGGCGTTCTCGGACACGAACAGGCGGCCCTGCTCGTCGAGTCCGACAAGCGTCGGATGGTGAACGAGCGGCGGCGCCGCGGCAAGCGTCACCTCGAATCCGGGCGGCGCCTGGACGGAGGCCGGCGAAAGGGCGGCAGCGGGTGCCGTCTGGCTCGAGACCCGGCCGGACACGACTCCGAGTCCGATCACGCCGGTGACAATCAGACCCGTGAGGACCAGAACTCGCTTCATGGAGCCTCCCGTCGGCCGAGGACCGAACCACCGGCGCGCATGGCAGTCGTGTCCGGGATTATACGGGACCGCCGCCCCACAGCGGCCGTACGGTCGGCAGCAACGGCAGCCTGCTGATGGTGAGCGTGAGCGGAACGGCCGTAACGGTCGACTAGCCTCGGCGCTCAGTCAGGCGCGAGCAGCACGGCATTGATCTGCCCCGCCACGCTGCTGACGCCCTGCGTCACCTCGCGATGTGTCAGTTCGGTCATGAGCAGCCGCTTGAGCACCTCATAGCCGTGGCTCGGGTTCGACAAGTCGCCATAGATGGGGCTCTCGAGCAGCCAAACGCGGCGGCCCAGCGCCACGCCCCCGAGGGTCTTCGCCTGTCGGCGAAACTCGACCATCCGGGAAGCGACCTTTCGGTTGAGGGAGGCCTCATCCAGATTGTGCAGCCGTTCGTCCGGGAAGTGCGCGGTCTCGAGCGACACGCCCGCGTGCATCACCACGTAGGAGGCGAGAGGCCCGCTGATGTCGAGCGCAATGACCAGGTCCGTTGGCGTCGACTGCGCCTTGAACTGGGCGGCGAGCCGCGCCGAGGCATGCTGATCGGCCTGGCTGTTGCCGAGGGTCAGCTTGGGTGTCAGCGCGGATACCATCAGCACCAGCAGCACGAGCATCGGGATCCGGGCGGCCGCGCGTCCGTATTCGTTGAGGCGGATCACGAGCTCGTGAATGCCGACGCCCATCAGGAGGATGTACGGCGTGTGCCCCGGCAAGTCGTATCGTCCGACGACATACAGCGGCTTGTTCAGCCACGAGTACCCAATCAGAAACAGGATCGGCCAGGTCGCGAACACGAGCAGCACGCCGGTCCGCGTCAGCAAGGCTCCGCTGCCGTCGCCCGGCGCCGCCTGATGCTCGCCAACGATGGCCATCAGACCAGCAACGCCAAAGAAGAGGACTGCCAACGGCGCGACGACAGGGTTGCCTGGGAACTCGAGGTGGCCGGGCAGCCGCCCGCCGATGTCGAACGCCTCCACAGTGCCCAGAACGAGCCCGATCAGACTCCCCTCGCCCATGAGATCGGCGATCCAGTGATGGCTGTCGCCCTCGGCTTGTTGCCAGAGGCGCGGCAGCCACGGAAGATAGGCCACCGCAGCCAGCGCGTGCGTGAGCGCCAGCGCCCTCCATCGCGCGCGGGGCGCTCCGAGGATGACGGCCGCAACCCAGAACGCGCTGACCATCGGAATCATCATGTTGTGCGTGTAGAGACCGGCGACGACGCTCAACCCGTGCGCGACCCACCACGATCGGTTCCCCGCCCGGATCGCCCGCAGAAAGCTGCCCATCGCCAGGAGCATGAGAAGGACGAGCAGGGCGTAGGCCCGCGCCTCCTGCGAGTAGTACAGGTGCAGCGGCGAACAGGCGAGCAGAAACGCGCCCCACCAGCGCGCCGCGGACGGAAGCCGCAGCTCGACGGCCACCCAGAACACGGCGGCGACGGACGCTATGCCGAAAAGCGCGGACATGGCACGGACCGCCGCGATGTCCGCCCCGACGAGACGCAGCCAGATCCGGAGCAGTGCAAAGTACAGTGGCGGATTGCCACCTTCACTTTCCCAGAGATTGCCGGTAGCGGCCAGGGCGACTGATCCCAGCTCGTCGAACCACAGGTCCCTGTAAGCCAGCCCGTAGAATCGAAGAGCGGCCGCCAGAACCAGCAACACCCCGAACGCGGCGAACAGCGTCCGTGAGGAACGGGCGCCTCCCGTCGGCGTTGACGCTGCGGTGTCGGACCGCGTACGGCTCGTCGGCGCAGGACGCGGCCGGGAGCGTTCGCGCGTCACCGTGCGCTCCGTCCGGCCACGAGCGCCGCATCCCCTCGGCCGTGTCGCCAGGCGGCGCTCCAGACAACGACCGCCAGAATGGACACGAACCCTCCCAGGACCAGCAGTGAGGGCTCGTATTCCAGCATCAGGTGGTGGCGTCCCGCGACGAGCGGAATGCCTCTCAGGACATAGTCCGCGGGCAGCACGTCGTACTCGGACTGCGGGCCGGGAGAGAGCGCACGCGCCCGCCAGTCGCGGCTGTATTGGTCGGTGACGAGCAGCACCGCGGGGGCGGTGGTCTCCACGTCGATTTCGACCGTATCTGAGGTCTCGGACAGCACCCGCGCCGTGCCGGAGGCACCCGGTACGGGCACCGGGTCGGGGACACGTTCCAGCACGACGGTGCGCTGCGGGTTGAACGCGTCCCGGAGCATCCCGGCCAGGATCGCGTCGCGCGTCGGAAGCACGCGGTAGTCGGAGAGGATCAGCAACCGTGGCAACGGGGCCGTGCGACCGCGAGGCAACCCCTCGGCGGCGGCCGCCAAGCCCGGCAGCAGTTGCACGGCTGAAAGCGCGGCGGCCCCGCCGTAGACGCCCAGCAACCCTGCCAGCGCACGCCAGCGAATGCCGGGAACAGCCAGGCTCCTCAGGACGGTGTAGAGCGCCACGCCAATCGCGGTATAGAACGCGTACTGCACGTGCCCGGCGAGCACCTGCATCGCAGCAGCCGCGCTGGCCGTCAGCAGACCGCGGCGGCGGCCATCGGCAACCCAGTGATGCAGTCCGAGCAGGATCCACGGCGCCCAGGCCATCGTGCAGATGTTCGACACATGGCCGGCGTAGAGGTGTGGGAAGACGGGACCGCTCAACGGTAGCACCAGGCCCGCGATCGCGGCGGCGTGGCGATGGAGCCCGAGCGCCCGGCCCCACAGTGCCATGCCCCACCCCAGCCAGATCAGGTGCAGCAGGAAACAGAGGTTGATCGCCCGCTCGACGGGCATGCCGAGGAAGATGACGTTGGGCGGATAGAAAAGAGCGGACTGAAAACCGGCGAGGAACGGCTGGCCGGCATAGGTGTAGGGATTCCAGAGCGGGAAATCCCCGGAGAGAATGGCGTGGGCGGCGAAGCTCCGCCAGGCGATGAACTGCCCGACGACGTCCGTGTCGCGAGCGGACAGCAGCTGCCCCGCCGGCAACGCCAGGACAACCAGCATCGCGACCGCGGCCAAGGCCGCGACCGTGCGACAACCGAACGGGCCCGCGCGCACGCGCGGCGCCGCTGCGGGCTCGCCGGCGAGGCGACGCCGGCGCGTCATGCCGAAGCACCCTGGAAGGCGCGCGGCAACTGGTTGGGATTCCGGGCCGACACACGAACCATGGGCATCGCCGAGCGGGGGGCTCGGCGTCCTCGGTCGGCAGGTCGGCTGGCTGGCCTAGAATGCGTCCAACGTCGGACGAAAGCAAGCGCGATCCACCGCCTGCCGCGCGGGGTCTAAGACGTCATGGGCAAGTGGCTGGTTGTTGGTGTGCTACTCGGCGTTGGAGCGGCCGCAGGCGGAACGGCGCAAGCGCCCGAACTGCCAGCCGCTGCTCTTCTCGGGGCCGAGCGCGGGCCGCTGGCGCTGGCCCTCGTGCTTGCCGCTGCCGGCGTTCCCGCCGGCATCATTACGTCCGAAAATCCCGACCGGGATCCGGGCGTTCCGATAGCGCCTCCGGGCTCGCCCGCGGTGTCGGGCGAGGCGGTCGCCCAGCGGCTCCAGTCCCACCATCGCCGTTATGTCGTGGAGTGGCGGCGAGGAGTCGTGGGTATCGAGCCCCGGCAGTCAGTCTGCGGGGAGCGGCTGACCGGGACGACGGTGGGGCCCGCGACGGTCGAAGGACGGGCGGCCCAGGTCCTGGTGCTCCTCGGCTGGATCGCGAGCGGAGATGCGTCGCCGGTCCACCGAGGCGTCGTGTCGCAGATTGCCATCGGCCGGACCGAACCCGGGCCGCCGGCACCGGTTCGCACGCTCCGGCTGGTGCTATCGACGAGGGTAACGCTGCGAGAGGCGCTCGACGAACTCATCCGCCAGAACGCGGCCGGGGTGTGGACGGTCTGGCAGCACCCCCGTCCGGACGGCGCCGTGGGATGCCGGCTCATCGGCTACTTTCCAGACGGAGTGGTCGTCGCCTCCGATACGGACTTCGCCGTGGCGTCGTGAGACCGCGCGGCGGAGCGGCGGCCCTTCTATCGTTGACGGGTTTTCAGATCGCCGGCGATTTGGGTCAGCAGCGCGCGCTCTTCGGCCGAGACACGGCCGAGGCCGAGCATTCCACCCGACGCGCCAGCGATCTGCTCGCAGTAGGCGACCAGCTCGTCCGCCGTGAGATCGCCCGCCTGGCCCGACCCCGCGTCGAGCATGGCCCGGATCAGCCGGCCGGCCCCGGCGAACACGGCGGGTGCGGGCCGCGTGCCGAGCCATTCGACGAGCTGCTGGTGCGCGGGTGACCCCTCGGCCACGCCGCGGGCCGCGGCGAGCTTCAGCACCAGATCGTACTCATGCTTCGTGACGCCGCCCTCGGCCCACGCTATCTGCACCACCGGCACAAGCGGCAGCAGGGCGACTGTGTCCGGCGTGAACCCGAGATCGAGCAGCGCCTGAAGCAGCGCCGGGTCCTGCAGGCCGGTGGACGCGCCCATGGCGCGCTTGGCGTCCTCATCGGCCCTGGCCTTGCGAAGTTTCTCGATCAGCTCCCGGTCGCGCTTCCGGAAGTACTCCTCTTCCATCGCCCGGGCTCGCTCGCCGATCTTCTCGTGTTCTGCCATCCGAGCATCCTAGCAAATGATGTCCCGTCACTTCCTGCTATCGTGGACGCGTGGGCCTCGACCTCCTGGTGCTGCCCCCCGCCGAACTCGTGGCACTCGTCATCGCCACGAGTTTTGCCGCCGGCCTGAGCGTCCCGGTCACCGTCGCCACGATCGGACTGCTGGCGCGCACGGGGGCGGTCGTGCTGCCGCCGTCGCTCGACCCCCTGGCCAGCTGGTGGGTCATCGGGGGCGCGCTTGCGCTGTTCGCGATCGAGTTCATCGCGGACAAGACGCCGGTGATCGATCTGATCTGGAACGCGCTGCAGACGTTCATCCGCGTGCCGGCCGGCGCGCTGCTGGCCTACGGCGCGACGGCCCAGCTCTCGCCCATCCAGCAGTTGCTGGCGGCCCTGCTCGGCGGCGTGGTCGCGCTGGCCGCGCATGGCGGCAAGGCCGCGCTGCATGCGACCGCGAACGCCTCGCCCGAACCGTTCTCGAATGCCATCATCGGACTGGGCGAGGACGCACTCGCCATCTTTCTGACCTGGTTCGCGACCGAGCACCCGTTTCTCGCGGCGGGCATCGCGCTGGTCCTCCTGGGCACCATCGCGATGCTCATCCACGTCGTCTGGCGCGCCCTGCGCGGCCTGTTCAGACGAAAAGAAAAGAATGGACGCACTGAATTGATGAGAGTTGATCGAGCCATTGATGATTGATTGGTTGGCGATCCCTCAATCCTTCAATCAGTCTTCAATGATGCGATCGACAAATCGTCAATGCAGGATGTCGACCCCCTCTAGAATGTCACCCGTGCGGCGAGCCGGATCTGTCGCTCCGTGTAGGCGTCGTTGAACGAGAACACCTGCATGAAGGTGTTGCTGGACAGATTCCCGTCCGGCAGCCCGTACTTGGGCGTGTTCGTCGCGTTCAGCGCCTCGAGGCGGAGCTGGAGGCTGCGCGCGCCGCCCAGACGAATATTACGGAAGATGGAAAGGTCGAGATTGGCGCCGCCGGGCCCGCGGAACTGGTTGATGGTCGTGTTGCCAAGTCGCTGGTCGCCCGGCTGAAAGAACGCCAGCGGATCGTAGAAAACGCCGTCGCCGCCAACTTCCGCCGGCTTCAGCAGCTCGCCAATCAGATCCGCCGTCTGCACATTGCCGGGCGTGTTGAGCTCGGTGCCGTCCGCGCGGACCGTGAATGGCGCGCCGCTGAACGCGGTGACGATCGCGTTCACTTGCCAGTCGCTGAACAGCCCTCGCAGGGCCCCGTCGGCCCGGTCGCTCCGCCACGGGAGCGCCCACACGATGCCCAGTGCGAACATGTGCGTCCGGTCGGTCGCGGACGGATGCCAGTTCCGGCCCGCGAATTCGGGCAGCTCGTACTCGCGACCCAGCATCATCGCCCGGCTGAGCGTGTAGGCGCCGCGCACCATCACGCCGTCGCGGAGGTAGCGGTGGAGGGCGATCTGAAGCGCGTGATATTCGCTGGACGTGTATCCGCGGAACACGGTGATCGGCTGCGTCGTGAAGAACGGCGCGACGTTGTACGGCCGGTCGCCGGCCCCGCCACCGAGACGCTGCACGGCATTGATGTTGATGTCCGCCCAGCCCCCTCGTCCCTCGTTACCGACGTAGGCGACGTCGACCTGCATCTGGAGCGGCAGGGCGCGCTCGACGCCCAGGCTCCATGAGGCCAGGCGCGGACGTTCCAGGGTGCCCGGCTCGAGCGTCCGCTGATCGGCCACGATCGCGGGCAGCGTCAGGCGCGCCGCATTCACGTCCGGCAACGGGATCGTGGGCAGCCCCTGGTCGAGCGTGGCAAACCACCCGAAGTTCTGGAGCGCCGCCGGCGCCAGGAACCGCGCGTTGATCGCCGCCGGATAGCTCCGGTCGCCGCGGAACGGCGAGGCCCAGGCGAGCGCGTCATACGTGAGGCCGAAACGGCCGCGGACCGTCGTGCGGGCATCCACCCGCCAGGTGGCCCCGACCCTGGGCGCGAAGTTGTCCGTGGGCGTCGCGAGTCCGAGGTTCTTCGCCACGCCGCCGCGGCCGCCGACGAGGACTTCGAGCGTGGCTAGGTCGGTCATCTCGAGACCGCGCCCCTCGCGCCCCATGAGCGGGTAGGTCTCCCAGCGCAGCCCGGCATCGACCGTGAGACGGGATGACACGGCCCACCGGTCGTGCACGAACAGGGCATGCTGCGACTCGCGCGTCGTGAACAACTCGGTCTGGATGCTCTTGCCGGCCGTGCCGACGAGCCCCAGCAGGAATGCCGCGTAGGTGTTGTACGCGTTGGCGGACTGCTGACCGCCGCCGCCAAGGCGCGTCGCATTGGACGCGAACTGGAGGCTGCCGCGCGGGTTCTGCCGCTCCGGCTGCCAGTGGTCGAGCGCGAATCGGTTCAGCGCATACCCGGCGCGGACCTCGTGCGCGCCCAGGGACTTCGTCACGTGCGCGCCGGCCGTGATCGTCCGCTCGTCGCGCGTCTGCGGCGCCCACGTCGGCGTCGTACCAATCGTGCTGAAGCCCGTCGCCAGACTCGGCAGCCCCTGATACCGCTCCGGGAACGGGATGTCGGCACGCCCCTGGTGGTTCGTCCCCGGGATGCCCAGCACCTCCAGTCCGTAGTGCCCGAGAAACGAGTCCGATGAGTTGACGTGCTGCCCGAGCGTCGTCACGCCGACCGACGCGTCGACGACCGTCGTGCCATTGAGCACCCATCGCGACCCGCCCGCCACCTGCCATACATTGGTCACACCGCCGTCCTCGTCGACCGGATCGATCGGGAACACCCACCGATCGTCCACCACGGCGTGCATGCGGCTGACCCGTCCCCACGCGTGCGCCTCATTCGACGGGTTGACGCTGATCTTCGCGTCCACGTTGTGCCGGTTGGTCGCGCTCGTCTCGACGCGGCCGAAATTGTTGTTCAGCCCCGCGCGGCCGCTCCCCTGAAGATTCGGCCGCGGGTAGAGGGCGAGGATCCTGTCCGCAATCGGGTGGACCCGGGCGGGATCGATGACGTTCAGGCCCGTGCTGCACGTGGCACACGCCGGCGGGCCCACATAGCTGAACTGCGAGCGGCCGGTGCCCGTTCCCGTGTTCGCGCCGGGGGTGAGCGGATCGTAGATCCGCTGCAGGCTGCCGCTGCCATTGAGGGCCTGACTGAAATCGCCATGGCGCAGACGCTCATCGGGCACGCTGTAGAACCGGAACGCGCTCGCGCGGCTGAAATATCCTTCGTAGGACCCGAACGCAAACAGGCGATTCCGCACCAGGGGACCGCCCGCCGTGCCTCCAATCGTGTGGCGCTCGATCGGCACCTTTCTCGACCCAAACGGCGACGAGTTCAGGTCCTCATTGTTGAAGAACTCGAAGGCCGACCCCCGCAGCACGTTCGTGCCGGACTTCATCGTCACATCGATCGTCGGCCCCGCGGACAGGCCCTCCGTGGCGTCGCCCACTCCCGTGGTGACGCCGACCGCCTCAATGGCCTCCGCCGGCGGGACGTACACCGTGTGCGCAGGCAGCCACAGATTGACGTTCGTCTGGCCGTCCAGTCTCGTACGAATCCTCGGTCCCGACTCGCCGTTCAGCCGCAACGTCAGCGACCTCTGCGGCGTGTCGTTCTCCGCGTTGGCGAACGTCGGCGGCAGCGCACCCGGCAGGAGGATGATGAGCGACTGGTAGTTGCGAAATGGATTGAGCGGGAGGTTTTCCAGCTCGGCCGGCGTCAGAGTCCCGGGCACAGGCGCCGACTCCGCGGGAGGTGCGGCCGGTCGCTCCTGCGCAGACAAGCGCGGCGGAGAGGCCATCGCGATCAGACCTGCGAGGCCGAGGGTGAGATACCGCCAGCCCGCCGACCTGAAGGTCGGCAACTCCATCGCAGCCGACGTGCAGGTCGGCGGCTCGATCGTCGCCGCGCGTCCCTGGCGTGTCACGTCTGACTTCTAACGTCTGGCTTCTGACTTCTGACTGGGTTCACGGGGAGCCCGCGTCGCCGCAGGCTCCCCCGAGCGTGTGCTAGTTGCCAGGCTTCGTGATGGGCGTCACGGTGAACTTGCGGAACGAAATGTCGCCGGCGTGGTCGCCCTGGAGCATGAACGGACCGGGCGCCGTTTCATCGTTGTCCATCGCCCCGCCCGTAATGCCGATGACTTCCACGTTGTCGTGGATCCTCTGTCCGTTGAGCGTCGTGCTGAGACGGTTGCCGACGAGGATGATTTCCACCGTCTGCCATTCACCGGCAGGCTTGCTGGCGTTCATCGTCGGTGTTGACCGGTGGTAGTACGACATGTTGCCGCCGGGGGACGCCGGCTTGCCGAAGTCGTCCATCAACTGCATCTCGTAGCGCCCGCGGAGGTAGATCCCGCCGTTGCTCCCGGTGCCGACACGGAACTCGGCCTCGAGCTTGAAGTCCTGGAACGACTGCTTCGACCGGAGGTTCTGTCCCTGCTCGGGCTTCGTCATGACGCCGTTGACGATCGACCACCCCGCCGGCCGGTTCGAGGGAATGAATTCCCACGCGTCCATGGTCTTGCCATCGACGAGCGCGACCGGCGTGCCATAGGCGTGCTTGCCGTTGGCATTGAGCGCCGGCCAGGTCGGCCGGCGGACGCCAACGAAGTTGACGACGCGCGGCGCCGGTGGAGGCGCCGCCGGCGTCGCGGCCGCCCCGCCAGCGGCGGCCCCGCCACGGCGGCCGCCCTGCGCGGCCTGATACGAGCCCACGAGCTTGCCCCCCTCGACGCGGGCGCGGTACTCCGTCCCCTGCGGCACCAGCTTGTCATTCCCGCGCTGGAACAGCAGTTCACCGTTCTCGACGCGGACGTACACGAGCGGCATCGCGTGACCGGATCCGGCGAGAAAGCTGCCCGTGAGCTTGCCACCTTCGTCCTTGATTCCGAGCCAGTGGTTGTCCATCGACGCATCGGGCCCGGTCCCCGAGATGTTCCAGGAGCCGACGAAGGGATTGGACTGCGCGGCCGGCCCCGGAGCCGCCGCGAGAAGGAACCCGGCGACCAGCGCCGGCAGACACATATGTCGATTCACAAAGACGCTCCTTTTGCTGTCTACGAAAGCTTGTAGGGTGCCCGGTAGTCACGGGAGAGGAAGTGGTTCAGATCCTCACCCTTGAGACCCGTGTTGGTGATCCGCATGTTCGCGCCGTCGTAGTGGATCTTCTGACCCGCGCGGAGCGCCGCGATACCGAGCAGCATGATCTCGGTCAGGTGCGCCGAGTACGCGAAGGGCGCGGAGATCTGATCGCGGCCGCGAATCGCGTTGATCCAGTTCATCTCGTGGGACTGATACGGCACGCGCGCCATCTTCTCGGGCGGCGGACCGTACGAGTTGTGCAGCGAGATCGGCAGCAGCCGCGGCTGCGCGCCGTACTCGTTCTGCAGCATCTTCCCTTTGCTGCCGATGTACAGCACGCCGCCCTGCGCGAGCAGACGCTGGTTCCCCATTTCCTCGGGCCGTGCCGGCTGCAGTCCGCCGTCGTACCACGTCATCTTGGCCGGCGGCATCCCGTCGCGCGCGGGAAACTCGTAGTAGGTCGTCGTCGCCGACGGGTAGCTCGCGCCGTTGAACGCCGACGCCAGCGTCTCGATCGTGGTCGGGTAGCCGAGCTTCAAGCCCCACACGGGATGATCGACCAGGTGGGCGCCCATGTCGCCGAGCGCGCCCTGCCCCCAGTCCACCCAGCCGCGCCAGTTGAAGGGGTGATAGATCGGGTGATAGTCCACGACGGGCGCCACGCCGAGAAACATGTCCCAGTCGAGATCCTTCGGCACGGGCACGGTGCCGAAGGCACCGGCCACGCGCCGACTCACCGCCTGCGTGCCCCACCCGGTGATGTCCCCGCTCGCGGCCGCGGGACGCGGCACACCCTGCGGCCAGACCGGACGATTGGTCCAGACGTGGACCTCGCGGATCTCGCCGATGGCGCCGGCCATCAGGTACTCCTGGCCGCGACGCGCGCCGTCCTGCGAGTGGCCCTGGTTGCCCATCTGCGTGACGATCTTCGGGTTCGCCGCCGCCTGCTGCATCAGATGTCGGGCTTCGTGCACCGACCAGCACAGCGGCTTCTGCACGTACACGTGCTTGCCGAGCGCCATCGCGGCCGAGGCGATCACGGCGTGCGTGTGATCGGGCGTCGCGACGATGACCGCGTCGATGTCCTTCTGCTTCTCGAGCATGACGCGGTAGTCGCGGTAGGTGGCCAACCGCGGCAGTTGTTCCTTGACGAACCGCGTAACCCGCTCCGGCTGCGACGGCTGCGTCCATTTCTGGTCGGCCTCCGCCTGCAGCTTCGACTGGCCGAAGTTCTGCCAGGTCTCCGGCGGAGGTTCCGGCGCAATCGCCGTGGCCGTGCCGCCGCGTCCTGCGCCGACTGCGGCGGCTCCACCGCCCCCTCGGCCTCCGCCGCCTCCCCGGCCACCGCCAGCGCCTCGTCCCCGGCCGGCCTGGGGACCGGCCGCGGCCTGCTCGGCGCTGTTCTTCCAGTTGGCGCGTGACCGCTCGAGCAGCGAGTCGTCACAATCGCAGATGGCCACGATATTCTGACTGAGCACGGCATTCGTGTTCGAATTGCCCTGACCGCCGATGCCGACCGTCGCCACGTTGACGAGATCGCTCGGGGGTGTCTGCCCCTGGCCGAGCACGTGACGCGGCACGATCATGAAACCGGTGCCCGTCACCAGTGCCGACTGCACAAACCGCCGACGCGAGACGCCTGACGCCCCTGACGGTGTCCCAGGATCGTGAAGATCACGGTCGCTCATACGTCGTTCTCCCTCGGACAATTCCGAACACCAGTCTTTCCAGCCCGGATCGGGACACGCTCTCATGGCTGGACCACCCCGGTCAAGAGAACCAGACCACGGAACCCCCCGAAATGGAGCGGCGGACCGTGCCGCTCATGACGCCCCCATGAACGGATACTCGAACGACGTGGGCGGCACGAACGTTTCCTTGATGGTGCGCGCGCTCACCCACCGTGTCAGGTTCAGTTTGGACCCCGCCTTGTCGTTGGTCCCCGAGGCGCGCGCGCCGCCGAACGGCTGCTGGCCGACGACGGCGCCGGTCGGCTTGTCGTTGATATAGAAGTTCCCCGCCGCCTGGCGCAGGACGCGCATGGCCTCCCCCACCGCGCGGCGATCGCGCGCAAAGACCGCCCCCGTCAAGGCGTACGGGGACGTCCGATCGACGAGGTTCAGCGTCGCGGTCCACTGCCGGTCGGCGTACACGTAGGCCGTCACGACCGGTCCGAAGATCTCCTCCCGCAGCAGCCGGTGCGAAGGATTCGACGTCTGCACCAGCGTCGGTTCGATGAAGTAACCCTTCCGGTCGTCCGCGCCGCCTCCCTGCAGAATCTTCGCGGTGCGCTTCGCCTCGCCGACATACCCGACGATGCGATCGAACGCCGGCTTGTCGATCACCGCGCCCATGAAATTGCGGAAGTCGCGCACGTCCCCCAGACGGATCGCCTGCATCATCGCGAGGACGCGGTCGCGCACGGCCTTCCACAAGGACTGCGGCACGTAGATGCGGCTCGCCGCGGAGCACTTCTGCCCCTGGTATTCGAACCCGCCGCGGACGATGGCGACCGCCACGGACTCCGGATCCGCCGACGGATGAACGACGATGAAATCCTTGCCCCCGGTTTCGCCGACGAGCCGTGGATACGACCGGTAGGTCGCGATCGACTCGCCCACGGTCCGCCACAGACCCTGGAACACCCCGGTGCTGCCCGTGAAATGGATTCCCGCCAGATCGGGGGATGCGAGGAGGGCGCGCGTAATCATCGGCGCGTCGCCCGGCACGAAGTTGAGGACGCCTGGCGGGAGCCCGGCCGCCTCGAGGAGCCGCATGATGTAGTAGCCGCTCAGCATCGCGCTCGACGCCGGCTTCCAGATCGCCACGTTGCCCATCAGGATGGGCGCGGTCGGCAGGTTCCCTGCGATCGCGGTGAAGTTGAACGGCGACACCGCGTAGACGAAGCCCTCGAGCGGGCGGTACTCGAGCCGGTTCCACACGCCGGGCGAACTCAGCGGCTGCTCGGCATACAGCGCGGCCGCGTAGCTGACGTTGAAGCGCCAGAAGTCCACCAGCTCGCAGGCCGCGTCGATCTCGGCCTGGAAGGCCGTCTTCGCCTGGCCGAGCATCGTCGCGGCGTTCAGGGTCGGCCGCCAGGTGGTGGCGGCCAGATCGGCGGCCTTCAGCAGGACGGCCGCGCGGTCGTCGAACGACCACGAGGACCACTCGCGGCGGGCTTTCGCGGCGGCGGCCATCGCCTGCCGCACGTGCCTGGTCTCCGCCTGGTGCCAGTCGGCCAGCACGTGGCGGTGCGCGCACGGCATCACGCTCTGACGCGTTGCGCCGGTCCGGATCTCCTGCCCGCCGATGATGACCGGAATGTCCGCGCGTTCACCCGCCATCGACGCGAGGCGCGCTTTCAGCGCCGCGCGATCGGCCGATCCCGGCTCATAGCTCCGCACGGGTTCGTTGACGGCGGCAGGGACCGTGGTGATGCCGGGGTGGGGCATTGGGACATTGTACGCGGGGGATGGCTCTCAATCGGCAATCATCAATCCGCCCATTCAATCCGCAATGGCTCGATCGAAGATCGTCAATGCCTTGAGCCTGTATCATGTCCGTCGTGGAGATTCACGACCACCTCGCCAATCCCCACGTCGCGGTGCTCACGCTCGGCGGGCGACTGACCGTCAACGACGAACCCGGTCAACTGAAATCAGCCGTGGCGCGGGTCCTCAGCCAGGGCGCGCACCATGTCGTGCTCGATCTCGCCGGGGTGCAGTACATCGACAGCACGCGCCTCGGCGAGCTCATTGCTTCCCACGTCGCCGTGAGTCGTCACGGCGGCCAGCTCAAGTTCGCACGGACACCCGCCCGCGTCACGGAGTTGCTCGTCATGGCCGGTCTGGGCGATCTGTTCGAACAATTCGCATCCGTGGACGACGCGGTGGGGAGTGTGGGGGGTTAACTGCCACCCGATGTCGACTTGGCGCCTGCCGGCGGGCGACCGCCGAGGTCGCGGTCGAGGTCGAGCAGGGACGCCGGGTCGTCGCGCACCATGTGGAACCGGGCCACGATCTCGCGGACCGTCTTCTCTTCCTCGACCTGCTCGGTGATGAACCACTGCAGCTCGGCCATGGCCGCGAACACCTTCTCCTGGAAGGCCAGTTCGTACAGCGCGTCGATCTGACGGCTGACTTCTTGTTCCTGCGCCAGCGCGCGCTCGAACACGTCCACCACCGAAGTGAACTCGCTCCGCGGCTCGTCGATGCCCGCGAGCCGCACCGGGTGATTGCGCGCGAGCACGAAATTGAAGAGCTTCATGGCATGGCCGTGCTCCTCGGCGCTCTGCAGGCGCAGCCACCGGCCGGCGCCCATGAACTTGTGGTGTTCGCTCCAGCCGGCCATGGCGAGATAGGAGAAGGAGGCGCCAAACTCGGCGGCAATCTGGCGGGTGATGGCGTCCAGAACCTTCGGCGTCATTGGCAGTATCTTACAGGCCTCCTTTATCATTGCGCGATGGCCCTCGACGACCTGCGCTATCAGCCCACCGGCGCGCCCTCGCCCGAGCCGCCGGCACGGCCGGGATGGCTCCGCTGGATCGCCGTCGCCGTGGCCGGCCTCGCGGCGGGGTCACTGCTCACCTTCTGGTGGATGAGCCGCGCGCAGCCGACGACCACCACGCCGGCGTCGACCACGGCGGCCGACGGGGGCACGACGTCGAAGCGGCCGGCGCCGCAGCCCATGCCGCTGCCGCCGCTGAGCGCGTCGGACTCCTTTCTGCGCGATCTGGTGTCCGCCTTGTCGCGGCATCCCACGCTGACCCGCTGGCTGGCGACGCCCGACCTCGTGCGCGGCGCGACGCTGGCCGTCCTGCAGATCGGCGATGGCCGCACGCCTGCCGTGCCGCTGCAGGCGCTCCGCCCGGAGAGTCGGGTGCAGATTACCGGGACGGAGACAGGCGCGGTGGACACGGGATCGTACCGGCGCTGGGAGCCGGCCGTCAGCGCGCTCACATCGATCGATCCCGGCGCGGCCGCACAAATCTACGTCAACGTCAAACCGCTGCTCGACGAGGCCTACCGGGAACTCGGCTATCCGGGGGGCAACTTCGACGAAGCGGTGACGCGCGCGATCCGCATGCTCGCCGAGACGCCCGGGGCGCCCGACGCCCCGGTGCTGCTCAGGCGGTCGGCCTACTTCGAGTACGAGGACGCGGCGCTGCGATCACTCCGGCCCGTGCAGAAGCAGTTCCTGCTGATCGGCCCCGACAGCCGGCGGCAGGTGCTCGCGTGGCTGCGCCGCTTTGCCGCGGCCCTGGACCTGCCGGCCGCCTAATCCGGCCCGATGCGCGGGGGCCCGCCCCTGCGCGGTTTGTCCGGGAACTGCGTTCGCTGGCAAACGGCGAGCCGCCGTCGTCCCGCCTGCGTGGTAGACTGGAGACCGCAAATTGCTCGTGCCGACCTCGCCTCCCGTCCCGCGAATTCTTCTCGCGCAGGTTCCTTGGAATGACTGAAGCTGTCCTCAAGCGCAAGCAGTACGACCTCGGGGCGATGCTCCCCTTCGTGCTGCTTCATGCCTCCGTACTGCTGATCCTGACCGTGCCGTTCTCGGCCGCGATGATCGGGTGGCTGGCCGGGTCGTACTTCCTGCGCATGTTCGGCGTCACCGCCGGCTACCATCGCTATTTCAGTCACCGCGCCTTCAAGCTCAACCGCTTCTGGCAATTCTGCCTCGCGTTCCTGGCGCAGACGTCGGGCCAGAAGGGCGCGCTCTGGTGGGCGGCGCATCATCGCGACCACCATCTGCACTCGGACCGCAAGGAAGACCTGCACTCGCCGGTCCACGAAGGCTTCTGGTGGTCCCACCTCGGCTGGATTCTCTCGGACGAGTACAACCACTACGACCCCAAGCGCATCGCCGACTTCAACCGGTACCCCGAGTTGCGCTGGCTCGATCGGTTCCACCTGGCGCCCACGGTCCTCTACGCGGTCGCGATCTACATGATTGGCGGCTATCCGGCGCTGGTGTGGGGCTATTTCGTCGCGACGGTGGCCCTCTACCACGGCACGTTTCTCATCAATTCCCTGTCACACATCTGGGGATCGCGCCGGTTCCCCACGCCCGACGAGAGCCGCAACAACTTCTGGCTGGCGCTCGTCACCCTCGGCGAGGGCTGGCACAACAACCACCACCACTTCATGTCGAGCGTCCGCCAGGGGATCCGCTGGTGGGAGATTGACGTGACGTTCTACGTGCTGCGCGTGTTGTCCTGGGTGCGCATCACCCGCGACCTCCGCGAGTTCAGGACGAGCGAGTAGGCCCGTCGCGGCTACCTGCGGACCGCCGGCAGCGCATCGCGCAGCGGCGGCGCGAGAATCAGCGTGAGGGCGCGGCTGTAGCTGGCCGTCCCATCCGGCACCCGATTCGCCTTGAGATATTCGTCGTACACGCGCGACGCCGCGCGGCGCACGCGCGGCCGCTCGGCGCGCATCCGCCGGCCGATGGCCGCCAGGTCCTCGCGCACGCCCGGATCCAGCCGTGCCAGCGCGCGCGTGCGCACCTCGGCCGGCAGCGCGGCGGACGCTTCCATCAATAGATACAGACTGGCGCTGTAGCCGAGGGGCGCGCCCCCCTGCATGCACGCGAACCAGCCGATCGCGTTGGCCTCGGCTTCGTCGGCGTGGCCGGCCAGGTGCGCCCATTCATGCGCGAGCACGAACGGGCGCTCGAACGGCAGCAGATCCGGGTGGACGATCGGCTCGAGCCCGAACGGGTTGATCATGCCGTTGACGCCCGCCCACGTGTACCACTGCGTGAGCACCGCTGAGGTTTTGGGACGCCCCGGCTCGGCCAGGGCGGGCAGCTCGAGCCGCGTGAGTGCGACGTTCATCGGTTCCTCGAGCGCCGCCGCGACCTGCCGCATGTCCCACTCGGGCTCGCCGGCGACCGCGCGGCGGTAGTTCGCCGCCAGCGCGGCAACCTGCCCCACGGCCAACTCCAGGACCTCGACAGTGGGGCGCGGCGCCCGTTCACCCCGCAGGGTGGTTTCGAGCGGCAGCCGACGGTAGTTGCACCCCCACGCCGTCACGAACACGATGATGACGAGGCCGACCGTGCGAATCAGACGGCGGACCCCTTCGGAGAGCGCGGCCAGCGGTCCGCGGCGCCAGGCGGTGCGCAGCAGCCAGACGATGCGCAGGAGGATGGCGCACACCGCCACGGCGATCAGCACGTCGAGCACGGCGAACGGCACGAGGTTGCTGATCGACGTGAGGCCGCGCTGCACCCACCGGTACACCAGTCGCGAGTAGAACTCGTCGATGACACCCGCCGGCACCGGCAGGGCGATCATCAGCACGGCGAGCAGGCCGGCGGCCCACCACCCACGGACGGCGGCCGGCCGTTCTACGCTCGAGCGTGCCATTCGTCATCTCCCGTGATGAGTCGGACGCTGCGCTGATAGGTCATGTAGGACGACGCCCACTGCATCATCACCGACAGCCGGCTGCGAAAGCCAATCAGGTTGAAGATGTGCACGAACAGCCAGAAGAGCCAGGCGGGCAGCCCCTTCATCCGCAGGCGCGGCAGGTCGGCCACGGCCGAGTGCCGGCCGATGGTCGCGAGGTTCCCGAGGTTGCGATAGACGAAGGGGCGAGTCGGCGTGCCGGCGATCTGCCGGGTGATGTTCGCCGCGGCGTGCGCGGCCTGCTGCATCGCGACCTGCGCGACGCCCGGCAGCCAGCCGCCGTCGGCCGTGCGGAACGCGGCCAGATCGCCGACGACGCTGATCGCGGACTGCCCCGGCACGGTGAGATCTTCCTGCACGATCACGCGCCCCGCCCGATCCAGGGGCACGCCGAGCGACGCGCCCAGCGGCGACGCGGAGACACCGGCGGCCCAGAGCACCGTGCCCGCTTCGATCGTCTCGTCGCCGACGCGCACGCGGCCGGCACTCACGTCCGTCACCACGCTGCCCGTCCACACCGCGACGCCCAGGCGCTCGAGCGCCTGGCGCGCGAACTGCGACAGCTCCGCGGGATACGTCGGCAGGACCGCGGGCCCGCCTTCGATGAGGATGATGCGCGCTGACTCGGGATCGATCGCCCGGAAGTCGTTGGCGAGCGCGTGGCGCGAGATCTCGGCGAGCGATCCGGCCAGTTCGACGCCCGTCGGTCCGCCGCCGATGACGACGAAAGTCAGCAGCCGCCGCTGCACGTGCCGGTCACGCGCGCGCTCGGCCTCCTCGAACGCCAGCAGCACGCGGCGCCGCATGTCGAGCGCGTCTTCGAGTGTCTTCAACCCCGGCGCGTGCGGACGCCATTCGTCGTGGCCGAAATAGGCGTGCGTCGCCCCCGCGGCGACGATCAGGAAGTCGTAGCTCACCTCGCCGTCGGCGAGCCGTACGACACGCCGCGCCGGATCGATGGTGGTCACTTCGGCGAGCCAGACATGCAAGTTCCGGTGCTTGCGCAGGATCCAGCGAATGGGGGAGGCGATGTCGCCCGGCGACAGGCCGGCCGTGGCCACCTGATACAAAAGTGGCTGGAACACATGATGATTCCGTCGGTCGAGCAGAACGACGTCGACCGGCGCGTGGCGGAGGGCCCGCGCCGCACTCAGGCCGCCGAACCCGCCCCCGATGATCACGACCCTGGGTCGTGTCGTGCCCGCCCCGACTCCCTGTGACACGAACGCCGCTCCTCTGCGGACGCCGGATCGGGCGTCCGCCGCGATCCGGACTGCTACACTGTGTCATGCCTCGGCCTTCCGACGTGGCCCCCGCACGCCGGGGACGCACCGTCGTCCAGACGGCGTGTCCGCTCGACTGCCCGGACTCGTGCAGCCTCGCGGTGACCGTCGAAGGCGGTCGGGTCGTCGAGATTGCCGGCAGCAGTGTCGCACCCTCCACCCAGAACGTCATCTGCGGCAAGGTTCGCCGGTTCGACCGGCGCGTGTACGGCCCTGAGCGCGTGCTCTACCCGGCGGTCCGCACGGGCACGAAAGGCAGCGGCCAGTTCAGCCGCGTCACCTGGGACGAAGCGCTCGATCTCATCGTCGGGAAGCTGGAGGATGCGCGCGATCGGCACGGCGCCGAGTCCGTGCTGCCGTACTACTACGGCGGATCGAACGGCTTGCTGAGCAACGACTTCGAGGACGCCCGCTTCTTCCGTCGGTTCGGCGCCTCGCGGCTGGCGCGCACCCTGTGCGCCGCGCCCACCGGTGCGGCCGCCGACGCCATGTACGGGACGATGCCGGGCGTCGCCTACGCCGACTACGAGACCGCGCAGCTCATCGTCATCTGGGGCAGCAACCCGTCTGCGTCCGGCCTCCATCTGGTGGCGCACATCAAGCGCGCGCAGAAGGCCGGCGCGCGGCTGGTGGTCATCGATCCGCGCCGCACGCCGCTGGCCCGTCTCGCGGATCTGCACCTGCCGGTGCGGCCCGGCACGGACCTGCCGATCGCCCTCGCGGTCATCCGTGAACTCTTCGCGCAGGGGTGGGCCGATCGCGCGTTCCTGGACGCGCACGCCTCCGGCGCCGATCGACTCGTGGACGCGGCGGCGGGATGGACGCTCGACCGCGCAGCCGCCGAAGCGGGCGTGCCGGTGACGGACCTGGCGACCTTTGCGAGCTGGTACGGCACGACGTCGCCGGCCGTCATCCGCTGTGGCTGGGGCCAGGAGCGCAATCGCAATGGCGGATCGGCGACGCTGGCGATTCTGGCGCTGCCGGCCGTGGCCGGGAAGTTCGGCGTGCGGGGCGGCGGCTACACGATGAGCAACTCGGCGGCGTGGGGCATCAAGGCCGAGCATCTAGTCGACACGGCCGCGCCGCCCACCCGCGTGGTCAACATGAACCACCTCGGACGGGCGCTGACTGAATACGACCAGCCGCCCGTCACCGTGCTCTTCGTCTACAACTGCAATCCGCTCATGACCGTGCCCGATCAGAACCTGGTGCGGCGCGGGCTCGCGCGCGAGGACCTGTTCACCGTCGTCCACGAGCAGGTCATGACCGACACGGCGCACTTCGCCGACGTCGTGCTGCCGGCCACGACGTTCCTCGAGCACTACGACATCGCGAAAGGCTACGGCGCGTATCACCTGCACCTGGTGCAGCCGGCGATTGCGGCCGTCGGCGAGTCGCGCCCCAACCAGGAACTGTTCCGCGAGTTGAGCGTGCGCCTGGGCCTGACCCGTCCGGAGGAGGATGGCCTCGGCGAGGTCGGCGGGCTCATGGATGCCGCAGCAAAGCTGCCCGACGGCCTTGCGCCGGCGATTCTGGAAGGCGCGCCGCTGCCGGCGCCCGGCGACGGCCGGCCGGTGCAGTTCGTGGACGTGCGGCCCCGCACGGCGGATGGCCGGGTTCACTTGTTTCCCGCGGCCCTGCCCGCCGCCGACGGCCTGTACACCTATCGCGCCGATCCGGCCTCGACGGACTTCCCGCTCTGCCTCATCTCGCCGGCCAGCGAGCACACGGTGTCGTCGACGCTGGCGGAGCTTCGGCCTGGCATCGCACGGGTCAAGATCCACCCGTCCGACGCCCTCGCCCGGATGATTGAGGAAGGCGACTCCGTGCGGATCTTCAATGGACTCGGCGAGGTGCACTGCGAGGCGCTCGTGACCCCGGAAGTGCCGGCCGGCACCCTCTCACTCGCCAAGGGCCTGTGGGCGCGCAGCACCTACAACGGCGGGACCGCCAACGCGCTCGTCCCCGACAGCCTGACCGACATCGGCGGCGGCGCGTGCTTCAACGACGCGAGGGTGCAGGTCGAGGTGTTGGCGAGACACTGAGAAGGTTAAAGGTTAGAGGTTAGAGGTTAGAGGTTAGAGGTTAGAGGTTAACAAAGGTTCTTAGACCACCAACCTTTTACCTGTAACCTGCAACCTGATCTTGTCCACTTAGAATCCCTGCCGGATCCCCACCTGCCACTGCAGGCTGCGGTCGTCGCGGTCGAGAGGCCGGGCAATCGAGAGTTCCACGGCGAACAGCCCGAATGCGTTGGCGCGGATCGCGGCGCCGATGCTGCGAACCAGGGCGCGCGCGCCGCCGGCGAACTCCGGCCGATCGACGTCGCTCCACGCAACCCCCGCATCCGCGAAGAACGCCACGTCGAAGGGCACGCGACCGTATTCGAGCGTGCCGGTGAACAGACCGGCCAGCGGCGCGCGCAGCTCGAGGTTCGCCACGAGCAGGCGGCTGCCGATCAGACTGCGGAACACGCCGCATTCGGCGCCGCCGGCGCCGCGCAGGCAGTCGGCCGCCGAAAACGAGCCCACGCCGTAGCCCCGGACGAACTCGGGATGACCCGCATACAGATTGACCAGCTGCGCGTCCTCGGAATTCTGTCCGTACCGGCCGTAGTGCAGCGCCCGCAGGGCCAGCGTAAAGGGCTCGACCGGCATGAAGTATCGCCGCCAGTCGACGAGCGCCGTCGTGTAGTTCAGCGTCCCGCCCGTCCGTCCCACCTCCAGACGGTACCGACCGCCATAGAGCGGGCTCGTGGCGCCGAAGAACGAGGTGTCGTGCACGAGCGCGGCGCGCGCCTGCCCCAGATACATGTTGGGCCCGAGGGACATCTCTTCTTCAACGATGCCGAGGAGCTCCCGCGTGGCGGTCACGTACGTGCCCGTGCGGATTTGACGCGTGAAGGACAAGGCGTGCAACCCGCCGGCGAACTCGACGCGGGTCGACCCGTTGAACGGGTACGACGTCATGCCAAACGCGCCGCGGCTCGGCTGTCGCTCGATCGTCTCGGTCACCGTGGTCTGGCCTGTCGCGGGATCGTCGCGGCGGGACAGGTACCCAATGCGATAGGGCGCGACCTCGACGGCGGTCGCCCAGTTCCAGCGATGCCGGCGATTGACGTACACGATCTGGCCGCCGAAGTCCGCCAGCCGGCCTGACACCTCGCCGGAGACACCGAGCGCCCGGTCGCCCAGCATGTCGCTGAAGAACGCGGAGACGGCACCGCTCACGGTTCCGCCGAACTGGTTGACGCCCACACCGACCGACGGCTGACCGATGGCGTCGAGCATCAGCTTCTCGCGGTAGGGCTCGGCCGCGGCGACCGATCCGGCCGCCGGCAGGCCCCGCATCGGATCGGCCAGCAGGCGCTGCACGTCGCCCGTGGGACTCGCCGGACTGGCCGGGCCCTCGGCACGCGCCGGCGCCGTCCCCGGCAGCACGGCCGCCACCGGCGTCGCCAGTGGCGCGACGAGCGCCACCGTATCCGCCGGATCGAGCGCGTAAATCGAATGCCCGTCGTCCTCGAACACGCTGAAGACGAGCCGGCCGGACGTGGCCGAGGCGCTCAGCGCCGGACTGACCGTCGTGATCCCGGCAATGCCCGTCGGGACGGACGACAACCGCTCGATGGGGCCGCCGTCGATCGACATGCGATAGAGGTTGCTCACGCCATCAGGGTCGGCGATGAAGGTGACGAGGGTGCCGTCGGCGGACACCTGCGGGCTGAGGTGCTTGCCGCGGAGAAACGCCGGAATGGGACTGACCTGCCGCGTGGCCAGATCGAGCCGCGCGAGCCGCAGCGCCCCTGCTTCGAGCGTGGCCAGATTCGTGCTGAAGCGCTCGGTGACGAAGACCACGCTACGGCCGTCAGGCGTGAACATGGGCTCGAGATCGGCGAATGCATCCTCGGTGAGACGCTCCACGCGTGCCGTCTCGAGCCAGAGGCGATACAGATCCACGAGGCCGCCCGCGTGGCCGCTCACCACGACCGACTGTCCGTCGGGCGCGAAGGCGGGATTGCGCGCGTCATCGAGACCCGCGACCTTGAGTTCGCGTGTGACCCGACCGCGCGCCGGATCGATGAAGACGACGACCGGCCGTCCCCCGCGAATGGCCGTGACGACCAGCGTCCGGCCGTCGGGGCTCCAGCCGCCGGCGGAGTTCAGGAACTCGAGGCTGTCGAAGTGCGGATCGGTGGCGGTCTGCAGGAGCTTGCGCTCCACCCGGCCAGTCGCGACATCCGCGAGGAACAGCTCGACGGCGAAGCGGCCTCGCTCCGAGAAGAACGCCACGCTCCGGCCATCGGGGCTGACGCGGGGGCCGACGTTGAAGCGACCGCCGCCGGTGGCCGCACTGACCACCAGGCGCGGCCGGCTCGTGACGGCCGACACCTCGGCCATCACGGCCGCGGTCGCCTCCTGAATCGCGTCATGCCAGCCGGCCGTGAACGTGTCGGCGTCGGTGCCGAGCTGCCGCATGAAGCCGTCGAGGTCGAAGCGCGGGTTGGCGGCGGATCGGATCAGCGACGCCACGGCGCGGTCTCCGTACTTCGCGCCGATATACGCCCAGAAGGCGTGCCCCCACCGATAGGGAAAGAAGCGTCCGTCGTTCAGATCGCGGACGTGTGGCAGCTTCTCCCGCAGCGCGGCATCGCGCAGCCACATCGCCGTCTGCGCGTCCACCGGACCGAGCGAGAGGTACTCGGCCATGCCCTCGACGAACCAGAGGGGAAAGGCCAGGATGCCGGGCGCGCCGCTGGCGGTCTCCCGGGGGTCGGTGCCGGTCAGGTCGAACTGGAAGGCGTGCACCAGCTCGTGGCCCAGGACGTGGTCGGTGTCGGCGAGCGATCCGGACATCGGCAGCACGACGCGGCGCTTGATGGCTTCGGTGACGCCGCCGGTGCCCTCGCCAATCAGCCCCTCGATGGCGTTGGTCTGGCGGAAGTGGGCGGCCGCCGCGTAGAGAATCACGGGCTGACGGCCGCGGAGCTGGTGGCCGAAGAAGCGCGACAGGCGTGCGTGCCAGCGCTCGGCCATGCGGGCCACGGTGTCCGCCGCCTCCGCTTCCTCCGGATAGAAGTACAGGTCGAAGTGCTCGGTGCGCAGGATCTGGAACTCGAACCCGCGATACTGCACCTTGTTGCGGCCGAAGTACTGGCCAGCGGCGGTCGACGGCAGCGCCAGCAGCAGCAGCGCGGCGAGACAGAGGGCAAGCCGCGCCTGACAGGCGCTCGCGCGACGAAGGTTCAGCATCGCGTCATCCTCGGTCTCCCGGCGGCGGCGCCCATCGGGTCGGCGCGTTTCGGATAAGATGCGGTGGCCGCCCGGATCCGCCCGGGCGTCCCTCGATTATGGCACCTGCCGCCGAGACACCACGACGGATGGTCTTCTGCGCGAAGCTGAAGCGCGACCTGCCCGGGCTCGACGCCCCGCCCTGGCCCGGCCCCCTCGGCCAGCGCATCTACGAACATATCTCCGAGGACGCCTGGGAGATGTGGGAGGAGCGGATGAAGATGATCCTCAACGAGTATCGTCTGCTCCCCTTTCAGAAGGAAGCGCAAACCCTCATCGCCACGCAGATGGAGGAGTTCCTGTTTGGCGAGGACGCGGCGCCGCCGCCGGGATTCGTGGAGAAAGCTTGAAAGCCTGAGAAGCTCACTTCTAACTGACTTCATCGTCCATGCCCCCTGCCAGCCGGCAGTTTTTCGGACACCCCCGCGGCCTCTCCACGCTGTTCTTCAGCGAGATGTGGGAGCGGTTCAGCTACTACGGGATGCGGGGGTTCCTCATCCTGTACATGACCGCGGCGGTCTCCGCCGGCGGCCTCGGCCTGGACACCGCGACCGCCGCCGCCATCTACGGCACCTACACGGCGATGGTGTATCTCATGAGCCTGCCCGGCGGCTGGCTAGCGGACCGGCTGCTCGGCCAGCAGCGCGCCGTGCTGATCGGCGGCACGCTCATCGCGCTCGGGCACTTCTCGCTGGCCGTCCCGCTCGATCCCACCTTCTATCTGGGACTCGGGCTGATCGTACTGGGCACGGGACTCCTCAAGCCCAACATCAGCGTCATCGTCGGTCAACTGTACGGACCGCAGGATCTGCGGCGCGACTCGGGCTTCTCCATCTTCTACATGGGCATCAACGCCGGCGCGCTGCTCGGCCCGCTGGTGACCGGATTCCTCGCGCAGAGCGAAATGTTCCGAACCCAGCTCTCCGATTGGGGCCTGAATCCGAACGCCGCCTGGCACTGGGGGTTCGGGGCGGCTGGCGTGGGGATGACGCTGGGGCTTGTGCAGTACGTGCGGGGCCGGGCCCGGCTGGGCGACGCGGGCCTCCGTCCGGCCGCGTCCGCCGGCGACCGTGCCGTCGCCCTGCGCCAGTTCGCCGTCGCGACGGCGGTGTGCATCGCGCTCGTCGCGACATGGGCGGCGCTGGGCCAGATCGACGAGCGCCTGGCGATCACCACCGCGTCGTTCAGCACCGTGGCGGGCTATTCGCTACTCGTGATCACGGTCGTGTTCTTCGCGCGGCTGTTCCTCGACCGAAGCTGGACGCCTGACGAGCGGCGACGGCTGTCGCTGATCGTGGTGTTCTTCCTCACGTCCGCGCTGTTCTGGTCGGTCTTCGAGCAGGCGGGCTCCACGCTGAACCTGTTCGCGGACCGCAGCACGCGCAACGAGATCTTCGGCGCCGCGTTTCCGAGCAGCTGGTGGCAGTCGTTCAATCCGCTCGGCATCATCGTCTTCGGGCCCGTCTTCGCCTGGCTGTGGATCCGGCTCGGCCGCCGGCAGCCGTCGACGCCCACCAAGTTTGCCCTGGGCCTGCTCGGTGTGGGACTCGGCTTTCTCGTACTCGTCCCCGCCGCTGCCATGGCTTCGACCGGCGTGCAGGTCGGTGCGTTCTGGCTAGCCGGCGTCTACCTTCTGCACACATGGGCCGAGCTGTGCCTGAGCCCGGTCGGCCTGAGCGCGATGACCCGCCTCGCCCCCGCCCGCATCGTCAGCCTGATGATGGGGGTGTGGTTCCTGGCCACGTCCGTGGGCAACTACGCGGGGGGACAGATGGCCGCGCTCTACGGGGCGATGCCGCTCGAGCGGCTGCTTCTCTCCGTCGCATTGCTCCCCATCGCCGCGGGGATCGTGATGCTCCTCGCGCGACGGCCGTTGACGCGACTGATGGGAGCGGACCAGCCAGCGATAGGATGACGGGCCGGGCGCGAACGAACGGTGGGCTGTCAGGACGGCCGGCGCGTGGCTGAGGGCGAACCGGCCCATGCCGATGGCACGGCCGTCTCCCGCCGGCGTAAGAACGGGGGGCTGCCAGACCAGCAGCCCCCGCGCTCAGACGACAGGTCGACGACCGCTGATCAGACCGACCACGAACAGCACGATCGCGATCACGAGGAGCGCGTGCACGAACGAGCCGATCGTGTACGTACCTGCGATTCCAAGCAGCCACGCGATCAGCAGAATCACCGCGAGCGTATACAGCATGGGTCACCCTCCGGGGACCTCACGGTGCAAACGAGGTGCCGGCTCCGCGCGGTGGGGACCTGGCAAACCGTTACCCAAATCGGCCGGCGGGAGCAACTCTGTGGCGCGGGCCGGGCCCGCGAGGCGCGAGAGAATGACGCCATGCTTCCCCACGTCCTCCTCCTTTCCGCTGTGACTCTCTGGGGATGGACCTTCGTGTTTACGAAGATGCTGGTGGCGGAGCTCGGCGCGGTCGAGATCTTCGCGCTGCGTCTGGCAATCGGGCTGCCGTTCGTTGGCGGCATCCTGCTCGTCAGACGGGTCCCAGTCCGGCTCACGCGCGCCGACCTCTGGCCCGTGCTCCTCGGCAGCGCCGTCTTCACCCTGCACGTCCTCGTGCAAATCGAGGGACTCGAGACGACCACCGCAACCAATACGGGATGGATCATTGCCGTCTCGCCGCTGGCCCTTGCCGTGCTCTCGTTCGCGTTCCTCGGCGAGCGGATCGGGCGGGCGGGCGTTGCCGGCATCGCGATCGCCACGACGGGGATCGTGCTGCTCGTCTCGCGCGGTCGCCTCGCCAACCTCGACTGGCTCCGCAGCACCGGCGACTGGCTCGTGCTGGCCTCGGCGCACACGTGGGCCATCTACACCGTGCTGACACGCAATCTCGTTCAGCGGCGCGACCCGTTGGCCGTCACCTTCGCGGTCCTGGTCGTGGCCTCGGTTCTCACGGCCGTGCTCGTCATCACGTCGGCCGACCTCTCTCGCGTGGGCTCACTCTCGCCACGCGGCATCGCGGCGGTGCTGTATCTGGGAATTCCCGGCCTGGCGCTCGGGCAGTGGTTCTGGCAGGAGGGCGTCGCCCGGCTGGGCGCGACGCGCGCGGGCGTGTACCTCTATCTCGAACCGCTGGCCACGCTGGCGCTCGCCGGGCCCCTCCTCGGTGAACCGTTCGGGCCGATTGCGATGCTCGGCGGCGCCCTGGTGCTGGCGGGCGTGTACCTCGCCCAACGCAAGCGACGCGTCTGAGCCTCGATAACGAGCCGGCTGCTCAGGGCTTCGGCGTCGCGCCGCCTAGCGTCGTGACGAGCCGCCACAGAAACTCCTGCCCGTCGAAGAACTCGCGGATCCCGAGGCGTTCGTCGCGGCCGTGCGCGCGCACGTCGTCCATGTCGCCGAAGAGCCCCGAGACGCCGTAGATAGGGACGCCCGCCTCGCGGAAGAACAATCCGTCTGTCGCGCCCGTACTCATGAATGGAATCACGGGCACGCCGGGCCACAGCTGATCCGTGATCCGCGTGATGGTCTGCATGATCTCCGGCGTCAGCGGCGACGGCGGACTGGGCTTCGCCGTCTCCACCGGCGTCAGGGTGAGCTTCGGGTTCGCCATGACCTCGGTGAGGGTGCGCTGCACGGCCTGCGGATCCTCGCCGGGCAGCACGCGGCAGTTGATATTCGCCGTGGCGCGCTGCGGCAGCGCGTTCAGCGCATGGCCCGCGGTCACCATCGTGGCCACGCACGTCGTACGCAACATCGCGTTGTAGAGGGGCACGGTGCTGAGGCGGGCGACCACGGCCGGGTCGGGTGTGCCGGGCCGAGCGACGGCCGTGAAGTCCGCCGCGGCCGGCCCGGGCTCCACGCCCGCCATGCCGGTGAAGTACGCGCGCGTGACCTCGTTCAGCGTCGCAGGAAACGCAAATGCCCCGACGCGCGCCAGCGCGGCGGCGAGCTCGTAAATGGCGTTCTCGGGTTGAGGCATCGAACTGTGACCGCCCTTGTTCGTCGCCTCGAGGGTGTAATCCACGTACACCTTCTCGCTCGCCTGCACCGTGTTGGCGATGCGTCGTCCGGCTTTCGCCTGGCCACCGCCGCCCTCGTTCAGCCCGTACTCGGCGTCGACGCGCGCGCGATGGTTCTCAAGCAGCCACCGCACCCCGTTCTGTTGCCCCCCTTCCTCATCGGCCGTCAACGCCAGCACGATGTCGCGGTCCGGCACGAGGCCTTGCTGCTTCATGCGAAGAAACGTCGCCACGAAAATCGCCGCCATGGCCTTGTCGTCGGTGGTGCCTCGTCCGTAGAAGAACCCGTCCTTCTCGGTCAAGCGGAACGGATCGAGATCGGGCGACCAGTCCGCCCGGCTGGCGCCGACGACGTCCAGGTGGGCCAGCAGGAGAATGGGCTTGCGGCCGGCCGTGCGTCCCCGGTACCGCACGACCAGGTTGCCCTTCTTCGGCACCGGACCGCCGACGAAGAGGTCCTCTGCCGGGAACCCGGCGGCGCGGAGACGCGCCGCCATGGCTTCGGCGGCCACCGTCGTGTCGCCGTCGGCGTGCGTGGTGTTGATGTCCACCAGCTCCTTGAAGACGTCCCGGGCGAGCTGCTGATGAGGCTGAAGCGTCTGCGCCGCGACACCGGTCGGCACCACCTGGAGTCCCAGAACGGCGACGACAACCACGAACATCCGGGCGGGGTGGGTCAGTGTCAGCATGGGCACGAGCATAGCCCGGACGGGTAGCCCAGGCACCCGGCGATTTGCGCCCCTCCGCGGCGTCGAGGATAATCCGCCCGACTCCTCATGAATGTGCTCTGGTGGCATTGGATTGTCTTCGGGCTGATTCTCACCCTGGGTGAGATTGCCACGCCGGGCGGCTTCTTCCTCCTCTTCTTCGGCACGGCGGCCATCATCGTCGGCCTGCTGGACGTCGCGGGAGTGGCCCAGGCCCTCTGGGTGCAGCTCGCGCTGTTCTCGATCCTCTCGATCGGCTCGCTCGTGCTGTTCCGCGGCCGGCTCCAGCAGCGGCTCAATCTCGATTCGCAGCTCCAGCCGGCGGTGGACCAGCTCGTCGGTGAGATCGGCGTCGTCGCGAGCGAGCTCGGGCCGGGCGCCATCGGCAAGGTCGAAGTGCGAGGCGCCGCCTGGTCGGCCCGCAACACGTCCGACGCGGTCCTGAGCCCGGGCACCCGCTGCCGCGTGCTGGCCGTCGACGGACTGATGCTCGACGTTGCTCCAGAGAGGAATCCCTGATGGAACTCGACGGCACGCTGATCGGCCTCGCACTCTTCGCCATTGTGCTGTTCATCATCATGGCCAAGAGCGCCGTCGTGGTGCCGCAGCAAAGCGCGTACGTCGTCGAGCGCCTTGGGCGGTTCGCCGGCGTGCTGCAGGCCGGTTTTCATTTTCTCACCCCGTTCGTGGACGTCATCCGCTACCGGATGTCGCTGAAGGAGGCCGCGCTCGACATTCCGGCGCAGGTCTGCATCACCCGCGACAACGTGCAGGTGGGCGTGGACGGCATCCTGTACCTGAAAGTGCTGAACCCCGAGCGCGCCGCGTACGGCATCTCGGACTACCATTTCGCGATCTCGCAGCTCGCCCAGACGACGCTGCGCAGCGAGATCGGCAAGATCGATCTGGACAAGACGTTCGAAGAGCGGATGAATATCAACGCCCAGCTCGTAACCGAGCTCGACAAGGCGTCCGAGGCGTGGGGCGTCAAGGTCCTCCGCTACGAGATCAAGAACATCACGCCCCCGCACGACGTCCTCGCCGCGATGGAAAAGCAGATGCGTGCCGAGCGGGAAAAGCGCGCCGTCATCCTGACCTCGGAAGGCTCGCGCGACGCCGCCATCAACAACGCCGAAGGCGACAAGCAGCAGGTCATCAAGGCTTCGGAAGCACGGCGGCAGCAGCAGATCAATGAGGCCGAAGGCGAAGCCTCGGCCATCCTGGCCGTGGCCCGTGCGACTGCCGAGGGCATCCGCCAGGTCGCCGACGCCATTCGCCAGCCCGGCGGCGTGGAGGCCACGCAGCTCCGTGTGGCCGAGAACTACCTGACGCAGTTCGGCGCCCTGGCGCAGAAGACCAACACCCTCATCCTGCCCGCCAACGTCAGCGACGTGGCCTCCATGGTCGCGCTGGCGACCAAGGTCTTCAAACAGGCCGACGAGGGCCCAGGCGGGATCGCAGGCGGTGCGCGTCCGCGGGGCTGACGTGCGGTTGATGGAGGGGCCGACCTTCAGGTCAGCCCACGAACCGCCTCTCCATCGTTAGTTGTCGCCGTCCAGCAACCCGCCCAACCTGCCGAGGACGGAGCCTTCCCCTTTGCCGCCCCGCGTGAGCCCCGGCACCGCGGAGACGATGCGGTTCGCGAGCCTGCTGAGCGGAAGCGACTGCAGCCAGATCCGGCCGGGGCCGCGCAGGGTCGCGAAGAACAGGCCTTCGCCACCAAACAGCGCGGTCTTGATCTTGCCGACGTATTCGATCTCGTAGCTCACCGACGGCTGCAGCGCGACGATGCAGCCGGTGTCCACGCGGATGAGCTCGCCGGGCGCGAGGGTGCGCTCCGTCAGCATGCCGCCCGCGTGCACGAAGGCCCAGCCATCCCCCGTCAGGCGCTGCATGATGAAGCCTTCGCCACCGAACAGGCCCACGCCCAGGCGCTTTTGAAATGCAATGCCAATACTCACGCCCTTCGCCGCGGCGAGAAAGGAGTCCTTCTGGGCAATCAGCTCGCCGCCAATCTCGGAGAGATGCACCGCCACGATGCGGCCGGGATAGGGGGCCCCGAAGGCGAGCTTGCGCTTCTGCGTGCTGCGGTTGAGGAACACCGTCATGAAGAGCGACTCCCCCGTCAGGAGCCGCTTGCCGGCCCCCATCAACGCACCCATGAAGCCAGTCTGTTTCTGCGACCCGTCGCCGAACACCGTCTCCATCTCGATGCCGTCGTCCATGTACATCATCCCGCCGGCTTCGGCGACCGTCGCTTCGCCCGGATCGAGCTCGACTTCGACAAACTGCAGATCTTCCCCGACGATCCGGAAGTCAATCTCGTGCATGCCCATGGGTGTCTCCTGAGAAATCGGGGAGCAGTGTACGACACCGGCCGGATGCACTCTACCGGCCGCGCGCCGCGCGCGTCGTGACTGACCGAGACACCGCACACCGGGTCGTCCGGTAGTACGCTCGAACGAGCGCTCCGCCCACAGCGCACGAGGGAGACCCCATGGCGCTCGAGGACTACAAACGCAGGCGCGACTTCACGAAATCGCCTGAGCCTTCGGGTGACGAGCCGCCCAAACGCGGTCGCAGGTCCAAGGGACTGTTCTTCTGTGTTCAGAAGCACCTCGCCAGCCATCTTCACTACGACCTTCGGCTCGAGCTGAACCGCGTGCTGCTCTCGTGGGCGGTGCCGAAGGGACCCTCGCTGAACCCGAGGGACAAGCGGCTGGCGATGCACGTCGAGGACCACCCGCTCGATTACGGGACGTTCGAAGGCATCATCCCCGAAGGCTACGGCGCCGGCATCGTCATGCTCTGGGACATGGGGACGTGGAAGCCGCTCGTGGACGACGTCGAGGCGGCGCTGAAGAAGGGGGACCTCAAGTTCGAGCTGGACGGCTACAAGCTCAAGGGATCCTGGGCGCTCATCCGTACGCGGGGGTACGGTGGGCAGGGCGACGGGCGGAGCTGGCTGCTGATCAAGCACCGCGACGACTGGGCGGGCGACATCGACATCACGACCTTCGCGCCGCTCAGCGTGAAGAGCAACCACGACCTGCACGAAATCCTGGCCGAGGACGACCCGAGCGTGTGGCGCACGAACCGCCCGGTCGAGGGGGGCTCGACGGGAGCCATGCTGCGCTCGATCATCGAGAAGGCAGCGACGCTCCAGGCGGAACGCGGGGCCAAGCCCCGCAAAGCGCCCGCCAAACGGCCTCGCCGACCTGCCCAGGGGAAGAAAAAGCCGACCTGAAGGTCGGCGGCATGACTACTCCGGACGCAATGCGATGACCGGATCCACGCGCGCGGCGCGACGGGCGGGAACGACCGAGGCTCCTAGAGCCACGAGACCCAGCAACACGGCGCCCGCCGCAAACGTCGCCGGGTCGATGGCGGCCACGCCATACAACAGCGTCTGCAGGAAGCGCGTGAGCACGACGGCACAGGCGATTCCCGTGGCGAGGCCAAGACCGGCGAGGAGTGCTCCGCGTCGCAGGACCAGACGCAGGACGCGTGCGGCGTCGGCGCCGAGCGCCAGGCGGATGCCGTACTCGCGCGTTCGAAGCGCGACCAGATACGCCATCAGCGCGTAGACGCCCGTGGCCGCGAGCAGGGTGCCGATCGCGGCAAAGACGCCGAGCAGCCACAGGTAGAGCTGCTGGCTGCCGATGGAACGATCGACCACGCGGTCCAGGGTCTCCACATGGAAAACGGCCTGGTTGGGCCGCACGTCGCGAATCGCCCGGCGAATCTCGTCCACGAGTGCCGACGCCGGCCGGCCACTTCGCACCACCATCGTCGATCCCACGCTGCGCAGTTGGGCGAAATTCTGCGCGATGGGATAGTAGATCTCCGGATCGGCCGGCCGATCGAGCCGTGCCTGCCGGACATCACCCACGACCCCGACAATGCGTCCACGATCGGTCAGCACCTGGCCGACGGGCTGGTCGCCCGGAAGGTACTTCGCGGCGAACGCCTGGTTGACGAGCAGCACCTTCTCGGTCGTCGCGGTGTCGTCGTCCGACAACTGGCGCCCACGCAGGATGGGAATACCCATCACCCGGAAATAGTCCGGCGTCACGTAGCGGAACTCGGCGGAGCCTTCGCCAGGCCGACTGTCGATCGTGAAACGGCCACTCCAGTTTGCGTGCTGCAACGGCAGGAGCGAAATGAATCCGGCGGCATCCACACCGGGAATCTGCGAGACCCGTTCAACGAGGATACGGGACTCCTCGGCGTCATCGACCGCCAGGTGCAGGGTCAGGACGTCGGCGGCGCGGAATCCCGTGGGCGTGCCCTGCAGGTTCAGGAACGTTCGCAGCAGGAGGCCGGCGCCGGCGACCAGCACGAAGGCCAGCGCGATCTCCGCGATCACGAGCGCCGGCTGGAGGTGCCCGTGCCGCGCACTCGCACGCGGCCCCGCCTGGAGATCGCGCTGCACGTCGCGGCCCAGCGATCCGATCGCCGGAACGAGACCAACGGCCACGCCGGTCACCACCGAGACCACGACGAGGAAGGCGAAGACCCGCCAGTCAAAACCGATGTCTGCCGCGCGCGGGAGCTGGCTGGCCGCCAGACCGAGTAGAACGCGCAGGGCACTCGTCCCGATGAGGAGACCGACCGCTCCACCGGCGACTGCCAGCATCAGGCTCTCGACGAGCGACTGCCGGATGAGCGGCCAGCGGCCCGCGCCGAGGGCGACGCGTACCGCGATCTCGCGGCGGCGCGCGGCGGCTCGGGCCAGCAGCAGGTTCGCGACGTTGGCGCAAGCGACGAGCAGCAGCAATCCGACCGCACCCATGAGCACGAGGAGCGACTGACGCACGGGTCGAGCGACAGCCTCCGCGACCGGCGTGACGCTCGCGAAGCGGCCAGTGACGAGACTCGCGGACAGCGACGTCAGTTCGTCCCGCACCGCGTGCAGCGCCACGCGTGGAGCCATCCGCCCAACCACGGCATCCAGCCGGCCGTTGGGCACGGGGCGGGGCGCCCACGGCGTCCAGAGGTCAGTCGGCGTGGTGCGGTACGGGAACTCGAAGCGTTCGGGCATGACGCCGAGCAGGGTGAAGGTGTCGCCATCGAGCGTCAGCCCGCGGCCGATGGCCGTCGCGTCCCCCGCAAAATGCGTGAGCCAGAATCCGTGCGACGCGACAACCACGTTGGGCGGATCGCCTTCACGGAACGTCCGGCCGTGCAGGGCGTTGACACCGAGCGTGGCAAAGAACGCGCGGTCGGCCCGGATCGTCGCCACGCGCTCGGGCATGGCGATGCCGGTCAGGTTCGCGCTGAACGGTGAGTAGGTCGCGACACTCGCCAACGTGCGCGCGTGGGTGCGCCAGCTCTTCAGATCGGCAAACGTGACGTAGGTCCCGGGCAGCCGTGGATCCGCGGGACTGCTGACCGCGAGGTGCGCGAGCCGGTCGGGATGAGGAAACGGCAGCGGCCGGAGGAGCACGCCGCTGATCACGCTGAAGATGGCCGTCGTCGCGCCGGTGCCGAGCGCGAGCGTCGCGATCGCGGCGAGGGCCACGCCCGGCGTCCGGCGCCAGCTCCGCGCGCCCAGCCGCAGGTCGCGACCGAGTCCGGTCACCCACCGCATCGGGGCGCTCGCATCAGACCGGCATTCTATAGAAGGCGGACATCGTTGGCGGCACCACGATCTTGGTTGTGCTCAAGGAGTCGGCGCCCGGAACCGGGCGGCGATCTGTTCCGTCCCGCGCGCCAGGAGGCCGACGTCCGACCCGACGGCCGTGAAGAGACACCCAAGATCCAGATAGCGGCGCGCGAGCTGCTCGTCCGGCGTCAGGATGCCGGGCACGTTGCCGGCCCTGCGGATTCGCTCGATGGTGTCCTCGATCACGGCCTGCACGGCGGGATGTCCCGCCTGAGCCAGGTGTCCGAGATCGGCCGACAGATCGCCGGGTCCGATGAAGACGCCGTCCACGCCGTCGACGACGGCGATCGCCTCCAGGTTGCGCAGCGCGATCTGCGTCTCCACCTGGACGAGGACGCAGATCTCGTCCTCGCAGCGCGCGTGGTAGTCCTTGATGCGGCCGAAGCGTGACGCCCGCGTGGCCATCGCAAAGCCGCGCACGCCGCGGGGCGGATAGCGCGTGGCGGCCACGGCCTGCCGCGCCTCCTCAGCCGTCTGGACGTACGGGACGAGGAACGTCTGCACGCCCGCGTCGAGCAGCCGCTTGATGACGACGGTGTCGTTCCAGGGCGGCCGGACGATCGGATGCGCCGTACCGGCGGTGACGGCCTGCAACTGGCTCAGGACCAACGGCACCTCGTTCGGGCCGTGCTCGAAGTCGATCAGCAGCCAGTCGAACCCGGCACCCGCCAGGATCTCGGCGGCGATGGGGCTCGACAGGCTGGTCCAGAACCCAATCTGGCGACGGCCGGCCTTCAGGGCGCGCTTGAAGTGATTGACGGGCAGGTCCACTTTGGCTCCTCGAAAAGACGTCGCCTAGACTACCCTGCCGACGGCGCCCGTCGGTGATAATCTCGGCGCCATCTCCGAGGAGGCCCCATGAATCGCCGTGAGTTCGTCAGGCTGGCGGGCAGTGGTGTGTCGGTCGGCGCCCTGGCCGAGGCGCTGGTGTCGGCCCAGACGTCGCAGACCCCGGCGCCGGCCGGACCGCTGCCGCCGGCGCGCATGAAGGTCGGGACGCAGCACGGGGATTCGGACGCCATCCTGCGCGCGTGCGCCGCCTTTGGCGTGAACAACATCTGCAGCCGCCTGCCCTCGCGGCAGATGGACGAGGCGTGGTCGGTGGACGCGCTGTCGGCGCTCAAGGACCGCGTCGGGTCGTACGGCATCTCGCTCGACATGGTGCCGCTGCCGATGAGCTCGGTCGAGATCGCCCGTGCCGAGATGCCGGCGATTTTTCTCGGCCAGAGCCCGGAGCGCGACCGCCAGATCGACGACATCTGCCAGATGATCCGCAACTGCGCCCGCGCCGGCATCTTCCAGGTCAAGTACAACTTCACGATCATCGGCATTCCACGCTCGGGCTCCGCGCCCGGCCGGGGGGGATCGCGCTACAGCGAGTTCGTCTACGAGCGGGCGCGGCAGGATCCACCGCTCACCATCGCGGGACCCGTCGACGCGGACACCTACTGGGAGCGCATCACGTACTTCCTCGAACGCGTGGTGCCCGTCGCCGACGAGTACAAGGTTCGGATGGGCTGTCATCCGCAGGACCCGGGCGTGCCCCGGGACTCGGGTTGGCGCGGCGTCGACGCGGTGCTCGGCTCTCCGGACGGCCTGAAGCGGTTCGTCTCGATCAAGGAGAGCCCCTATCACGGCCTGAACTTCTGCCAGGGCACGGTCTCCGAGCAGCTCGAGAAGCCGGGCGAGGAGATCTTCGACGTCATCCGCTACTTCGGGACCCGCCGCAAGATCTTCAGCGTCCATTTCCGCAACATCGAAGGCGGGTTCCTCAACTTCCGGGAAACGTTCATCGACAACGGCAGCGTGGACATGCTCAAGGCGATGCGGGTCTATCGCGAGGTCGGCTACGACGGCATGATGATGCCGGATCACGTGCCGCAGATTCCCGGCATCGAGAGCGGCCAGGGCTTCGCCTTTGCCTTTGGGTACATCAAGGCCCTAATCGCCGCGGTATCCGCGGAAAGCTGAAGCGGCCGCCACGGACGGCCCTTGGACATGGCTGCTGCCCGACCCGTGTCGCCGCCAACCCCGGCCGGCATGACCCACACCCGCTATCTGGTCGTCCTGATGCTGTTCATGGTGTCGGCCGTGAACTACGCCGACCGGGCGACCCTGTCGATCGCCGGGAGCCAGCTCACGAGGGAGCTCGGGCTGAGCAGCGTCGCGATGGGCTACGCCTTCTCCGCGTTCGGCTGGGCGTACGTCATTGGGCAGCTCCCCGGCGGCTGGCTCCTCGATCGCTTCGGGTCGAAGCGGGTCTATGCCGTCAGCATCGTGGCGTGGTCGATCTTCACGTTCCTGCAGGGGTTCATCGGCTTCTTCGCGGTGTCGACCGCGATTGTCGTGCTCTTCGCGCTGCGATTCCTGCTGGGCCTTGCCGAGGCGCCCTCGTTTCCGGGCAACGGACGCATCGTGGCCGCGTGGTTTCCCACCGCCGAGCGCGGCACCGCGTCGGCCATCTTCAACTCCGCGCAGTACTTCTCGACCGCGATCTTCGCGCCGTTCACCGGCTGGCTCGCCTACAGCTTCGGCTGGCCCTACGTGTTCTGGGTGATGGGCGTCATCGGCTTCATCTTCGCGGGCGTCTGGCTGAAGACGATCTACAGCCCGCGCGATCATCCGCACATCAGCGCGAGCGAACTCGAGTACATCGAGCGGGGCGGCGGCCTCGTGGACATGGACCGCGCCGCGCGGGCGCGCCTGGCCGCGGCCGGCCCCAGGCCCAACTACCTCGGCCAGTTGCTCCGCAACCGGATGCTGCTCGGCGTGTACATCGGCCAGTACTGCATCACGACCATCACGTACTTCTTTCTGACCTGGTTCCCGCTGTACCTCGTGCAGGAGCGCGGCATGACCATCCTCACGGCCGGACTGGCGGCGTCGCTGCCGGCCATCTGCGGCTTCTTCGGCGGCGTGCTCGGTGGTGTCTTCTCCGATCGCCTGCTCAGGCGCGGTTTCTCGCTCACGGTCGCGCGCAAGGTGCCGATTGTGACCGGAATGCTGCTCTCGACCAGCATGATCCTCTGCAACTACGTCGACTCGTCCACGGTCGTGGTCTGGATCATGGCGCTGGCTTTCTTCGGCAAGGGCGTCGGCTCGCTCGGATGGGCGGTGGTGTCGGACACCTCGCCGAAGCAGATTGCCGGGCTCAGTGGCGGCCTCTTCAACACGTTCGGCAACATCGCCGCCATCACCACACCCATCGTCATCGGTTACATCGTGCAGTGGACGGATTCCTTCAACGGCGCGCTCGTGTTCGTCGCGGCCAACGCGCTGATGGCGATCGTGGCGTACCTCTTCATCGTCGGTGAGATACGCCGGGTGGAGCTCACGCAGCCGTGACCACCTGGTCCGGCACGCCGGTCGTGACCGGGATGCGGGTCATCCCGGTCGCGGGCCACGACAGCATGCTGCTCAACCTGAGCGGCGCGCATGCCCCTTTCTTCACGCGCAACCTGGTCGTACTCCAGGACAACGCCGGACACACGGGCGTGGGCGAGGTGCCCGGCGGCGAGCGCATTCGCGAAACGCTGGTCGCGGCCTCGGCGCTCGTGGTCGGGCAGTCGATTGGCCGCCACGCCGCCATACTTGGCGCCATCCGCGACCGATTCGGCGTCCTCGACGCGGGCGGGCGCGGCCTGCAGACGTTCGACCAGCGCGTGATGATTCACGCCGTCACGGCCATCGAAGCCGCCCTCTTCGATCTGCTGGGTCAGTGCCACGGCGTACCGGTCGCGGCGCTCCTCGGTGACGGCGCGCAGCGACCGGCCGTCGAGGTGCTCGGGTATCTGTTCTTCGTCGGCGATCGACGCAAGAGCGATCTGCCCTATCAGTCTCCTCCCGAGCGGCCGCGGGACGACTGGGACCGTCTGCGCCGCGAGGAGGCGATGACGGGTGACGCGGTCGTGCGCCTCGCCGAGGCGGCTCACGCGCGCTATGGATTTCGCCACTTCAAGCTGAAAGGCGGTGTGCTCGCCGGAACCGACGAGATGGCGGCGGTGGCGGCACTGGCGTCGCGATTCCCCGGCGCCCGGATTTCCATCGACCCGAACGGCGCGTGGTCGCTCGAGGAAGCCATCTCGCTCTGCCGCGACCGTCACGACGTGCTCGCCTATGCCGAAGACCCTTGCGGCGCCGAAGCCGGCTACTCGGGCCGCGAGATCATGGCAGAGTTCCGACGCGCGACCGGCCTGCGGACCGCGACCAACATGATTGCGACCGACTGGCGCCAGCTCGGCCACGCCCTGCAGCTCCAGGCCGTGGACATCCCCCTCGCCGACCCTCATTTCTGGACGATGCAAGGGTCGGTGCGCGTGTCGCAGGTGTGCCGGGCCTGGGGTCTGACGTGGGGGTCGCACTCCAACAATCACTTCGACATCTCGCTGGCGATGTACACCCACGTGGCCGCGGCCGCGGCCGGCCCAATCACCGCGATCGACACGCATTGGATCTGGCAGGACGGCGAGTATCTGACGAAGGACCCGCTGGAGATCAAGGGTGGTGCCCTGGCCCTCCCCGACCGGCCCGGCCTCGGCGTCGAGCTGGACATGGCCCGTGTGGATGCCGCGCACCGGCTGTATCAGCAAATCGGCGTCGGCGCCCGAGACGACGCCGCGGCGATGCAGTGTCTCATCACGGGCTGGACCTTCGATCCGAAGCGGCCGTGTCTGGTGAGAGATTGAGCACGTGCTTCCGCCGACCTAAAGGTCGGCGGCTCCATCTCAGCAATGGAGAGGCCGACCTTCAGGTCGGCCTACAAACTCCAGAATCTCCGCGCGGCTGTAAGTCTCCGATCCCCAATAGGGATAGTCCCCGACTGACGCGACCAGACCGGCACGCACCGGATTCATCACGATGTAGGCGACGACATCCTTCACATCCTCATCAAATCGCAGTGTCCGATCGACGAAGCTGCGTTGCCAGAGTCTCTGACCGTTCGTCTTCCGGAACGCAAACGCGGTCTCCTGCTTCAGAAACCTGACCAGTTCCAAGGCATTGGCTCTGATTCCGGTCGCGGTCACAAGCAGATGGACGTGGTTGGGCATGAAGCAGTACGCAAGAACTGCAAACGACCACGCACCGGTTGTACGACGAAATTGCTCGAGCACCAGGGTGACTGCCCCGCCGTCCTGAAACGTCGTGCGTCGGTCGAGCGTGCAGAACGTGAGGAAATAGCGATAGCAGCCGATGTAATCGAACCCTTTGATGCGAGGAGGCCGCGACATCGGAGCGCACGTTTCGCAACGATGGTGCCAGGTCGGCGGGTCCGCTTCGC
>CAZFAT010000361.1:0-5934 GCA_964517075.1 uncultured Solibacteraceae bacterium
GCCCGCGCCGCGGTGCCACGCAATCAACCGATCGCTGCCGATCCGGCGTGACGTCGGCCGCACGCGTGACACGAGCGCGGACTGCAGGGCGGCGATCGTCAGGGCCAGGAAGCCAAGCGCCACGCCGAACTCCAGACGCTAGGGGCGTGGCGCCACAAAGGGGTCGTGTCCCCACGCCACCACGAGCGGCGCCAGGACGAGCGCGGCGTAACCAGCCACTCACGCCGCCACCGCGCGTCGCTCGGTCATCGACGGTACGCCTCGTCGTACGTCTCCCGAATCACGTGCACGACGAGCGCCGGCTGGTCGAGCGGAATCCAGTGGCCGCTGCCCGACGCGACGAGATGCCGCCCGCGTGCCGAGAGGCCCGCCAGCGCGTCCTGCTGGCGCAGGCGGTAGTCGCCGGGGTCCGTCGAGGAAATCGTCACGAGCGGCAGGTCGCCGTAGCCGCCGGCCGCGGCCGCGAGGACGTCGCCGGCCGTGACGGGCATCGACGCGATCTGACTGCCCAGGGCGTCGAAGAACTTGGCCTGCGTCCAGAAGCGGCGGAGCGGCCGGCGCGTTTCGGGCGGCAGCTTCCACATCGGCGCGAGGATCGCTCCGTCGCGCGAAGTCAGATCGCCGCCGGTCACCGCCTTGACCACCGCCCATGCCGGTCTCAACGCGCCAAGACCGACCAGACCGCCGACCATGCGCGCGACGCCCCAGCGGGCCAGCCGGCTGCCGTGACCGCAGAGTCGTGCGCCGCGATCGAGCAGCGCCTGTTCCTTGGGCGCCGGCCGGACCCAGTCTTCAGGATGGGCGGGATCGACGAGGATCAGCGCGACGGCCTTCTCGGGCCAGCGCGCGGCGAAGACTCGCAGGACGAGTCCGCCAAACGAATGGCCGACCAACAGGAACGGCGGCGTCTCGCCCGCGCGCTCGAGCAGCACGTGCAGTTCGTCCGCGAGTCGCCCTGCCGTTCGTGGCATCGGCCCCGCCTCGCTCCACCCCAGCCCGCCACGGTCGTAGGCGCACACGCGCGCGAAGCGCGCGACCTCCGGCTGCACGCGACACCAACTGATGGACGTGCCGGCCAGCGCGGCGTCGAGAACGACGGTGGGACCGGCGCCGGCGCCCGTCGCATGCAGGTGCAGCCGGAAGCCGCCGACGTCGATCAGGCGGCCCGGGGGAGAAAGAAGAGGCATCTGGCTATCGGTTGTTGACTATTGGCCATCGCGATTGGGTTATTGGGTTATTGATCGGTTATTGATCGGGTTATTGGTGAACACCTCTGTCCATCCCGTGCGGGCACTGAGTGCGAGGGGCTTGATGTCGCCCAGCCGCTGCCCGGCCTCGCGGCAGCGTGCCGCATAGCGCGGGAACATCGCTGCGGCGCGCACCATTCGCAGGGGCGCGAGCTGGCCGAGCGCGCGGCAGTACTGATAATGCGGATTCGCGGCCAGCAGATCATCCACTAGGATCGCCAGGGCCGCGGGTACACTCCCGGTGGTCTCCAGATACAGCACGTACGACGGTGGCGTCGAGACCACGTCGGGTGCGAGGAAGGCGAACCGTGGCGCAATGCCGGCGGCGGTCCACGCCCGCGCCAGGACGTCAGCCACGAACGTCTCGTTCAGCTTCTCGCCGCAGAGATCCGAGACGTGATCCTCCTTGCCCAGAAACCGCAGCGACGGCGTGCGGCCGACCACGCCGTTGACCTCCACACGGTCCTCCAGACGATAGCGGAACAGCCCCCCGCCGGTGGTGAGGACGACCGAGTAGATGCGGCCGGGAACCAGTTCGTGCGTCAGGCACGTGCGGCCCTCCTCGAGGAACTCGAAGAAATGCGACCGCACGGCGATCGGCGTCAGCCCGCCGAACGGCAGCGTCACTACCCCTTCAGTCGCGAGGAGGCCCTTGGGCTGAATCGCGACGCCGGGCAGCAGTCGCGCAATCTCGCCGGTCGGCCACGCGGCGTGGCCATCGGCCCAGCAGGACACCACGGCGAGGCCTGGCCAGATGGCCCGGTAGTCGTCCGGCGCCAGATACTGCAGTTCGCGGGCACGATCGGGACTCGGACGAATGACGAGCCGGGCGGCAAGGGCGGGCGGCAGGCCTGCGGGCGGCGACACCGATCCGCGCTTCACGTCGTCCAGGAGCGCGCGCCAGTGCGCCGGAAGCGCACCCAGCAGCAGCGTGAGAAAGCTCGGATGCCAGACCGAGACGAGCGACAGATCGCGGCAGCGCAGGAGAAACAGCAGGGTGACGTACCGGAAGGCCTCGAGGTCCTGGATGAACCGGACCGCACCTGGGACCGCCAGCGTCGCGTCCACCAGCCGCTTCGCGAGCCCGCCGACGTACTCGCTGTCCTCGTCGAAACCGACCGGCACCGCGCCCGACGGCCCGGCCGACGCCGGCAGGGCCGGCGTGATCGCCCAGTAGGCGCCGCCGACGGCCGCGCGGGGATGCCGGCGGTAGAGATCCACGACCCACGGCGCGATGGCGCGACGGAACTCGCGCTGGAGGCGTCGCGTGTACGGAATGCGCTTCACCGCGGCGACCGAACCGCTCGAGAGCGCAAACGCGCGCACCGACTCGCGCGTCAGCACGCGCGGGCGCCCCTCGGCAATCGCCTGAATCGACCCGGCACAGTCGGCGTACGTCGCGAGCGGCACGCGCGCCTGATAGTCCGCCACCGATCGGATCGTCGAAAACCCGTGCTGGCGGCCGAACTCGGTGTCGGCGTTGAGACGCACATAGTCCATGAGCAGCGCGTGCTGCACGCCCGCCGGGTCCGCCAGCGCACGCCTGTACCTCCAGTACCCGGAGCTGTTCGTCGCCACCCACGCGGCGCCGGCCGCGGCCGCACCGAAGTTCACACGGCCCTCTCGATCGTCTCGGGCCGGAGCGGGGCAGGGCCCCACATCCGCCGACCGGCCGGTGTCAGGTTGTCAACGGTGATCTCCGTCAGGCATACCAGCTCCTCCCCGCGGTGCCAGCCGGGATTCCGGTCGAGGAAATACGCAATGTGCGGATCGGCCAGGCGCCCCGGCGTGATGACCTTCAAGTGCTCGCGCAGCATCTGCGGCGCCGGGAACTGCACCGTCCCCGTGCCGGGCCGGAACCGGTCTCCAAAGCGGTCGCGCGCGAGCGCCGCCATCAACGCCTCGGTGGCCGCGGGGATCGCCGCGTCGTGGCGCGGATGGAAGTCACGCCAGAACACCGGCAGAAGCCGGTAGGTCCTGATGCCCGACGTGAGCAGAAGCCAGTACAACCGGTCGCCGGCGAGCTCGCCACGCCAGATCTCGCGCACCGCGGCGATCCAGGATCGCGGCAGCGCCGCACTCTGCCAGGCCTGGGGCTCCACGATGGTGTCGCCGGAGCAGACGACCGAGATCACGGCGCCGTCATGCACGGTGTCGTACGCGGCGAGCGTGCTGAACCCCTGCAGCCGGCCCGCGGCCTCGAGCAGCAGCACCCAGTGCTTGCCGGCCAGGTCCTCGTCGAACGTTGCGCGCTCGACACCCGCGAAGTGCTTCGCCAGCAACTCGTACATCTGAGCCCGCTGCCGCCCGCTGAGCTCGCCCCTTCTGAGCAGACGGCTGTTCACAGGACCGCCACCTCGGGATGCGGCATCCGCCCATCCGGCACCGCCGCCGGACGGCCGGCGTCCGGCCAGTGCACCGTATACAGCAGGCTCCGGTAGGTCCAGGCCGAGTATTCGCGCCTGAGAACCCGCAGGAACGGATGGCGGGCGGCAAAACCGGCGATGACGCACGTGAGCTTCCGGCGCCGCGCGCATCGGTACGCGGCCCGGAACAGCGCCCCGAACACCTGCGGCTCGTCGTCGTCAACCGCGACATGCGAGACATAGGCGTGCGGCAACAGACCACCGGGCTCGGGCAGCCGCGGCGTCGCCAGCACCCGTGCGGCGAGGTCGAGGCCGGCGCGCGCCCAGCGCAGGCGGCGGCTGTAGCCGCGCACGACGACTTGCTTGAACCCGCCTTGATCCCACAACGCCAGGCAGCCGATGACACGGCCGCCGCGAGTCGCCAGCACGAAGTCGTCCGGCGCGAGCCCTCGACTGATCACGGGGGATCGCAGGTCGTCCGCGCTCCAGCAGCGGGCGAACTGGTAGCGGACGCGATTGCGCGCCAGACACGCGGCGATCTCGTCGATGTCGTCAGCGACCGCCGCTCGCACCGCGAACGCTCCGGCCGGTCGCTCGCGACGTTCCCTCCAGACTGGAATTATCAACGTGTGGAAGGCCTCCAGCTCACGGTACTCCGGCAGGCCGGGAAGCCGTGCGGCCAGCACCCGCCGCGCGGCCGTGTTGTCGGCGACGATGCTGGTCAGATCGAACGGGAGATCGTGCGGGTCCCGGAGTGACGCGAGCAGCGCAAACCCTCGCGCGAGCAGGCGCGGCCGGCCCCGGTACGCACGGTCGAGTCGAAGCTGACCGAGATATCCGACCGGGCACGGCCGGCCGTTCACGAAGCCGCCGTAGACCGACCGGCTGGCCATGCCAATCGCCCGAGCGCGGCCACCGTCGCGCGCCACGATGGCCTGGTGTCGGTCGCCCTCGACCGCGCCAGCCAGGAACGCGTCGGGTTCCCGCTCGAGCGAGACCTCGATCGCGCCCGCCATCGGATTCTCCCGAAGCAGCCGCCTCAGGTCCGGCTCGTCGTCGACACCGGCGACCCTGAACTCGATCGTCCGCATCCCGAACTCGTGGAGGAGGCGGGTCAGCTCGCGCGGAGGAGCGGACCGGTCCACGCGGCGTCGCCGAGCGGATACCCGTCGCGGCCGGAGACGTCGGCGCGATGGAGCGCATTGATCGCGAAGTAGTTGCGGAACATGAACAGGTTGCCCCGATTCACCGGATCCAGCGAGCGCCGCAGGATGCTCGGCCACGAGTAGAACTGCCGCCTCGCCTCCAGGCAGCCGCGCTCGACGTCCTGCGCGGTCATCCGTCCGGGTACGAACGGCACGCGGTTGTAGCTGTAGCGATCGTCCAGCCACCAGGCGTCGAAGAGGAGCCGCCGCTCGGCGGCCAGCCGCCGATACAGCGCGGTGCCGGGAAACGGCGTGAGGTGGTTGAACGCCGTGATGTAGAAGCGGTGCTGGAGCGCGAAGTCCACCGTCTCGGCGAAGCACGACGGGGTATCGCGGTCATAGCCGAAGATGAAGGTCGCGTAGAGCCGGATCCCGAAGCGCCGCAGGTTCCCGAGCGCCGCGCCGAACCCGCCCCGCATGAGGTTGAAGTCCTTGTTCATCGCACGGAGGTTGTCCGGGTTCAGGCTCTCGAAGCCGATGAGCACGCCCTGACAGCCGCTGCGGACGAGGAGGTCGAGAAACTCCTCGTCGTGCGCGGCGTTGATGCTGGCCTGACTCACCCACCGCACGCGCAGCGGGATCAGCGCGCGCAGGAAGGCCTTGGCCTCCGCGGGATGCGACGTGATGTTGTCGTCGACGAAGAAGATCAGGGACGCCCGTCGGGCGACGGAGGCGACCTCGGCCACGATCTCGTCGAGCGGGCGCCGCGTCTGCGTCGCGCCGAACACCGTCTGCACCGCGCAGAAATCGCAGCGAAAGTGGCAGCCGCGTCCTGCCTCGACCAGACCCACGGGCAGGTACCGCTTGCCGCGAAAGATGCGCCGATCGGGCGTGGCACCCCTGAGGGACGGCCGCGCCGCGCCGCGATAGAACTTCTCCGGCACGCCGTGGCGGTAATCGTCGATCACGCGTGGCCAGAGCGTTTCGGCCTCACCGATCACGACCGACTCGGCGTACTCGGCCACCTCGTCCGGACACAGCGTCGCGTGGAATCCCCCCATGACGACCGGCACGCGTCGGCGCCGGAACTCCGACGCGATCTGGTACGCGCGCTTGGCCGTGTAGGTCTCGACGCTCAGCGCCACCAGGTCCGTCGGCTCGTCGAACGGAATCTGC
>CAZFAT010000362.1:0-17297 GCA_964517075.1 uncultured Solibacteraceae bacterium
GAGCGAACGTCGTGAGCGAGCCGCCGGAGCGGCGCGGGGCGACGGGGGCCCCCGCGAGCGATGGGGTCGGGGGGTGCGGCGGGGACGAAGTCCCCCCGCGTAGTCTTTGGCGCGCCCGGTAGGTCTCGAACTTTCGAGAAGTGGCGCGGGGCCCCACCCCGCGCTGCGTCGACAAGCGGGCGACCCTCGGCCGCTCCTGGGGTCGGCGCTTCGAGAGATGGCGCCGCGCGCGCGAGCGAACGTCGTGAGCGAGCCGCCGGAGCGGCGCGGGGCGACGGGGGCCCCGCGAGCGACGGCGTCGGGGGGGTGCGGCGGGGACGAAGTCCCCCCGCGTAGTCTTTGGCGCGCCCGGCAGGTATCGAACCTGCGACCCTCGGCTTAGAAGGCCGATGCTCTATCCACTGAGCTACGGGCGCGTGACGAGTATTGTACGACCGCCCGACAGTGGCCGGGATCCATCGCCGAGGAGAGACACCATGCGGTTACTCGTCCCGACGTTCGTCCTGTGTGTCGCCGTCGCCGTCCCCGGCGCGGCCCAGATCACCGACCTCGAGCGCGAGCGGCTCGTCGCGCACCTCGACATGACGGCGAGCTGGCTGATCGATGAAGTGTCCGGTCTCTCGCCAGGGCAGCTCGCGTTCCGGCGGGCGCCCGACACGTGGTCCATCCTCGAAGTCCTCGAGCATCTCGTGATCGTGGGGCCGATCTACTGGGACGACCTCCAGCGGAGCGTCAAGGGGCAGCCGAGCGGCCGCAATCTGGCGGACGGCGATGCGGCCATCCTCTGGTACGGGATCAATCGCTCGTATCGGGAACGCGCGCTCACCGCCGAGAGCCCGCGCGGCGATCTCCGGGCACTGGCACCGGGGCTCGCCGAGTATCGGAAGAACCATGCCCGGCTCCTGCAGTACGTGAGGACCACGAAGGACGACCTCCGGAACCGGGTCGTGGAACGGCAGCGGTGTGATGCGTATCAGTGGGCGCTGCTGATTTCCACGCATGAGCAGCGGCACATCCTGCAGATTCGCGAGATCAAGGCCGATCCGCAGTTCCCGGGGCGGTGAGAGGACGCGGTCACCGGGGCCGCAAACCGTCCACCCGCCTCATCGCCGCGTCAAACGGAGCGGGGCGGCTTCACCGGCCGTCACCGAGTACACTTGGAATCGTCGTCGGGCGGCAGGCCCTGGGGGTGTCGCGCCGGCGGCGTCAGAGGAGCCCGAATGCGCCGTCGTCTGCGCCACGCCTTCCCGATCGTCCTGTTCGCGGCCCTCACCACGGCCGCCTGCGAGGACACATCGATCATCGAACCGGATCCGCCCGAACTGATCACGGTGCCGTTCTCAGGCACTCTCACCGTCAACGGCGCCGTCACCCATCGGTTTACGACACAGGGCTCCGGCGACATCAACGTCACCCTCAAGACCCTGACGCCCGGCACGGCCGGGATTGGCCTGGGCCTCGGCGTCTGGACCGGCGCGTCGTGTAACATCGGCATCGCGGACGACAACGCGCTAGCGACCTCGAAGCTGATTGGCACGGCCACCGCCTCGGGCGAGTTCTGCACCCGCGTTGCCGACGTGGGCCGGCTCACCGGTTCCGTGACGTACGACATCGAAGTCACGCACTTCTGATCCTCCATCGGGCGGTGTCGCATGACGCTCGGCCGGCCTCGCATCCTTGGACTCGTGCTGCTGTCGGCCGCGCTCGCCGGCGCCGCGCCCCTCCGCCCCGTTCTGTCATCCACCGCCGAGGTCTCGGCACCCGTCCCCGCCACGCTCGACGTCGTCCAGGTTGAAGGTCAACCGCTCGCCGCCAACATCCGGCGGCTGATTGAGGCGCTGGACTACATGGGCGCGCCGCTTGCCGCCGAGTTGCGCACCAGCCTCGAGAAGGCCGGCCAGGCGCGTGATGCGGCCGCGTTGCAAGCGCTGATCGACCGGCACGTGTTGCTCGCGGTGCACATCAACCCGGAGGCGCGCGTGAAGGCCTCGCGCGGGCCCGGGGCGGCCGTGCTGCAGCAGGCCGGCTACACGCCGGCGCTCGTGAAGGTCGTCAACGAGAGCCGCGGGACGCAGCGGCTCGGCATCGGGAGCCCGCAGGCCGGGCCCGTGTACGCCGGCATGGCCCGTCTTTCGAGCGAGCGGATGCAGCAGACACACCTGCGCGAGAACGAGAACACGGAGCGGCGCACGGATCGGTTCCTGGACGTCGAGATGTTCACCGCGCCGCCGATGACGCCCACGCTCAGCGGACTCGACGTGGAGTACGCCATCGCCCTCATCTACTCGAGCGAAGCCGGTCGTCGCGAGGCGACGCTGACGTTCGACGCGGGGCAGGGCACGCAGGATCTTGGCTTCCGTGCCGAGGTGCCCGTCCTGTTCGCCATCCGACCGGCCGTGCCAGTCACGCTCCGCGTCTTCGATCACGACGGCACGCCAACGACGGGCCGGTTCCAGTTCGTCGACAAGCAGGGGCACGTCTTCCCGCCGCAGGTGAAGCGGCTCGCACCTGACCTGTTCTTTCAGAAACAGATCTATCGGTCCAGCGGCGAGACCGTGCTGCTGCCGCCCGGCGAATTGACGATGTGGTACGGGCGGGGGCCGGAGTATCGATGGATTGAACGCCGAGTGACGATCCCGGCGCCGGCGTCAGCCGGCGGTCCGGCGGGTGCCGAGATTGCGGTGCGGCTCGAACGCTGGGTCGACCCGCAGGCTCGCGGCTTCTACAGCGGCGATCACCACATCCACGCCGCGGGATGCGGGCACTACACGTCGCCCACGGAGGGTGTCGATCCCGCGGTGATGTTCCGGCAGGTGAAGGGGGAAGGGCTGAACGTTGGCAGCGTGCTGACGTGGGGGCCCGGCTTCGATCATCAGCAGCAGTTCTTCGCGCCGACCGCCGATCGGCACAGCGAGCCGATCAACCTCATGAAATACGACATCGAGGTCAGCGGCTTCGGCTCCCAGGCCCTCGGACACGTCGTCCTCCTCAACCTCAAGGAACAGATCTATCCCGGCGCCAAGGGCAGTCAGGGCTGGCCGAGCTGGACGCTACCGGTGTTGCGCTGGGCAAAGGCACAGGGTGGGGTCGTCGGCTACGCGCATTCCGCCAGCGGCTTGCAGATCGACCCCGCCGCCGCGACGACCCGGCTGATCGACCAGTTCGACCGGAACAGCAACCGGCAGCTCGAGGCCGCCGAAAGCGCCAGCGCGCTGCTGCCCGAGCCGTTCGCGACGGTTGACGCGAATGGCGACTCGTCCATCACGGACGCGGAGCTGCGCGCGAGCCACGAGCGCGTGGACGATCAGCTCCCGAACCTCGCGGTGCCCGAACTCAACAGCGTCGGCGCGCAGGAGATTTTCGTGACCGCCGCGCACGGCGCGGTCGACTTCATCAGCGCGATGGACACCGATCGCATCGCCGAGTGGAACGCCTGGTATCACCTCATGAACGTCGGGTTTCCGCTCAAAGCCAGCGGCGAAACGGACTTTCCGTGCATGAGCGGCACGCGTGTGGGGCAGGGCCGGAGCTACGTCCAGCTGGGCCGCCCAGCACGCGTGGACTACGCCGAGTGGTGCAGCCGGCTCGCTCGCGGTCGCAGCTATGTGAGCGACGGCTACGCGCATGCGCTGGACTTCACCGTCAACGGGGCCACGGCGGGTGACGACGTCCAGCTCGCCGGGACGGGGCAGGTGACCGTGCGGGCGACCGTCGCGTTCTCGCCCGAGACGCCGCTCGAGCCGATCTACGGCGGCATCATTCCCGTAGGCGGCCTGCGGTATGTCGGCGGCACCGTCATCATGCGCGAGGAACAATCGCGCGATCCGCTGCACGCCCGCGGCCGGCGGCTCGTCGAGGTCGTCGTCAATGGCCGCGCGATCGCCAGCCGCGAGGTCCCTGCGGACGGCCGGGCGCATACGGTCGAGTTCTCCGTGCCCGTCGGCCGGAGCAGCTGGGTGGCCGTGCGGCAGTTTCCACAGCTCCACACGAACCCCGTCAACGTCCTCGTCGCGGGGCAGCCCATCCGCGCGTCGCGGCAGAGCGCGCTCTGGGCGCTGGCCTGCATCGATCAGTTGTGGCGCACGCGGAGCCGGAATATCGCTCCGGCCGAACGGCCCTCGGCCGAGAAGGCCTACGAGGACGCGCGAGCCATCTACCGCAGGATCGCCGCGGAAGCGCCCGCGGGATCGTAAGGGATCGGGGGGCGACAGCCCCGCCTTCGCTGACGCCTCGGCGGATTCGCCATCGGGCTAGCTGCCCGCGCCCGCGTCGACCGTGATCACGCTGGTCCTGAACTGGCCGGCGGCGGCCAGCAGACAGGCCGGCTCAGCCGACTCCGCCGCCGCTCAGCCGGTGCGCGATGCGCGACAGTCGCTCTGCCGGGAGGTCGGCGCCGTACAGCCGGTGAAGGACGCCGACGCGCAGTGCGGAGGTCGTCAGGTCCGGGTGCGCGGCGCGGAGGCTGGCCTCGATGAGGGCGCGCGCGCAGTCGAACATCTCGCACGCCATGACGACGCGCTCGCTTCCGGAGCGCCGCCGCAGCAACGCCTCGAATCGCGCGTCGGCGTCGGTCGTCGTATCCGGGATCACGAACGCACCTCGACGAGCAGCGCGCTCACCGACAGCGCGGCGGCCCAGCGATCCACATAGGCCCAGTCGAGATTCGAGACCATCCGGATGAGCTGGCGCACATCGCGCCGCTGAAGCTCCGATCCGCCCGCCTTGGCCCACAGCAGTTTCGAGAGGATCAGGTCCTCAGGTGAGACCAGCGTCATGGGCTGTCCCGCAATCGCGACGCGCCGGCGCCGTTCGAACTCTCCACGCCGATAGGCGTCATCCTTCCGCACGATGAAGTCCACCTTCACGATGGCCTCGATATGGATCAGATTGAACATCGACCGGCGCTCGATCGCCCGACGGACGCTGTCCTCGTCCACATCGAACTCGGCCGCGAACAGTGCCACGAGTCGCGTCGCGTCAGCCGGCTCGAGTTCGACGACGAGGTCGATGTCTCGAGTCATGCGAGGCTCGCCGTAGTGCCCGGACGCCAGCGAGCCGGTCAGCATGTAGGGAATCCCGGCGGCGTCCAGGCGGGCGGTCACGAGCTTGAGCACGGCGAGTTCGTCGAGCATGGGGGAATGACCCGTGACCGGGGCAGCAGACCTCCAAAGGCGATCGGGGAGGTCCGGCGCTTACCCGAGCGCCGATCATCGACGAGTTTACGCTGGCAGCCGTCGTAACGTCGCCGGTGACCGGCCCGTTCGCCGCATCATCATTTCCTCACACAGCCCCGGTAGAATCCGGCCGGGTCTGTCGTGTCCCTGCGTTCCTGGCTTCGGCCCCCGCGACGGCTGACGGCGCTCTTCCTGGCCGTCACCCTCGTGCCGTCCGTGCTGCTCGTCGTGCTCGGCTGGATGCTGTTTCGCCAGGATCGCGACAGCCAGCTTCGCGCGCTGCACGATCGCCACGGCCAGTCGGCGGACCTGGTCGTCGCGGAACTGTCCCGCCACCTGGACACCACGGCCAACGACCTCGGCGACCCTGACCGGCGTCGCGCGCTCGCGACGACCGAGGGCGCGGTCGTCGCCGTGTTCTCCCGCACGGGGGTTGAGATCACGCCGGCCGGCCGTCTGGCCTATCAACCTGTTCCGTTGCCCGGGCCCAAGGTTCCGGCGGCGCAGCTGGCCGCGGGCGAGGCCATCGAGTTCCGACAACGGGACGCGGACCGGGCGGCGGCCTGGTATCGCACGGTGGCCCGGTCCGTCGATCCCGCCGTGAAGGTGTCCGCGCTGATTGGCCTCGCCCGGAACCTGCGTATGCTCGGCGACGTCGAGGGCGCGCTCGCGGCCTACCGCGACGCCGCCACCCTCACGCAGGTGGCGATCGAGGACGTGCCGGTCCCCGTGCTCGCGAGCTGGGCGCGCTGCGATCTGCTCGCGGCCGTGAACAGGCCCGACGACCTTCGCCAGGCCGCGACGGTGTTCCTCGGCGATCTGCGAGGCGGCCGCTGGGCCCTGGCGCCGGTCGTCTACGAAACGAACGCGGCGGACGCGCGCGCGTGGCTCGGCGGCACGCCCCTCACCGACTCCGAGGCGCTCGCGGCCGCGGTGGCCGATCTGTGGCAGCGCTGGCAGCGTGATGCCCCATCACTCAGGTCCGCAAAGCATGAGCTGTCCCCGGCGAGCAGTCTTCCGGTGACCGTCGTCCGCTCGTTCGTGGACGACGCCCTGGTGGCATTCCTCGCGGCGCCGACGTTTGTCGAGGCTGTGTGGCTCGGCAGGATCCGCCCCACTCTCGAACGCCAGCGAGTGCGGGTGACCTTTCGTGATCCGAGTGCGACGTCGGACGACCCGGACGAAACGAGACGCCTGGCGGCGAAGACCACCTTGCCCTGGACGGTGGCGGTGGTCAGCGACGACCTCGGGGCGGAGCTGGCGGGGCTGTCGCGGCGCCGCACCATGGGGCTGGTCGGACTCGCGGCGCTCACGGTCGTCCTCGTCTCGGGCGTGGCCGTCACCATGCGTGCCGTGACGCGGGAGCTGGCGGCCGCGCGCCTCCAATCGGATTTCGTCGCGGCCGTGTCCCACGAATTCCGCACGCCGCTCACCACCTTGCAGCAGCTCACGGAGATCCTCAGCGACGCGCGCGTAACTTCGGAGCCCCGCCGGCACGAGTACTACCGCGCGCTCGCGCGTCAAACGGGCCGGCTGCAGCGGCTGGTCGAGAGCCTCCTGGACTTCGGGCGGATGGAGGCCGGCGCCCGGCCCTACCGGCTCGAGGCCCGCGACGCGACCGCCCTGGTGTGCGAGGTCGTGGAGTCGTTCCGCGAGACCGCGGCGGCCTCCGGCTTCGACATCCGCCTGCGCGGCAACGGCGCCTCGCCGGTCCACGTCGATCGCGACGCGATGGCGCTCGCCATCTGGAACCTGCTCGACAACGCCGTCAAGTACTCGCGCGAGCACCGCACGATCGACGCGGTCGTTCATCGGCGCGACGACGGCGTGGCGATCGCGGTGCGCGACCGCGGGCTCGGCGTGCCGTCGCACGAGCGCGATCTGATCTTCGCCAAGTTTCAGCGGGGACAGGACGCGCAAGCGCGCGGGATCAAGGGCACGGGCCTCGGTCTTGCGATGGTCGATCACATCGTGTCGGCGCACGGCGGGCGGGTGGAACTCGACAGTGAGCCAGGCCAGGGCAGCACGTTCACCATCGTCTTGCCCGCCGCGGGGCCCCCCGGAGGAGAAGTCAGGCGCGCCGAGGGCGCGCCCCGCCGGAGCGGAGTGGGGCGAGGGGGCCCCACGAGCGACGGCGAGAGGGGGTCCGGCGGGACGAAGTCCCCCGGAGGCGATGGCTAGGATCCTCGTTGTCGAAGACGAACCGGATATCGCGTTGGGGCTCGTGGACGACCTCACCGTGGAGGGGCACACCGTCGAGGTCGTCGCCGACGGCGAGGCCGCCCTGCGCCGTGGGGGCGAGCCCGGCTGGGATGCGATCGTCCTGGACGTGATGCTGCCGCGAAAGGATGGCTTCGACGTGTGCCGGGAGCTGCGGAAGGGCGGCGTGCGGACGCCCATCATCCTGCTGACCGCCCGGACGCAGGAAGCCGAGAAAGTGCTCGGCCTGGAACTGGGCGCCGACGACTACGTGACGAAGCCGTTCAGCCCGCGGGAGCTGCGGGCGCGCCTCAAGGCGGTGATGCGCCGGCACGGCGAGGACGGCGAGGGGGACGTCTACCGGTTCGGCGAGGTCGAGGTGGACTTCAACCGGGCGGAGCTGCGCCGCAGTGGGCGCGCGGTCGAGATCACGCCGCTCGAGCTGAAGCTGCTCGACGTGTTCGTGCGGCGACGCGGGCGGGCGCTCTCGCGCGAGCAGTTGCTCGACGCCGTGTGGGGCAGCGGCGTGCACGTCACCGACCGGGCGGTGGACGCGCACATCGTCAACCTGCGCCGCAAGATTGAGGCGCACCCGGCCGACCCGCGCTATCTCGTGAGCATCCGCGGCCGAGGCTACCGCTTCGATGGCTGACATCTCACGGAAACCTCATCGTCGTGTCGTCACGCGCTCGCAGAGGGCCTCCAGACTCGTGCGGCAGGAGGCGTTATGACATTGCGACGTGCCCTGACCGCGATCGTGCTCGTCGGCCTGCTGGCCGCGCCGACGGCGCAGAGCTTGGAGACCGAGCTTCAACGCGCGTTTCAACGCGAGACCACGACGGGAAACCTCGCGGCGGCGATTGCCGAGTACCAGCGCATTGCGCGGCAAGCCGGCGGCAATCGTGCCCTGGCCGCGCAGGCCCTGCTGCGGGAAGCGAGAAGTCACGAGCGACTGGGCAGCCCGGAGTCCCGGAAGGTCTACGAAGCGCTCGTGCGCGATTTCAGCGACCAGTCTGCCGTCGTCTCGGCCGCTCGCGCCCGACTCAGCGCAGCCGGCGGCGTGCAACAGCTCGAGGTGACGCCCCGGCGTGTGCTCGAGGCCGGCTGGTCGCAGATGTGGGACATGAGCGCCGACGGCCGCTTCGTCGTCGGCCCCGAGCGCGTCGGCTACAGCGCCTTCAGCAGCGGCTTCAGCATCGTGGTGCGCGATGTCGCCACCGGCCGGTCAACCACGGTCGTGCCCGCGACGGGATCGCTCCAGGCGCGGTTGTCCGACGATGGCAACCGCGTGGCCTTTACGGCAGGGGGCCTTCTGCGCGTGGTCCATGTCAGCGGCGGCGCCTCGGAGGTGCTGACGTCTGATTCTTCCAGTCGGATTTCGGCGGTGGATTGGTCCCCCGACGCGAAGTTGGTCCTTGCCGTGATGTCTGAATACGCAGATGCATCCCGGCCGCAGCAGGAAACCGCGCGCAAGCTGGTGTGGGTCTCCACCGAGACGAAGACCACGCAGGCAATCCGCACGTTCGAGCCATGGCGCGACCTCATCTTCGATGCGCGGATTTCGCCTGACGGGCGTTTCATCGCCTACTCGGCGCGTGCACGCGCCGACGGCACGGATCGCTATCTCTACGTCATGGACGTCACGGGCCAGAATCATCGAGCCCTCGTCTCCGCAGCCGGTACTCGCGAAGGGCCGGCGTGGACGCCGGATGGGTCGCGGCTGGTGTTCCAGGGCACCCGGGAAAACGACACTGCCCTGTGGGCACTGGCCGTTCGTGATGGACAGGCCGTTGGAGAGCCTTGGGTCGTGCAGGAGAATTTCAGGGGCGACCCACTGGGCTTCACCACGTCGGGCACGTTTCTCTACTCGACCTGGGGCCAGGGTGGAGGGAACCAGGCGTACATCCTGAATCGCGCGACGCCGCCGGGCGAACGACCGGTCGTGTTTCCCGGCCTGAACGCCTCCTGGTCGCAGACGGGGTCTGTCGCCATCTGGAGGAACAACGCGCTCGTGATCCGCAACGAGGCGTCGGGCGAAGAACAGTCGTTCCGTCCACCCGACGTCGACGCCACCATTCCGCCGCGCTGGCTTCCGGACGGCTCAGTCATCGTCCTCGTAGACGAAGGCCAGGGCGCGCAGTCTCGACAGGCGTTTCATGTCGTGGACACACGGACAGGCACGTCACGGCGGCTGTTCGGCCGTGACGCCAACGGCCGGTTGCGAACGAGCGTGAGCGCCGTCTCGCCCGACGGGCGCACCCTCTACCTGGGCGTGCGACCGAACGCCACGAGTGGGGTCAGCGGCATCGTCGCCGTCGATGTTGCGACCGGCGACGAGCGGTCAGTCCTGACGTTTCCACAGGCGCCGCCGCCATCGTCAGGACTCGGGCTCGCCATCAGCCCAGACGGCACGACGCTCGCTGTCCAGACCTGGGTCAAGACGAACGCGGCCGCCCGCATCTTCACGGTCGGCGTGGATGGGTCCAATTACCGGGAGATCGTCGGTGCCTTCGAGACCGGGTGGATGGGGGACACCCTTCGCTGGACGCCGGATGGTCGGACGCTGCTGTTCGTGGCTTTCGACGCGAACCGCCACTGGCGGGTCATGCGAGTGCCGGCCGACGGCGGGACGCCTGAGTTCGACGGCCTCAGCTTCGACACTCTGGCGAAACTGCTGCCTGAGCTGCGGCTGTTTCCCGGCAACTTCAACAGCATCGATCTCAGTCCGGACGGCTCGCGCATCATGGCGAGCACACAGACGATGAGCAAGTACGAGCTGTGGACGCTCGACAATCTGCTCTGGGCGATCAACGCGCGGTGACCTAGAAGGAGCCGCCGGTCTTCAGACCGGCGGAACCCGGGCCGACCTGAAGGTCGGCCCCTCCTTCTCCTTCCGCAGTCTCGAGGTGTCGTGATGGCAAGCTCCCTGTGCCGGTGGTTGGTGCTGGCGACTACAATCGTCGCGCTTGGCGTCGTCGGTGCGACGGCGCAGAGCCAGCCGCTCCCGCCCGTCGTGCAGGGCGACGTGGCGCCGGGCTCGCCTCAGATCTACGCCGTCAGCTTGAACGCCGGCGATCTCATTACCGGCACGTTCGAACTCGTGCGCGGCGGGGACATCGCGTTTGAGGTCTTTGATCCGGCGGGCGCTTGGATCAAGTCCACCATTTTCTCTCCGGATTTCGACCTCGGGCAGCCGAGGCCGGTCGGATTCGCAGCCTCGGTCAACGGCATCTACCGCGTGCAGGTCAGCCGCAGAGAGGCGACGCCAGCGAGCCCGGCGCTGGGCTCGTTCGTCCTGCGCACCAATGCCGCGGCGCCACCGTCGGTTCGTATGAGCGGGGTCCATGCGCATCCAACGATCCGGTACATGAGTCCCCGCATGGAACAGCTCAGACGTGAGCTCGACGAGGGGCGGACGGATGCCCTCGCGCGTTTCTGGACGGAGGCCAAAGCTGGCGGCGGACCGCTCGTCGAGCCGTTCGGCGGTGGGGTTGTGGGGCCCAGAGGCGCGGGCAATGTTCCTATCGGCAGGCCTGCTGACTCCGTGCTCGTGACCTTCCTCTGGCAGGAAACGTTCGAGACTTACAACGTGCGTGTCAGCTGGCCCCAGCCGCGACCTGATGACTTTTTCATGACGCGCGTGCCGCGGACGGACGTTTGGTACAAGACCATCCTGGTCCGGCGGGGCAGCCGCTTCCAGTATTCGCTCCTGCCCAACGTCCGGCCTGGGGATGAGCCCTTCATCGCGCAGAGAGATCCGCTGAACCCGCGCGTGGCGTGGGAGGACGAGGAGGACTCCTCACTTCTCGAGCTGGAGGGCGCTCCCGACGAGTCGTGGTTTCGGACGACGCCGAAGGCTCGCGGAGTCCTCGGTCCACCGCAGCCGTTCCCAGCCAGGCGGGCGGACGGCCCGCGGGACACGGCGAACGCTTCAGCCACGTTTCGCATCTATACACCGCCCGGCTATTCGCTGTCGGGCGGTCCCTACCCGTTGCTCGTGATGTTTCCCACGATCACCTTCTCCGATGAGTTCGCCACGATGCTCGACAACCTGGTGTCGGCCGGCCGCATCCGTCCACTGATCGCGTGCTTCTTCTCCGGCATCAGAGTGGCCGACGTCGGCCCCTCGACGAACTCTCAGCCCTTCGCAGAGGCGCTCGCGCGCGAGTTCCTGCCGGCCATGCGGCGATCGCACCGCATCAGCGTCGAGGCGAGGGACGTCATCATCGGAGGATTCAGCGCCGGCGGTTCCATCGCCGCGCGCATCGCGTTCCGGTACCCGGATGCATTCGGGACCGTGTTGTTGCACTCCGCGGCCCTTCGCAGCAATGGCTTGTCATCGAATGACACGATCCTCGAGTATCGAGACGGCGAGCGGCGCGCGCTTCGCTTTTATCAGGACGTCGGTCTCTATGAGAACGGCCGCGATCTCCCCGTGCACGAACTCGCGCAATCCGAGGGCAGTTCGACGATCGCCAATCGACACTTCCGCGACGTGCTGATGGCGAAGGGGTATGAGGTCGACTACCGCGAGACTGGTGGGATGCATGACGCCGTTCGTCTTCGCTCAGCCTTCCCCGTGGCGCTGCAGGCGTTGCTCGAGCCGTAGAGGCCGGAGGTCATGAGGTCATGGCGATGAACGTCTCCGTGTACGAATCCCTCCGCGTCCGTCGCACATGGAGCGTGCCTGTGCTATCCGTGGCTACCCTCGGCCTGGTGATCGCGTCGAGCGCCGCGGCGCAGGATCGCCCGCTCACGCCGTCGATCCAGGCCGATCTGATGCCCGGCGCATCGCAGGGCTACGCGGTCAGCGCGCGGGCCGGCGATCTCGTCGTGGGACCGCTGGCGATCGCGAGTGGCGGGCCGCTGAAGTTCGAGGTGTTCGACCCGCGGCAGACGAAGTTCAAGGCCGCCGAGTATGGCGGCCGCGGTGGGATGAAGATCGGGTTCGTCGCGCCGGTCCACGGCACCTATCGCGTCCAGTTCACGGCGGGCGGCAAGGACCTGGCGTCGTTCTCCTGGACGACCACCGTCGCGTCGCCGGCCGAGCGGATGGCCGGCGTGCATCTCGATCCCCTCATCAGCTATGAGAGCCCGCGCATCGCACGGCTCGCGAAGGACGTGGCGGCTGGCGTGCCCAACGCGCTGGCGCAGTTCTGGGCCGAGGCCGCCGCGGGGGGCGGGCCCCTCGTCGAGCCGATGCCCGCTGTTGGCGGCCGCGGCCGTGGCGCGGGGGCCGGCGCCGGACAAGAGGCAGGCGGGCCGAGTCCAGCCGAGGACGTACTGGTCACGTTTCTCTGGCGGGAGACGTACGAAACCTACTCCGTCGAGGTGGTTCGTCCGCCCGGCGGGCCCACCAACTACCGCCTCATGACGCGCCTTCCCGGCACGGACGTCTGGTTCAAGACGATGAAGATGCACCGGACGAGCCGATTCGAGTACGGGCTGGCGCCGAACCGGCGAGGCCCTGACGAAGACGGTGATGTCACCGTCCTGCTCGATCCGCTGAATCCGCGGGTCTTTCCCGAGGACCGGGATCAGTGGATTGCACGGGCCGCCATCGAGAGCGATCCCGCGGCGGCGTGGGGATCGGTGCTCAGCCTGCCGGACGCGCCGGACGAGTCGTGGGTGCGCCGGACGCCAACCCGGCGCGGGACGCTGACCCCGAAGACATTCGAGTCGCCGTCGTTGCAGGCGCGCCTCAACATGTACATCTACACGCCACCGGACTACTCGCCCACAGCGGGTCCCTATCCCCTGCTGATCCTGTTCGATGGCCCGGCGTATGCGACCGGAATCATCGCGGCGCCGACGACGCTTGACAACCTGATCGTTGATGGACGCATCCCGCCGACGATGGCGGTGTTCGTCAGCAGCATGACGCGCAGCCTCACGGGCGTCGCGTCGAACCGTGCGAGCACGTTGTCGAACCCGACGTTTCTGGATGCCGTGGCCGTGGAACTACTGCCCTGGCTGCGGTCCTCGTACGCCATCCGCGCCGATCCCCGCGACGTCGTGATCGGCGGGAGCAGCGCCGGCGCCGTGGCCGGCGCGCGGGCCGCGCTTCAGCATCCGACGGTGTTCGGCAATGTGCTCGCCCTGTCCGGCGGCGCCGCAATGAGCGAGCTCTACATCACGACGCCGCGGGTCCCAGTGCGCTTCTTCCTGAGCGTGGGCCTGTACGAACTGGCCGACGATCTGCCATTCGATCAAATGGTTATCACCGAGAGTCACACCCTCAGGAACCGTCGGTTCCGGGACATCCTCCGGGCGAAGGGCTACGACGTCACGTACCACGAGACGGGCGGCAACCACTCGTACATGCAGTGGCGCGCCATGCTCGCCGAGGGACTGATGACGTTGCTCGGCCACCAGGCTCCCCGCTGACCAGCTCGAGTTGGCATGACCAGGAGGTTTGGAGGATCGCCAGGCCTGGTGCCGTGCCCGGCATCGCCTCGCGCCTACCGCGAGGGCCGGGCGATCGTTTCGAACGCCGAAACGAGATCGCTTTGACTGAGCGCCTCCTCGAGCAGGCGGAGCATGTGGCGAATGCTCGCCGCGTCCAGCGTGGGTCCGTGAAGCCGCCAGAGCGCGGTCGCGTCCTCGAGATCCTTGGGCCGACCGGCCAGGATCTTCGCGACGATCAGATCGGCCCGCGCGATGAACGGCGCACGAGTGCCCCCGACGTCCACGGTGACCGCCCGATCCAGGAACTCGTCCTCGAGCCCCGAGCCGGCGAGCACGACGTCGAGCGGCATCCCCGTCGAGTCGTGGATGAAGGGCATGACGCGCGTGCGCCGGACGAAGTCCTCATCGTCGACGCGGAGCGTGAAGCCGGCCGCGCGCATCTCCTGGACGAAGCGGGTCGGGTCGTCGGGCATCAGTGCCACCGTCACATCGACGTCGGCGCTGAGCCGCGGCACGCCATGCACGATGACCGCCTGGGCGCCGAACACGTACCACCGGCCCCAGCGGGCGAGGACCGGCGCCAGCGCCGCCAGCAGCTCACGCGCGGCGGGTGGCACCGGCACGGCGGAGGATCGCGGCCAGACGTACGTGCGCGCGGAGATCGGCGTCGCGCTCGACGGCGTCCGGCCACGCCGGGTCGCAGAGGCAGGCCTGGCGGCGGAGTTCCTCGGCGATGCGCAGGGCCTCGGCGGCGCCAAGACGGGCAATGCGTTCGCCCCAGTAGGCGTCCTTGCTGTCGCGCACCGCCTGCCAGTCCCGGGCGACGAACTCGCGAATGCCGCGGGTGATCACGTGGTCATTGTACCGCCGCCCCTCATCGCCTGACCCGGACCGGCTCAGCGCCGGGCGGCAACCACTCGTACAGGCAGTGGCGCGCGATCCTCGCCAGCGGCCTGATGACGCGGCGGCACAATTGCCGCGGGCTCGATGGCGCCAGTCCTGTCCCCGTCCACGTCGCACTGGCTGACGGCCTGGTTCATCGTGGCCGCCGCGTTGCCGCGGGCATTGCTCGGCTGGCTCGCCTGGGCCGTGGCCGCCGGAGACGATGAGGCCGAGCGGCGTCGCGATCGGGCGGCCGACGCGGCGGTCGACTCTGGGGGCGGGCGTCACCATGGCCGCCGGCCCCCCGACGAGGAGCTCGCTCGTGACGCCGCATCGCCTACACGGCCGGCACCAGGACGCTCGAGCTCTGGGCGCACGAGCACTTCCTGCCGGCCGGGGGGGGGACGCGCGAGAGGCTCCTTCCAGCTACCTGGTCATTGACGACGATGGGCCCACCGTCCTCAGTTGACTCATCATGATGAGTCATTTAGGCTCATGGCATGGCTAAGCGCCTGCAGGTGCTGCTCGACGAGCGGGAGTTCCGCGAGTTCCGCCGGATCGCGCGCGCCAGGCGGATGACCGTCGCCGAGTGGGTCCGCCATGCGCTCCGCGCCGCCGGGCGCCTCGAGCCGGCCGGCGACGCCGCCGATCGCGTCGCACGCATCCGCGCGGCGGCGCGTCATGCGTTTCCGGCCGGCGACATCGACACGATGCTGGGCGAGATCGAACAGGGCTACCTCGGCCGGCCGCGCCCGTGATCCTCGTCGATTCCAACGTGCCGATGTACCTGATCGGCGCGCCCCATCCTCACAAGATCGACAGTCAGCGGGCCCTGGAAGCGCTGGTGGCTGCCCGCGAGCGCCTCGTCACGGATGCCGAGGTCCTGCAGGAGATCCTCCATCGGTACGTCGCCATCGATCGCCGCGACGCCATCCAGCCGGCCTTCGATGTCCTTCTGGCGGTGGTTGACGACGTCCTGCCGATCGACCGCGCCACGGTGGAGCGGGCGAAGGGCGTCGTTCTGGGCCGCCACCACCTCTCAGCCCGCGATGCCATTCATGTCGCCGCGATGGAACAGCACGGCATCCGCCGGATCCTGAGCTTCGACACCGGCTTCGACGCCGTGCCAGGCATTGAACGGCTTCGCGGCTAGCCAGACGCCCGCCGGCGCGCTCAGACGATCTGCGACAGGTTCTCCGTGGCGATGCGTCGGAGCTTGAGGTAGCGGTTAGGGTCGAGATGGTCGCCCGTGCAGCCCGCGAGCAGCGACTCGCCAGTCGGCCCGAGCAGCTCTGCAAACCGATCCGGCCAGTGGCGCCGGAAGGCCGCGAGCCAGGCGGCCAGACACTCCCGTTCGTGTGGCGCAAGTGCGGTGGACGACACCGCGCGGAGCGCGCCGGTCACCGAGGCCACGTCGAGGGGCGCCGTGGGCGGCCGCCGGAGGGCGCGATCCGGCACGCCAGCCTCGCAGAGCACGTCCCAGGGCGTCGGCATGCGAGTAGGATCCTAGCCCATGACGACCGACCTCGACGCGGTCCGGCTGGACGCCGTCGTCCAGCGCGTCGTGGACCGGCTCTCGGGGGACTGGCTGCTCGTGGGCGGCGCGCTGGTCGCGCTGTGGCTCGATGCTCGTCGGGTCACCGAGGACGTGGACCTCGTGGGCCTGGCCGGGACGGGCGCCGACCGCCTGTCGCTCCTGCGGCTCGCGTCGGATCTCGGTCTGCCGGTGGAGGCGCTCAACTCGGCGGCCGATTATTTCGTCTACCAGATTCCGGACTGGACGGATCAGATCGTCGTGTTCCGGACAGGGGCGGCCGGCCGCGTCTATCGACCGACGCCGACCCTGTTCCTGCTGCTCAAGCTCCGGCGCCTCTCGGGGCGCGATCTGGAAGACTGCCTGGAACTGCTTCGTCGGTGCCGGCAGGACGGCCTCGACGTCGACACACGACGGGTCGGCTCGGAGCTGGCCGCGCTCACCCCGGCCCCGGACTCCGCCCTGATGGCGCGCCGGCAACGACTGCAGGCGGCGATTGAAGAACTGCCGGGCACTGCCCCACGCTGAAGTCTGTCGCGAGCTGGGCTGCACCAGTTGGCAAGCGGCCCGCCCTCATGGTCAAACCGTGACACTTTGCTGCTACCGTACGCGCGGCCAGACGTGGGCTCGCAGACTTCGCAGCGCCCCCGGCGACTCGCCGCACTCTTCGTCGCGGCGACGGCGGTGCCGACCGCGGGACTCGTGTGGCTGAGCGTGCACCTGCTCGAGCAGGACCGGCAGCTGGCCTACCAGCAGCTTGGGGATCGCCTCGAGGGCGTCGTGGCCACGGTGGCGGCCGATCTGCGCCGGGACCTGGACACGCTGGATCTCGACGCGCTCGCGATACCGGAGGGCGCGGATGCCGTGCGGGTCGTGCTCGGGCGCGACGGCCTGATCGACCGCCGCGGCGCGCCGCTGCCGTTCGTGCCTCGTGGACGGCCCCCCGACGAGCCGGATCCCGAAATCTGGCGCGAGGGGGAGACCGCTGAACTCGCCGGCCGCCATGCCGCCGCGCGCGTGCTCTACCGCCGCCTCGCGGCATCGGACAATCGCGCGATTCGCGCGGGCGCGCTCGTGCGCCTCGCGCGCGTCGAACGGCT
>CAZFAT010000363.1:0-6247 GCA_964517075.1 uncultured Solibacteraceae bacterium
ATAGACCTCGCTGTAGGTCTGCTCGAGATACGCGTTCGCAACGAGGCCTGGGCCCCCGTGCCCCGGGCCGGTGATGAAGATGGCGTTCAGGTCATGGTCGCGGATCGCGCGGTTCAGGTGGACGTACAGGAAGTTCAGCCCTGGCGTCGTGCCCCAATGCCCGAGGAGCCGCGGCTTGATGTCAGCGCGGGTGAGCGGCCGCCGCAGCAGCGGATTGTCGTACAGATAGATCTGACCGACCGACAGGTAGTTGGCCGCGCGCCAATAGGCGTCGATCTTCGCGACGAGGTCGGGTGGCAGGGGCGAGGCAGGCGCGTTCATCGGAGACCATCCTTTGTGGCGCCCTCGAAGCCGAGCGTGCGGCAGACGAGACGCGCGATCATCAGCTCTTCGTCCGTACGCATCACGCGCACGATCACGCGGCTGTGGTCCGTGGAGATGACATCGGCGTGGCGGCCGTTGCGGTCCGCGTCGATCTCGACGCCGAGAAACCGCAAGTCGTCGCAGATGCGCGCGCGGATGGGCGCACTGCCGGCGCCCACGCCGGCGGAGAAGATGAGCGTGTCCAGCCCGCCCAGCGCGGCGGCGAAGGCGCCGACCCACTTCCGCGCCTGGTAGCAGAACAAGGCCACCGCCTCCGCCGCGCGCGGATCCTGTGCTTCGCGGGCCAGCAAGTCGCGCATGTCGCCGCTCGTCTCCGATAGGCCGAGCAGTCCCGATTCGTGGTTGACCATCTGGTGAAAGCGGCGGGCGGGCATCTGCTCCGTCTCCGCGAGATACGCAACGAGGCCCGGGTCGAGGTCGCCGGTCCGTGTGCTCATCACCAGGCCGGCGGCCGGCGTGAAGCCCATGCTGGTGTCGACGCTCTTGCCCTGCCGGACGGCGGCGAGACTGGCCCCATGGCCAAGATGCGCCAGGATGACCCGGCCCCGCGCCGCGTCGTCGCCGGCCACGCGCGCCAGTTCCTCGACGAGGTACGCATAGGACAACCCATGGAATCCGTAGCGCTGAACGCCGCTGGCCAGATAGCGCCTGGGTAGGGGCAGCAGGCGGGCCACGGCCGGCATGTCGCGGTGAAACGCCGTGTCGAAGCAGGCGACCTGCGGCAAATGCGGATCACGTTCCAGCAGGGCGCTGATGAGCTCAATCTCCTGCGGCAGGTGTTCGGGCGCATAGGACGTCGCACGGTGGAGTTCCGCAACGATGGCGGGCCCGATCCGCACCGGCTCGGTGCGCGTCAGGCCGTGCACGACGCGGTGTCCGACGGCGCCGACGGTGCGCCACTCCGGCCGTGCCTCGAGCCAGTCGAGCAGGAAGCTCGTGGGGGATCCGGTGGCGGGCACGTCGAGCCGATCCTCGGGGCGTCCCGGTGCCGCGCGCCACGAGAGCGTCGATGCGGCTGCACCGAGCCGGTCCACCTGGCCCGCGAGCAAGGGCCGCATCGGACTGGCGGCGTAGACGGCAAACTTGATGCTCGACGAGCCGGCATTGATCGTCAGGACGGATGTCGGCCCGGATGCCACCGATCTCACCGTAGCATGCCGCCCGCGTTTCCAGCGGGTTGATGTGTTTGGCGCGCCTGGCCGGAGCGAACAAATTCAGGAATAATCACCTGCGGCCGCGCCGCTGAGGTGGACAGGAGATGCGAATGAGGAGAAACGGACTGACGCGACTGCCGCGGGGACCGATCGTTCGATTCTGGGTGATCGCGGTCGCGGCGATGACCTGGGCGGGCCCGGCCGTCGCGCAGACCGCGCCCGCCGTGTCGGCCTCGGTGGTCGTGACGTCCACCGTCACCCCCATCGAAGCGGAGCTCCTGTCGAAGACGGTGACGGTGCTGACGCGCGAGACGCTGGAGCTCATCGGTGCAACGACCGTGACCGACGCCCTCCGACTCGTGCCTGGCGTAGATGCCAGGGCCCGCGGCAGCTTCGAGGTCCAGACGGACTTCTCGATTCGCGGTGCGACGTTCGGCCAGAGCCTCGTGCTCGCCGATGGGGCCCGGCTCAACAACAGCGGCAGCGGCCATCACAACGGAGAAATTCCCGCCGCCGTGGCCACGGTCGATCGGATCGAGGTCGTGAGTGGCGCCGGCTCGGCCGTCCACGGCGCCGACGCGCTCGGCGGGACGATTAACGTGATCAGCCGCCAGGGGCCGTACGCCGTGGGTGGCGTTTCGACCGGACAGTCTGGATACGTCTCGGGGCATGCCGGCTTCTCGGGCGGCATTCTGCCGGCGCACTGGGCCGCGACGGCGTGGGTGACGCGCGCCGGCAACTTCGACTTCCCCACCGCGAACGGCCAGAACGCCACGAGCACGGATCGCGAGTTCGCGCTTGGCGGCGGCTCGCTGCGCGGTGCGCCGGCCGCCGGCTGGATGGTGGACGTGCGTCACCAGCGTCGCGCGTTTGGCGCCAACGGGTTCTATGGCGCCTCGCCGTCGAAGGAGTGGACCGATCAGACGTTGCTGGCCGTGAGCCGCCACCGCACGGCCGGCGCCTGGACCTGGTCGGCCCGCGGGCTCTACCGCCTTCACCACGACCACTTCCGCTGGGACATCAACCGGCCGGGGTTTGCCGAGAATCGCCATTCCACCAACGCCGCGGAAGGCACCGTCACGCTCACGCGCGATGCGCCGACGGGCCGTCGCCTGACGCTGGGCGCAACCGTCGGCGGCGACTGGATCCGGTCCTCGAATCTCGGCCGGCACCAGTTCAACAAGGCCAGCGCATTCGCCGAAGCGCTGTGGCCGCTCACCACGCGCGCAACGGTCACCGCCGGCCTCCGCGTGGACCGCTACTCGGTCTTCGGATCGACGGCCAGTCCGTCCGTGTCGGCCGCCTCGTGGCTGACGTCCGCGCTGCGCCTCCGCGCGTCCGTCGGACACGCCTTCCGCATCCCGTCGTTCACGGAACTCTACTACTCGGATCCGGCCAATCTTGGCAGCCCCGATTTACGGGCCGAGCGCGGCTGGTCGGCGGACGCCGGCCTCGACTGGACGCCGGCGCACTGGACGCTCTCCACGTCCGTGTTTCGCCGGTGGGACCGGGACGTGATCGACTGGGTGCGCCCGACGGCGGCCGATCTGTGGCGCTCCACGAACGTGCGTGACGTGACCGCGTCAGGTGTCGAAGTCAGCGTGGCGCGCACGTGGGGCGGGACCTGGGTCCGCGCCTACTACGCGGGACTGATGGTGGACGCGCCCTCGCTGGCGCTCCTCTCCAAGTACGTGCTGGAGTACGCCCGCCACCAGAGCGGCGTGTCCCTCGCCACGCCGCTCGTCGCCGGCCTGCGTGGGGCCCTGACGCTCGACCACCGCGACCGGCTCGACGGCCAGACCTACGTGCTCGGCAGCCTCCGCGTGAGCCGGCGAGTCGGCCGCAGCGATCTCTTCGTGGACGTGCGCAACCTCTTCAATCAGCACTATCGGGAGGTCGCGGGCGTCGACGTGCCGGGCCGGTGGGCGACCGTCGGCGTGACCCTGCGGTAGCCGCTCCCGTCGGTCCTTCACGGGAGCTTCACGTGGGCTCGCGTACAACGACGTGATGTCTGTCCGTCTGATCTGTCTCACGAGCCTGATGCTCGGGCTGAGTGTGCTCCCGCTCTCCGCGCAAACCCCGCCGCCGGCGCCGGCCGTTCCTCAGGGGACGCCTGCCACACCCCAGGCCGCGCCCGGAGCCCAATCCGAGCGCGTGCGTGTGTATCTCGATTGTTTCGAATGCTTCCCGGAGTACCTCCGCGACCAGATTACCTGGGTCGATTTCGTGCGCGAGCCGCAAGAAGCGGCCGTGCACCTGCTGGCGAGCAGCCGGGAAACCGGCGGAGGCGGACGCGAAGTCGTGCTGCGGTTCGTGGGCCGGGGGCGGTTCGAGGGGCACGACCACGATCTCCGGGCGATCACCCTGTCGGGCGACACCGAGAACACCCGACGGGAAGTGGTGCTGCGGACGGTTCTGATCGGCCTGCTCGATTACGCCGCCCACGACGGGATCCCGACGGGGATCGATCTGCGCGTCGAAACCGAGCCGGCCAGTCGCAACGCGGCGCCGGTGAACGATCCCTGGAACTTCTGGGTGTTCGAGATCGGCGGCCGAGCCTCGCTCCAGGCCGAGGAGTCCACGCGCCAGCGGCAATGGGGCATCGACTTCACGGCCGACCGGGTCACCGAGCAGTGGAAAATCGCCTTTGGCATCGAGGCCGAGCAGGAGTACGAACAGTTTGACCTCGACGAGGAGGATCCGTTCGAGGTGGATCAGCGCGAGCGGAGTTTCGATTTCTTTCTCGCCCGCAGCCTCGGGCCCCACTGGTCGTTCGGCATTGACGGCCGTGCCGAGACGTCCACCTTCGGCAACACCAAGGTGTCGATGCAGTCGGCGCCGGCCATCGAATACAGCTTTTTTCCGTACTCGGAGTACGCGACGCGGCAGTTCCGCGTCCAGTACGAGATCGGCGTCGAGCGCGCGGAATACAACGAGATCACGCTGTTCGACAAGCTGCAGGAGACGGTCGGCCGGCACGAACTGTCGGCCACGCTCGATCAGCGTCAGCCCTGGGGATCCATCCAGCTCGGCGCTGAATTCTCCCAGTACCTTCACGACACGGCGTTTTACCGGATTCAAGTGGACGGCGAGATTTCGATTCGGATCACGCGCGGCCTCGAGGTCGAGTTCGAGGGCGGCGCCTCCCGCATCCGCGATCAGATCTCCCTGGCCCTCCGCGACACGACGCCCGAAGAGGTGCTACTCAGGCTGCGCGAACTCCGGAGCGGCTACGAACTCCAGTTCCAATTCGGGCTCAGCTACCGCTTCGGCTCGATCTTCAACAACATCGTCAATCCCCGCTTCGGTGGCCGCAGAGGCGGCGGCGGGGGCGGCGGCAACAACTGAGAGTGAGAGTGAGCCGGCGCGGTTGCGGGCGTCGAGGCCGTCCGGGAACTCACAACTTGCCCTAATGCATCTCCGCCTCGCACGTCCCGATGCCGCTCCGCAAGTAGTGGAACTCGACGTTGGGATGATCCGCGAGGAGCGACATGGGCACGGCGGCGTCCGGCACGTTCTTGGCGATCATCAGCGCGGTCAGCCGCTGCCCGAACGGGTTGTCGTGCTGCCCCGCCTGCCAGATGGAGACTCTCTCGGCCTGCCACGTCTCGACCGGCCCGACGGAGATCGCCTGGAGCGGCACATTGGTCACGACGCCTCCGCCCGATGTCCTGGCGTTCTGGATGATGGTCATCGGGTGCAGGTCCACGACGCGTGTGGTCAGCTTGCGGTACTCGGCCGGCGGGGGCGGCGCCAGGTCGTAGGGCGCCTTGCGCCGTGGCGGGTCGTTGAACGCCCAGTGCTTCACCTCGCCCTGTCCGCCCTGCATCGTCACGCACCGTGCGTGTTTCCACGATTCGATGTAGTCTCGGGCATCGGCTTTCGGAAAGTGGATGTTTGCCTCGGGCATCCGCAGTTTGGGACGAATCCGGTTGATCATCAACTCGCGATCGGCCTTGGCGAAGCTGAGGCCGAAGTCCTCCGGCGCTTCGCGCCCGTCGAGCACCCATTCATCCATGCCCCAGAAGTGCGCGTGCTTCAGATTCAGATCGAGGGCGTTCACCAGGCGCGCCACGAGCGGGAGCTGCTCGGTCGGACCGATCGGGCCACAGATGCCGGCGGGCCGGCTCGGTGTCGCCTGCTTCCACGCGTCGATGTACTCGAGCGCCTCGGCCAGGTAGAAGTCTTCGATCGTGTCGTGGAAGACGACCGTGAACCCCGGCCGCGACAGGCCGAGCAGATCCTCGGCCGACAGCCGCGCCGCCTCATCGAGAATCGCGCGGTCGAGCGTCGTGTAGTCCCACCACTCGGGCGCCACTTTGCTGATTGGTCGCACCAGTCCTCCTCGGCCCGGGTGGGCCGGTGTGTCGCGCGCGATTGTGGCGTTCCGCGCGGGCGCTGTCAATTTGCCGATGATAAGGTGCTCTCATGAGTGAGTGGCAGACGCCCGAACATGCCGCGGCCTACCTGACGCGCGCCGACCATGTTCCGCAGCGCGCCGCCGGTGAGGCGGCACTCCTCGACGAGATTCCGGCGGGGGTGCGGCGCGTGCTGGATCTGGGATCCGGCGATGGGCGCCTGCTGGACCTGGTGCTCGGCGCGCGGCCGCAGGCCTCGGGCGTGGCTCTGGACTTCTCGCCTCCGATGCTCGAGCGGCTCACGACCAGATACGCCGGCAACCCGCAGGTGATGGTGGTCGTCCACGACCT
>CAZFAT010000364.1:0-7668 GCA_964517075.1 uncultured Solibacteraceae bacterium
GCCTTGACGGCCTCGATGATCGCCTCGGGCGTCATCGCAAGCGCCTTCTTCAGCGCCTCGTAGCCGCCGTGCTTCGTATGGAAGTCGAGCGTCTCGGCGTTGGGCTCGCGGATGTGGGGAGTGAGAAGTGGTGTCATGCCGATACTTCGCTGACGAGTTCAGCCACGTTAGAAGGGAGAAGCCGCCGTCATGGCTCTTGTCCAGCGACGCGCAAATGGCATCCCGTCAACGCCTCGGCCCCGCGGGTCCGGAGGCCGTCGACGAGGGCGCGCACGTCCTCCGCGCGCTGGCATTCGTGCCAGTGATCGTTGACGCCCACCACCGGCGCGCGATCGCAGGCGCCCAGGCACTCCACCTCGAGGAGCGTGAATTCGCGCGAGGCGTCGGTTTCGCCGGGCCGGAGACCGAGGACATCCGACAGCGCCTCGGTGACCCGCTCGGCGCCCATCAGCGCGCACGAGAGCGTCCGACACACCTGAATCACGTGCCGGCCGACCGGACGGGTATAGAACATCGTGTAGAACGACACGACATCCTCGACCTCGGCCGGCGTACAGCCGATGGCCTCGGCGACATGCCGCATCGCGTTGCGGGTGATGTAGCCCTGCTGGGCCTGCACGAGATAGAGCGCCGCCAGAATCGCCGACTTGCGCTGGTCGGCCGGATACCGGCTGCAGATCTCCTCGAGCTGCGCCCGATGCTCGGCTGTGTACACGAAGGCCGGCCCCTCTTCGGGCAGCGCACGTGCGGACTTGTGGTGCCCGCGGCCGTAATCCATCTCGGGGTGGAAAGTCATGATTCTCCGGGGGACTTCGTCCCCCGGACCCCCTCACACGCGCGCTCGCGGGGGCCCCATCGCCCCGCTCCGCGCGCGTGGCTCGCTCGCTCCCGCTCGTTCGCACGACCGCGACACGTCGCCCCCCGGACCCCCTCACCCGCGCGTGTCATCGATCGACGTCTCCCATCACGACGTCGGCGGAGCCGATCACCGCGATCAAGTCGGCGACCAGACCGCCGACGACCATCTTGGCCAGCGCCTGGCACGCCATGAACGAGGGCGCGCGCGCCTTGATGCGCGCCGGCCGGTTGGTGCCGTCGGACACGATGTAGAAGCCGTGCTCGCCGCGCGGGCCTTCGACCGGCACGTAGCACTCCCCCTTCGGCACGTTGAACCCCTGCGAGTACAGGAGGAAGTGCTGAATCAGCGCTTCCATCTCGGTGTAGACGCGGTCCTTCGGCGGGGGAACGAACCGGTAGTCGCCGCAGTCGTAGACGCCCGTCGGCGAGATGCGCGCCAGCGCCTGGTGGCAGATCTTCACGCTCTGCCGCATCTCCTCGATCTTCACGCGGTAGCGCGCGTACACGTCGCCCTCGGTGGCCGTGGGGACCGTGAAGTCGAAGGTCTCGTAGCGGAGGTACGGGAACGTCTTCCGCACGTCGTACGGAATGCCCACGGCACGAGCTATCGGGCCCACCAGCCCCATGGCCATCGTGTCCGCCTTCGACAGGTACCCCACGCCGCGGGTGCGGCGCAGCCACACGTCGTTCTTCGTCAGCAGCTTCTCGTACTCGTTGAGCTTGCCGGGGAAGGCGTCGAGGAACTCGGTCACGGCCTGATGGAACCCGCGCGGGAGATCCTCACGCAGCCCACCAATCCGCAGGTAACTGGGAAACATGCGGAAGCCCGCGATCATCTCGTTGATGTTCAGGAGCTGCTCGCGCTCGCGGAAGCAGTACATCATCACGGAGATCGCGCCAATCTCCATGCCGTGCGTGCCGAGCCAGACCAAGTGGCTGCTCAAGCGCTGCAACTCGGCAATCAGCACGCGAATCCAGGTCACCCGCTCCGGCATCTCGCTCTCGAGACCGAGCAGCCGCTCGACCGAGAGGCAGAACGCCAGGCTGTTCGATTGCGGCCCGAGGTAATCCATCCGCTCGACGAGCGGCACGACCTGCTGCCACTTCTTCTGCTCCGCGGTCTTCTCGATGCCGGTGTGCAGATAGCCAATCGTCGGATCGAGCGAGACGATCTGCTCGCCGTCGAGCTCCAGCACCAGGCGGAGCACGCCGTGCGTGCTGGGGTGCTGCGGCCCCATGTTCACCGTCATCGTCTCGGAGCGCAGCTCAGCCACGGGAGGGCTCCGTCGGACCGTGGTGTTCCGCCTGCCGGGTCGACTCCTCACGCTGGGTGCGGATATTTCGCGCGAACTCCTCGGCCGTCAGCTGGAGGGGCGACCAGGACGCCGTGTCCTTGCGGATCTGCACCGCCGCGTCCTTGCGGAGCGGGTGGCCCTCCCAGTCGTCCGGCATCAGAATGCGGCGCAGGTCGGGATGGCCCTCGAACGACAGGCCGAACAAATCGAACACCTCACGCTCGAGCCAGTTGGCGCCGGGATAAATCGGCACGATGCTCGGCAGCTCGGCGTCCTCACCGGAGACCCGCACCTTCAGGCGGAGACGGCGCGCCGGCGCGGCCGAGGGGCCGGTGACATACGCGTCTCCCACGCAGGCGAGGTGATAGACGACCTCGAAACGCGGCTCGGCCGGCAGATAATCGGCCGCCGTCACGTCCACGAGGAGCGCGAACTGCAGCGCGGGATGATCGCGCAGCGTGCGGCACACCGTCATCAGGTCCGCGCGATCGACGAGGAGCGCGGGCATGTCGACGGCGGGCGCCTCGGTGACCGAAGCGCCCGGGAGCGCCTCGCGGAGGACGGCAACGGTGGAATCGTTCGTGACCACCGGGCTCAGGCACTCATCCGCTGCTGGTCGATCTTGCGCTGGAGCTGGACGATGCCGTAGATGAGCGCCTCGGGCCGCGGCGGGCAGCCCGGGACGAACACGTCGATCGGCACGACCTGGTCGCACCCCTGCACGATCGAGTAGTTGTCGAACACGCCGCCGCAGCTCGCGCAGGCGCCCATCGAGATGACCCACTTGGGCTCCGGCATCTGGTCGTAGATGCGACGGAGCACGGGCGCCATCTTGCGCGAGAGCCGGCCGGCCACAATCATGAGGTCCGACTGCCGGGGCGATCCGCGGAAGACCTCGGCGCCGAAGCGCGCGATGTCGTAGCGCCCGCAGCTCATCGCCATCATTTCAATGGCACAGCACGCCAGCCCGAACGTCACCGGCCAGATCGCGGATCGGCGCGCCCACTGCACCATCTTCTCGACGGTGGTTGTCAGAACGGGGATTTCGATCTCAGCCATGAAACGTCCTGGAACCTCTGGCGCGCGGTCGGGTCGTGCTCTAGCGGGGACGCGTGGTGCTCCAGTCGAAGACGCCTTTCCGCCACACGTAGAGATACCCCGTCGTCAGCAGCGCGAAGAACGCGACAATCTGCCAGTAGCCGACCACACCCAGGTCGCGAAACGCGATGGCCCAGGGATACAGGAAGGCCACTTCGATATCGAAGAGCAGGAAGATCATCGCGACCAGATAGAACTTGACCGACTGCCGCTCGCGGGCGTCGCCCACCGGCGGCATGCCGCACTCGTAGGGCGCCGACTTTTCCGGCGTGGGCTTCCGCGGCCCGAGAAATTGCGATAGGAGAACGTTGCCGGCGGCAAAGCCGAACCCGAGGCCGATCATGACCAGAACGGGCAGAAAGCCTTCCACGAGCCGTAGTCTCCCGGGGAGCGGCCGGCCGGCGACCGGAGGTGCCGGCGGGCACGAGGGCCGATAGCGAGCTTGTTCGCCCGCCGTACAAGCTGAGATGCTAACGGACCGGCCGCCGACAATCAAGTGACGCGTGAAGCCTCAGACTAGACTGCGATCACGATGCGCCTCACTTGGTTCACGCCATGGCCGCCGGATCGACATCCGGCCGCACGGCGGTCGCGCGATATCGTGCGGGCGCTCGCCGCACGCGGCGACACGATCGAACTCGTGGTCGCCGACGCGGCGATCTCTGATGCGGACCGGGCGGTCGCGAACGCACCCGGCGTCCGGATCGTGACCGCCGCCGACGTTCAGACCCGTGCCCCCGGACACGACCTGACCGTCTACTCCGTCACCATTAGCGCGGCCGGCAGGTTCCTGTGGCCCGCCCTGCTCGAACAGCCGGGACTGGCGGTGCTGCACGACACCAATTTCTATGCGATGCGGGCCGCGGGCGCGCCCGCGCGGGCGGCCGAGTTTCGCGCGGAGTTCGCGTGGAGCCATCCCGACGTCCACCCGGACGCAGCCGAACTGGCGATCGCCGGCTTCGAGGGCACCTACGAGTCCTTCTGGCCGATGATGCGGTCCGTCGTCGAGGCCTCGCGCCTCGTCGCGGTGCCGTCGGCCGGGGCCGCCCGGGACGTGCAGGCGCGTTGGCCCGAGGCGTCGATCGCGACCATCACGCCCGGCATCGAGGCGCCGGCCCCGACGGACGCCGATACTCGCGTGGCGCGACGCTCGGCCCTGCGGATCCCGGCCGGGGCCGTTGTTTTTGGTGTCGTTGGCGACAGCAGCAACGTAGCCGGCAGACGTCTGCCACAGGTCCTGCGAGCGTTTGCCAGCACGCTCGGTCGTGTCCCTCACGTACGATTGCTCATCGCGGGGATCGAACGTGATCTCGCCGAGCAATCACCCGAGGTCGATGCCGCGATCACGCGCCTCGGCCCTGTGACGGAGGACGAGCGGAGACATCTCATGGATGCGGTGGACGTACTCATCGATCTGCACTGGCCCCCCGTCGCCGGACCGAGCGACCACTGGCTCGCCGCCATGGCCGCGGGCCGGTCCGCGATTGTCATCGACACGCCGGCCGTGGCCGATGTCCCGACGCTCGATCCGCGATCGTGGCGGCCGCCGCCGGATGGCCGACCTGCCGTCGGCGTCGCCGTCGACATCCTTGATGAGGCGCACTCGCTGCGGCTCGCGTGCTATCGGCTGGCCGTGGACGACGCGCTGCGCGAGGGGCTCGGTCGCGCCGCGCACTTGTACTGGGAGCACACCCACACGCTCGGCCATATGACGGCCGGCGTGGTCCGAGCCCTCGACCTGGCCCTCACTCGGCCGGCGAAGGGGACCCTGGCCCCTCCCCCGCCGGGCCAGCAGCCCGAACGCCCAACCAGGCAGGCCAAGCCATGCTGATTACCCTCAACGGCGACAGGACGGAACTGCCTGGCCCATTAACAGTCCAGGCCCTACTCGACCGGCTCGAGATCGACCCGCGCGTCGTGGCTGTCGAGTTGAACGGCCTGGTGGTCAAGCGTTTGCATTACGCCGACCGGCTGATCACCGAGGGCGCCGAAGTGGAAATCGTGGCCTTCGTTGGTGGCGGCCAGCCCTGAAGGACTGACGTGCGTCACGCTCCACGTCCACTTGCCATAGTCGTGGCGGCGCTGCTCCTGTGGGCCGCGCCTGCCGCGGCGCAACTACAGGCCCATCTCGTCGCGAGCGGGTTCAACGCCCCCATTGCGTTCGTGCAGGATCCGTCCGACCCCTCCGTCCAGGTCGTGGTCGAGCAGGCCGGCCGCGTCCGCGTGCTCAGGAACGGTGTCGTTCAGCCCCAGGATTACCTCGACCTCACCCCGGTGGTGCAGTGCTGCGGCGAAATGGGCCTGCTGGGATTTGCGTTCGCCCCCGACTACGGCGCGACGGGGCGCGTCTACGTGAACTTCACGCGACGCCCGGACGGCCATACCGTGGTCGCGCGGTTCACGCGATCGGCCCAGGGCTCGCTGCAGGCCGATCCAGGCAGCCGCGTCGATCTGGTCTGGCCGAATGGCCTGCCCTTCATCACCCAGCCGTTCACGAATCACAACGGCGGCAACCTCGCCTTCGGCCCCGACGGCTACCTCTACATCGGCATGGGCGACGGTGGCAGCGGCAGCGACCCGCTGAACCACGCCCAGAACCCGGGATCGCTGCTCGGCAAGATGCTGCGCATCGACGTGGCGGTGTCCGCCGCGGATCCCCAGGGGTACGACGTCCCTCCCGGCAATCCGTTCGTCGGACAGGCCGGCGTGCTTGGCGAGATCTGGTCGCTCGGCCTGAGAAATCCGTGGCGGTGGAGCTTCGACAGCCCGTCGCGCGGTGGCACGGGCGCGATGCTGATCGGCGACGTTGGGCAGAGCACCTGGGAGGAAGTGAGCTACGAGCCGCCGGGCCGTGGCGGCCGGAACTACGGCTGGCGGATTCGGGAAGGTGCTCACGACCACGTCACGGGCCCGGCGTTCTCGCCGCCGCTGGTCGATCCGGTTCACGAGTACTCACACGCCGTGGGCCGGTCCATCACGGGCGGGTTCGTGTACCGTGGCACCGCGCTCGGCCCCTCCTTTCGCGGGCGTTACTTCTTTGCCGACTTCGTCACGAGCCGCATCTGGTCGCTCGAGCTGAACGTGCAGGGCAACGGCGAGGCGACGGCGGGTTTGCTGATCGAACACACGAGTGACCTCGGACCCGCCGCCACGAACCCGTCGAGCTTCGGCGTCGATGCGAGCGGCGAGATCTACGTGGTGACGTATGGAGGGTCGATCTACCGGATTGGCTTCGCGGGCATCCCCCCTCCGCCGCCGGCGCCGCCCGCCCCGCCGCCCCCGCCGGACATCGCGCGCAGTGACAGCGACTTCGACGATGACGGGCGGCCCGATCTGTTGTGGCAGCACGACAGCGGTTTCCTGCACGTCTGGTTCATGAATGGCGCGACGCGCGCGGGCGGCGATTTCCTGTCGCCGCTACGCGTCGACCCCACCTGGCAGATCGCCGACGCCGACGACTTCAACGGCGACGGCCAGGCGGACCTCGTCTGGCAGCACTCGCCGACGGGCACGCTCTACCTCTGGCTGATGCAGGGCCGGCAGCTCGTCACCGGCGTGCCGCTCGAACCCGGGTCGATCGATCCGGCCTGGCGCCTGGCGGCCACCGGCGACTTCAACCGCGACGGCAAAGCGGACCTGCTCTGGCAGGAACTGCCCAGCGGCCAGCTGATGGTCTGGCTGATGGACGGCGCCGTGCGCCAGTCCGTCGCGACGGTCACGCCCGGTCAGATCGATCCCGAATGGCGCATCGCCGGCACGGCCGACCTGAACCAGGACGGCCACATCGACATTCTCTGGCAGCACATCGTCACGGGCGCCGTGATGGCGTGGCTCATGGACGGGACGTCGGTGGGCGAGGTCGCGCCGATCACGCCCGACAACAACGACCCGGCCTGGCGGCTGGCGGCCGTCGCCGACTTCGACAGCGACGGACTCGCCGACTTCGTCTGGCAGCATCAGACGTCGGGCCAGTTGACGATCTGGTTCATGAACGGCAGCGCGCGGATCCGGTCGGAGTCGCTGACTCCGTCCCAGGTCGATCCGGCGTGGAGGGTCGTCGGCGGAAAGTAGCCGGACGCACGGCTCGCTCCCCGCTCAAGATCCGTCGCCGTGGCGCCGATGAACTGACCATGCCCGCATCGCCGCAGGTCCGCATTGAGCGCGAGCCGGGCCTGTCCGCCCTCGTGCCGACGCTCACCATCCTGGCGAGCCTGACTCTGGCGGCATCCCCGCAGCAGGCTGTCTTCCGGTCGACCGTCGACCTCGTTCCGGTGTTCGCGACGATCACGGGCGCCGACGGCACCTACGCGACCGGGCTCTCGAAAGAAGACTTCACCGTCCTGGACAACGGCAAACCTCAGGACATCGTGTCGTTCTCCGACGAAGCGCAGACCATCAGCGTGTCGGTCATCCTGGA
>CAZFAT010000365.1:0-5371 GCA_964517075.1 uncultured Solibacteraceae bacterium
CCACCACGTAGTGCCCTTCGCGCGCGGCGGGCCGACGACGGCCGAAAACCTGGAGCTTCGGTGCCGGGCCCACAACGCCTATGAGGCCGAGCGGGACTTCGGCGCGCGGGCGCCCGTGAGCGGCAGGGCACCGCGACCCACGGTGACTCTGTCCGGACAGAGTTCGCGAGGCGGAGCATCGGCGTAGTTGCAGCAGGGCGCTCGACAGCTGTCGTACGCGAGCGTTGCGCTGCCGCCACGCCGACAGATTTCGGCAGACGGGCTCTTCGGCCAAGTTTCGCACTGCCGCTTCTCGCGGATCCCGCTTGATTTAATGTTCAATGTGCACTATATAGACGCCATGCCCGATTACCTCGGTGAATTCGAGCAGCTCGTGCTGCTGGCGCTGGCCCGGCTGGGCGACGACGCCTACGGCGTCACGATTCGGCAGACGCTCCTCGAGCGCGCGGGCCGGCAGGTGTCGTTCGGCGCCATCTACAGCACGCTGCGACGGCTCGAGCAGAAGGGCCTGGTGCGATCGACTTTCGGGGAACCCGTGCCGGTGCGCGGCGGGCGTGCCAAGAAATACGTCGCCAGCACCGCCCGCGGCCGCGCGGCGCTCCGCGAGGCGCACACGGCGCTTCTACGGATGGCCGCCGGCGTCCCGGGCCTGCGCTGACATGCGCCACCCCCTGAACTGGCTGCTTCGCGCCGGCGTTCCCGAGGGCGACCGGCAGGCCATCCTCGGCGATCTCGAGGAGGAGTACTGCGCGCGCGTGCGCCCGGCACGATCCTGGCCGGGCGCGCAGGCTTGGTACGTCGGTCAACTGATCGCAGCCGCATGGTCGTTCGCGGCAAGGCCCGGCATCATGATGTCCATCGAACCGCGAGCGCAGTGGCGCCTGCTAGCCACCGCCGACATCCGGTACGCCCTGCGCCGTTGGCGACGGCGGCCGGGCTTTCCGCTGGCCGCCACGCTCACGCTCGGCCTCGGCATCGGCGCCGCGACGGCAATGTTCTCCGTGGTCGATGCCGTGCTCCTGCGGCCCCTGCCGTGGCCAGATCCCGATCGGCTGGCCGTCGTTCAGATGGTCTACCCCGAGCGGCGAACCGACCCGCGCTTTGCGACCACCTGGAATCGCTCGCCTCTGCACTATCCCGCCTGGGAGGCACTTCGGCGAGGGTCGTCGTTCTCAGAAGTGGCGCTGTGGGAGCCGCCGTCGCTCTCGATGACCATCGATGAGGGCCGGACCGAACTCGCTCTCGTCATGAGCGTCTCGTCAGACTTTCTGCCGATGCTCGGGGTCAACGTACTTCACGGCCGAAACTTCACGCGAGCGGACGACGAGCGGGAGTCGTACAGCCTGATTCTAAGCTACGAAGCCTGGCAGCGGCACTTCGGCGGCCGCCCCGAGGTCGTCGGCACACGGTCGTCGCTCGCGTGGGCGAGCGATACGCACACCCCGCCGTGGACGGTCGTCGGCGTTCTCGAACCGGGCTTTTCGTTCGATGAAGCCAGGCCCGACGTCCTGAAAACGATAGGCAACAATGCCGCCCCGTCTCGTTACTACTTCGGGGGTTTCTTCCAGGCCATCGCCCGGCTGGCGCCCGGTGTGTCGGTGGACGCGGCCTCCGCCGAAGCGGCGGTGCTGATGCAGGCGTCGCAGCCCGGCGTGTCCATTGGCAGCCGCGTCGTACCGCTCGACGAGGAGCAGCTCGGTTCGTCGGTGCGCCCGCTCTGGCTGCTGTTCGGCGCCGCCGGCGTGCTGCTGCTCGTCGCGTGCGCCAATGTCGCCGGCCTGCTCGTCGGCGAGAACCGAATGCGGCGCCATGAGACGGCCATCCGCCTGTCGCTCGGCATTACGCGCCGCGGGATCGTCCGCCAGCTGCTGGTCGAGCACGCGATGCTCGCCCTGGTGGGCGCGGCCGTCGGTCTCCTGCTCGCCACTTGGCTGACGCAGGCGCAGGTCGCGCTGGCGCCGGCTGAGCTGCCTCGACTGGACACGGTGCGCGTGGATTGGCGCGTCGCACTGTTCGCACTCGCCGCCGGTGGCCTGACGCTCCTCGCGTTCGGCCTGGCGCCCGCGGTGTCGCTTGCCAGAACGCAGGCGGCCCAACTCCTGGCCGGCGGCGGCCGCGAGGCCGCGCCGGCCCGCCACGTAGCACAGCGGGCTGTGGTCGCCATCGAGATCGCTCTGGCGGCAGTTCTCGTCGTCGGCGCCGGCCTGCTGGGCGAGACGCTGTTTCGTCTGCTCTCGCAGCCGCTCGGATTCGACCCATCCAATCTCGTGGTGGTCAGCACGCGATTCACGGGCTCGATCATTCCGCCGGGCTCGATCGGCGGAACACGCGGGTCGGGCGGAGTCTCTGGGAACAGCTTGAACAGTGGACCGCCCCTTAGGGAACGCTATGCCGCGACCCGTCGGGCTCAGACTGCGGCGGTCGTCGAGCGCCTGTCTGCTCTGCCGGGCGTCGTGCGGGCTGCCGCGATCGACACACCGCCGTTCTCGAGAAGACGCCCTTCCAGATCTCAGATCCGCATCGAGGGCCGCCCTCAGGAGGCGAACGACCGCGCGGCGTCCCAATCCGTCAGCGCGAGCTTCGCAAAGACACTGCGGGTGCCGGTCGTCGCGGGCCGTGACCTCAATCCGGCCGACGGTCCCAACGCTGCGCTCGTCTCGCGCGAGTTCGAACGACGGTACTTCGAGCATGGCGCAGTCGGGCGACGATTCGAGTACGGCCAGTCGTCATTCAGCACCACTTACGACATCGTCGGCGTCGTCGGGGACCTGAAACACAGCACATTCGCCGACGACCCGTTGCCGACGTTCTACGCGATTGGCGGCGCGGACGACTTCGTAGTGCAAACAGGGGTCGACCCGTTGGTGGTGCTACCGACGATTCGGAACGCGCTCGCCGACGTCGACCGACAGATCGTGGTGATCGGCACGACCACCATGGACGAGTCGCTCGCCGGAGTGCTTGCGGCCGAACGTTTTCGCGCGACGCTCTCGACGGCGTTCGCGTTGACGGCACTCCTCCTGTCTTCCGTCGGGCTCTACGGCGTGGCGGCCCGCCGCGTCGCCGATCGCCGGCGCGAGCTCTGCATTCGGGTTGCCCTCGGCGCGCGGCCGCGCAATCTGCGGTCACTAGTTCTTGGCGACGGCGTCCGGACCGTGGGGCTGGGTCTCGCCGTGGGCCTGCCTACGGCGTTCGTCGCGTCACAAGCCACCCGCGCGTTCCTGTTTGGCGTGTCACCGACCTCTCCGCACGTATTCCTCGGAGCGTCTGTCGTGCTGGCCGCGGCCGCGCTCGCGGCGACGTTCCTGCCGGCCCGCCGCGCAGGCCGCGTCGATCCGATGCTGGCGCTGCGGGAGTGAGTGCGCGTCGAGCACACAACGCCTACGAAGCCGAGCGAGAGTTCGGCGCGCGGGTGCCTGTCGGTGGCGGCCGGGCCCCGCGCGCGACGGCGACTCTGTCCGGACAGAGTTTCGGCAGCCGGGGGTCGGGCAAGCGCCCCAGTCACTTCTAACTTCTGGCTTCTAACTTCCAATTTCAACTTCTTCCAGGCCTACCCCTCCGCCCCGTACGAAATCTCCATGCGCCGGACCGCGCGCCCCGCGATCCAGAGAACGAGCGCGGTCAGGAGCAGCAGTCCGAGAACCGCGCCGGGACGCGAGGCGGGCGCAGCGGGTGCCGCCAGCAACTGGATCAGCGTCGGCACGTCGGCGTCCATCGGCGCGGGGACGGGACAGAGCGACTGCAGGTAGTAGAGGATGCTGAGCTTCTGCAGCGCGTGCGGCAGGATCCCCTGCACGCCCTCCCAGACGAGCAGCACGGCCGCCGGGACGATGGGGTTGCGGACGTACAGGCCGGCCGCGAGGAAGACGCTCCCGTAGCCGACGCAGCCGAGCGCGGCCGCCGCCGCGTACCAGAACGCGTGGGCCATCCCGCCTGCGGCCCAGTAGGCCTGCACCTCCACCGCGTCGTGCGGCCAGACCATGGCCGCGAAGGCGAGCAGGGCGCCGCCGCCGAACATCACGATGGCGGCAATGAGCCCCGCCGCGTACTTCCCCGCGAGCAGCACCTCGCGCCGCGCCGGCGCGAGGAACCAGTAGTGCAGTGTGCGATTGGCCATTTCGCCGCGGAACGAGTACATGAACATGCCGAGGCACCCGAAGAAGATGGCCAGGCGCAGGTAGAAGTACTGGAAGACGCCCGCGAAGATCGCCCGATCCTCTTCGAAGTCCAGGACGTTGCGGATGGACCGGCCCTCCAGCCGCCCGTCAACGAACTCCAGACGGGCGTCCCGCCGCCCGTCGAAGTAGGCGAGCTGGGCGTAGGCGGTTCGTTCCTCCACGAATCCGGCGCCGGTTGACGTCTCGACCGTGGTGAAGACCTTGCCGTCGGGGCTCACCTGGATGTTGAACTCACGGCTGTCGGACTCGTCGCTTTCTCCTCCCGCGCTGGCGTGTTTCACGACGAACCGCTTCACCGCGCGAATCGCGCCAAGATCCACCTGCAGGAAGCGGGGTCCCCTTTCAGAGCACCAGCTGTCGGCTTCTCCTCCCGCCACGCTGCCGTTCACCGCCTTCTCCGGCCCCCGATCCTCCCGGCAGGGGGCGCTGCTCGTGGCCTCGCGACGGAGCGCGAGATTCGTCGCGCCATCCGCCCCGTACACCTCGAACTCGTAGATCCTGGCGACCGACCCTCCGCTGTACGACGGCCCCGTGACGTTCAGGCGGACGAAGCGCGCGTCGGCCGCCGGCTCGATCACGTGGGCCGTCGTCCCCGCATTCCCGGTGCGCTGGCGGACGCGCCGGCTTCGCGTCCCCGAGCGTTCCGCCGCCGGTTCTCCGAGACGCTTCTTGACGGCCTCGAGTGCCTCTCCGTCCCGGACGCTGTCGAGCAGGGCCGGATCGGCCAGACCGTGCCGGCCCAGCGATTCGCTCCGGAGCTTCGTCTCCACACCGTGCCCGAAGAAGATCACCGCAGGCAGGAGCGCCAGCCCGTAGACCCACAGGCCGCGCCTGGCGAAGAAGACACGACGGAGCTCGACTTGGGCGATCGTCCACGCCTGCCGGGCCCGCCCCCCGGGCCTTGCGTTCGGGGGGCCCTGAGAAGAATCGAGTGCCACGCTACCGGCCTCCAATCAGATAGCCGTACACGGCGTCGACATTCTCGTCAGCCGGCATGACCGCATCGATCGGGTGGCCGTCGAGCGCAATCCGTCCGAGCGCACGCGCGAACTGCTCCCGGTCCCGGGTCATCACCAGCAGGCCCATCCGGTCGTCGGTCAGCCGGATCTCGGTGATGTGGTCCTCGGTGAACAGGCGCGCGGCCACCGCAGACGCATTGCGGCAGCGGACGAGGAACTGGCTCGGGTGGTCTT
>CAZFAT010000366.1:0-2874 GCA_964517075.1 uncultured Solibacteraceae bacterium
GCGGAACACCTTGCGCAGCTCGGGTCGCTCCGTCGGTCCGGGCTGCTCGCGTACGGCCGACACGAAGTCGTCATCGAGTTCGCCCGCAAGGGCGTCAAGCCACTCCCACGAGTCGGGTATTGGTTCCAGCACAATGGCCCGGCCACGGCGGCGGATCCGGACCTCCCGACCATTGACGCGGAAGGCGCGCGGCAATCTGACCGCTTGCGATCGCCCCGACCAAAAGACCTTTGCCGTCTCCATCACGCTCTCCTGGATGAGATATACCAAACGAATATATCAACCTCGGGTCGCGCTCCGCAACGCCATCGCGGCCTCACGCCACACGTCGCAGCCCTTCAACCTGCCGCAGCCAGCCGTCGAGCTGGTTCCAACTCGTGAAAATGCGGCTCACCCCTTTCCACCGTTCTTGCCAAGTACTCCGGGAGGGCCAGCGGCGGCGCCTCCAGCAACGCGTCGCAGGCGCGACCGTGGCTGAGCCTGAACTGTGCCCGAAGTGATTCCGCCCTTCAGCGGCCGCCCTCAGTTCAGTTCCTTCAGGTAGATGTTCTTCCAGAACAGCGGGCTCGAGTGGTGTTGCAACTCGAGGTGGCCGCGCGCGGGCAGCGGCTTCGAGTAGTCCCAGTAGTACTCCATCTTCACGTTGTCCACGATCAGCGTGCCGTTCAGCCAGATCGTGACGAGGTCGCCGCGCTGGATGATGTGGAAGGTGTTCCACTGGTCCACCGGACGGTCGGCCACCTGCAGCGGATTGCGCGGGCCGATCTTGTTGTTGTACAGCCCGCCCGATCCTTCCGGCCGCGTCCAGATCTGCACCTGCGGCGAGTTGCGCAGGTAGAAGCCGGTGTCCGAGCCATCCTCGACGCACCAGTCGATGAACATCTCGATGTCGCCGTACTCCTTGGCCGTCTGCAGGTTCTGCCCCTTGCCGTCGTAGCGGAGAATGCCGTCGACGACCGTCCAGTGCGGCAGGTACTTCGCGTTGGATTCCGCCTGCTTCGCCGCGCGTTCCGCCGGCGACAGCTTGAGGAGATCGGCCGGGTTCAGGCCGGCGCCCGATCGCAGCGTGCCGATGTCGATGAGCGCCTGCCAGCCCGTCAGGTCCTTGCCGTTGAAGAGCGCGGTGAAGCCCGACTGCGCGAGCGCCGCCGGGACCTTGTTGTCCGTGGGCGCGGCGGGTGACATGCACGTCAGGATCGGAGGCGGCGGTGTCTGCGGTCCGCGGCCGCCCCGGCGGCCGCCGCGAGCCTGGCCTTGCGCGGGCGGAGCCGGCGTCTGCGCGGCCGGTGCCTGCGCTTGAACGGCCTCCCCGGAAGACGCGGCCCCGGCCACCTCGGCCCGCACTATCGGCCACAGACAGACGACGGCCACGAGACCGCCCAGCACCATCCACGCGCGTTTCATGATCGCTCCTCGGAATCTGACGCCCGCGACGGGCGCCGGGGCATTCTCCCACCATCGCGGTTCCGGCGACTAGCTTGGAACCCGCCTTCGCGCTCCGCGCTTCGGCGCGGCAAGCCCTCGAACCCTCGTAGCTTCGTAGCTGTCGTGTCTTTTGTATAGAGTCTTCGTCCATGACCGAGCCGCTGATCACGAGAGATCGCGCCTGGGCGCTGGTGACCGAACACATAACGGCCGAGAGCCTGCGCCGGCACCTGCTCGGGGTCGAGGCCGCCGTGCGAGGCTACGCGCGGCTGTGGGGCGAGGACGAACAGGCGTGGGGCTTCGTCGCGCTCGTGCACGATCTCGACTACGAGAAGCACCCGACCGCCGAGGAGCATCCTTTCCGGTGCGTGGAGTGGCTGCGGGACCTCGGCTATCCGGACTGGGTCACGCGCGCCATCCTGTCGCACGCGGACTATTCCGGCGTGCCGCGCGAGAGCCGGCTCGAGCACACGCTCTACGCCTGCGACGAGCTGTCTGGCTTCGTGACGGCCGCGGCGCTCGTGCGGCCTTCGCGCAGCGTGCTGGATCTCGAGGCGGCCTCCGTCATCAAGCGCATGAAGGACAAGGCGTTCGCGCGCGCCGTGTCGCGCGACGACCTCCGCCGGGGCGCCGACGAGTTGGGGCTGCCACTGGAGGAGCACGTCGGCAACGTGATTCGCTTCCTGCGCGAGCGCGCGGACGACCTGGGCATCCGGGGGACGGCCGCGGCCGGCGGGTCATGACGAGCCCCATGAAGAGCGAAGACGAGCGCTGCGAGGAGGCGCGCCGCTTCCAGCGGATCGACGAGGCGTTCCGCCGCGGCGACCTCGAGGCGCTGCGCGCCGCGGTGGAGGACCCGGTGGTCATCCCCAACGGCCCGATGCCTATCACGATCGGATCGTGCCTGGTGTACGCGATTTACCACAGCCCGCTCGCGTTCATCCGGACCTTGCTCGAACTGGGCGCCGATCCCAACGCGCCGGTGGACGACGAGTTTCCGCCGCTGATCGCCGCGCTGACCACGACCCGCGAGACCCCGGGCGCCACGCGGCGGACCGATGTGGACGACGTCATTCAGTTGCTACTGGCCTTCGGCGCCGATCCGAATCAGCGCGGCCTCAACGACTACACGCCGCTCCACATGGCCGTCGCCGAGCGCCATGCGCCGGCCCTTCAGCGGCTGCTCGAGGCCGGGGCCGATCCTGATCTCCGGACGCGGATCGACGACGGCGAGACGGCGGGCGAAATGGCCGCGGCGGCGGGGCTGACCGATCTCGCCGACCTGATCGCGCGGAAGGGGCAGCCGGTCCGTCGACGCCTGCGATCCGGGCTGACCCTGCTCGTCGACATCCCGGGGACGGGCGAGCTGGTGCGGCGTCAGCACACCTACCGAATCCGGCTGCGAATGTGGCTCAACAAAGGCGATCCCGTCCGCTGGCAGGCGGCGTC
>CAZFAT010000367.1:0-9833 GCA_964517075.1 uncultured Solibacteraceae bacterium
GCCCGAGACCCGCGGCACGCAGGAGTACGTGTGCGCCGCGCACGCGATCATGATGCGAGGCAGGATTGAAGTGGACTAGGGCGTGCCGGCACCCTGTCCTCGGCGGGCCCTCAGAGTCCCGCCACCAGTCCCGCGAACGTCTGACACAGCAGCGCCCCCACCACGGTCATCGACAGCCCCCAGATCAACAGCCGCCGGAAGAGGATCTTGGCCGTCGGGCCATCGGCGATGGCGGCCAGGCAGAGGGCGCCGAGCGTGGACAGCGGCGAGACGTCGACGAGCGACGAGCCGACGTTGATGCTGAGCGCGACCGCGAGCGGATCGCCGCCCCCGACGTTCGCCACCAGGCCCGGCACCGTGGGCAGGAACGCCGGCAGCACGACGCCGGACGTGCTGCTCCAGCTCGAAATGGCTCCGGTCACGAACGCGATCACGCCGTTCACGGTGCCCGGCGTCGCCAGCGCCGCCAGCAGCGCCGTGAACAGCTCCATGCCGCCCGTGGCTTCGAGCACCGCAATCAGCGTGCTGACACCGCACACCATCAGGATGACGCCCCACGGCACGCGGCGAATGGCTGCGCCCTCCTCCGCCGCGCCGGCGACGAACAGCACCACGGCGCCGACGAACGCGCTGAGCCCGGGATTAAGACGGAGGGCGAGCACGCCGACAATCCACGCGGCGAGCACACCGGAGGTGAGGCGCTGCTGGCGGGACAGCCGCTCGGCTCCGCCGACCGCGGCGGTGTCCGTGGCGGCGCCAGACAATCGATGGCCCCCGAGGATGAAATACGCGACGAGCGCCACGAGCGCGCTGGCCGCGAGGTTGGCGAGCATCACCTTCCACTCGTGTCCGCCCAGGCCCACGCCGGCCATGCGTGAATTCGCAATCACGCCTACGGCGCTGATGGGCGACAGGTTGCCGGCGTTCGCTCCGTTCGCCACCATCAGCGAGGTCAGGAACGGCGGCACGCCCGCGCTCAGACCGATCACCATCGCAAGCGGCACGACGAGGGCCACGCTCGAGATGGCGCCGGGGCCAATCGCCGAAACCAGGCAGGGAATCGCGAAGAACATCAGCGGGATCAGCCGTGCGCGGCCCCGCGTCCAGCCGACGGCGCCGCGCGCCAGCCGCTCGAGGGTGCCGTTGACCTCGGCCGCGGCGAACAACAGCGTCAGGCCGGTCAACGTGAGGAACAGCGACGCCGGGAAGCCGCGCATCACGGCCTCGGCAGTCAATCCGGCGGAGTACACGCCCACGAGCCACGCAAAGACAATGGCGGCCAGGCCGACGTTCAGCCGGGTCGTCATCGAGAGCGCGATGGCAGCGAGCAACGCGAGAACGGAGAGGAGCGCCGGGCTCATCGGCGGGCGTCAGCCTCGCCGCAGAGTGCCGCCAGCAGGCGGGCGACGTCCGGCTTGACGATCTTGCCCATCGCGTTGCGCGGAAGCGTCGTCACGCGATGCACGTCCTTGGGCACTTTATAAGGGGCCAGACGACCTCGAGCCCAGCCGATCAAGTCCGCCGGCAGTGTCGCGGCATCGGACCTGAACTCCACGGCCGCGCACACGCGCTCGCCCCACACCTCGTCGGGGAGCGCCACGACCGCGCAGTCGGCCACGGCGGGATGGCCACGCAGGACTTCTTCGATCTCGAGCGCGGACACTTTGTAGCCGCCGGTCTTGATGATGTCGACGCTCGTGCGGCCGAGCAGCCGGTAGCGTCCGTCGTCCACCACGGCGACGTCACCCGTGCGGAACCATCCGTCCCGGAACGCCTGCTGCGTCTCGCGGGGCCGTTGCCAGTATTCGAGGAACACGCCCGGTCCCTGAATCTCGAGTTCGCCCGGGCCGCCGTCCCTCACGGGTTCGCCGCGATCGTCCACAACGCGCGCCCGAACACCGGGGAGCGGCGTGCCGACGAATCCGGGAGGCCGCTCGCCGTGCAGCGGATTCGACAGGCCCATGCCGATTTCGGTCATGCCATAACGCTCGAGCAGCGTGTGTCCGGTGATTTCGCGCCAGCGCGCCAGCGTCTGCACCGGCAGCGCCGCCGACCCGGACATCATCAGCCGAACGCCGCGGCATCCCGACGACCATGCGCGCCGCGTCTCTGGAAGGGCCGCGTCCCAGGACTGAATGAGCCGGTGGTAGATCGTCGGCACGGCCGAGAAGACGGTCACCTCGCCAGACGCGAGCCGAATCCAGGCCGCCTCCGGCTCGAACGGATGGAGCACCTCGCACGAGGCGCCGACCGCCAGCGCTGAACTCAGGATGTTGACGAGGCCGTGGACGTGGTGCAGGGGGAGCACCAGGAGCGCCCGATCGGCAGCGGTCCACTCCCAGGCCTGGACCAGCGCGGCGATCTGCGCCGACAACTGGCCGTGCGTGGTCACGACGCCCTTCGGCTTGCCGGTGGTGCCGCTCGTATAAAGGATGAGGACACGACGGTCTGCGGCCGCATCACGACCCGCGCGACCGGCCGTCGCGATCAACTCGGCCGCGCCAACGAAGCGTGCGCCGGCGGCTGCGGCCAGCGGCTCGACGAGCGTGGCGCGTCCGGCGTCCGCAATCACGATGGAGGCGCCGGCGTCGCGGATGACGTGGTCGTGCTCGGCGGGCGGGTGGGACAGGGCGAGCGGCACGGCCACGCCGCCCGCGCGCCAGATGCCGTGGAGGATGGCGGCATAGGCCAGGCCCGGCGCGACCGCGAACGCCACGCGCGTCTCGTCGAGATCATTGCGCTCCCCCGTTAGACCCGCGGCCACGCGATCGGCCGCCTCGGCGAGTTCCGCATGCGTGCACACGCCATCGGACGCAACAATGGCGGGCGGGTCAGAAGGTCTCGGCATTGATGATTGCTTCTACGGCCCGCCTCGCCGGAACGGCACGAAGCGCACGGGAATGGTTCGCATTTCCTCGATGCCCGTGGCGGTGCGCGTGAGGATGCGCATCTGCTGGTCCGCATCGCCCACCGGAATCACCAGACGTCCGCCAACGGCGAGCTGGTCGATGAGTGGCTGCGGCACGTGGTCGGGGGCTGCCGTCACGATGATGGCGTCGAACGGTGCCTGCTCCGGCCAACCCAGATAGCCATCGCCGGCGCGGACGTGGACGTTCGTGTAGCTCAGGCTGTCCAGCGTGGCCCGCGCACGTTCGGCCAGCTCGGTGACGATCTCAATGGTGTAGACCTCACGGGCGAGCTCGCCGAGTATCGCCGCCTGATAGCCGGACCCCGTGCCGATCTCGAGCACCTTGGCGTTCTCGTTCACCTGCAGCGCTTCGCTCATGTAGGCGACGACGTAGGGTTGCGAGATGGTCTGGCCGTAGCCGATGGGCAGCGGCTGATCGGCGTAGGCGAGCGACGCCACCTCGGGCGGGACGAACCGCTCGCGCGGCACCTTGCGCATGGCCGCCAGCACACGCGGGTCGCGAATGCCGCGCGCCTCGATCTGGCGATCGACCATGCCCTGACGGGCGGCAGGGGTGTCAGCCATACCTGCCGGCTGGCCCGCGGTACCAGGCACGGGTGGACGCTGACAGGCCGTGGCCGCCCCGGTCAGGAGCAGCAGGCACAGCGCGACGCGGGCAGATGTGACCATGCCGCCGCTCCGATGGCATCCAGACAACGGGTGGGCGCGTCCTTGCCGTTCATGTCAACGAAACAGGAGCGGCGCCACTTCATGGAGGTGATGCCGCCAGACGCTCCACTCGTGCCGGCCGCCGGTGACGCGGTACACATGGCGAATGTTCCGGCGCGTGAGTAGTTCGTCGAGCACGCGGCTGCCGCCGGTGGCCAGCGCATCGTCCTTGCCGACGCCGACCCAGAGCAGCTTGAACTGTTTGTTGACTGCGGCCGGATCCGCGAAGAACGCGGGGTAGTTCTGCTCGACGCCCTGAGGACCCGAACTCATGACCACGACGTAGCGAAACAGATCGGGGCGGCCGAACGCGACGTTGATGGTCTGTCCGCCGCCCATCGACAAGCCGCCAATCGCGCGGTCGTCGGACCGGCGTGAAACCTTGTAGCTGCGCTCGACGAGCGGCATCACGTCCTCGACCAGGTCGCGACCGAACGCGGTCAGCGCCCCGGCCGGCGGGACCGCCGCCGCGGCGGCCTTCGGTGGACCCGCCAGGAAACTCTGCACCGCGTGGCCGAGCGGCATCACGACCACCATTGGCCGGGCTTGCCCATCGGCGATGAGGTTGTCGAGAATATTGTTGGCGCGGCCGATCAACGTCCAGCCCGACTCGACGTCGCCCGCGCCGTGCAGCAGGTAGAGGACCGGATAGTTTCTCCCGCGATCGTAATCGGGCGGGGTGTACACCCACATCGTGCGGGCCACGCTGAGCGCCGTCGACTCGTATGGGTGGATGCGCACCACGCCGTGCGGCACGGGCTTGACGTCATAGAACCGCGGCCCCTCGCCGGGCACGACCGCCAGACTCACCGCGCCGAAATTCCCATAGCCGAGCTTGGTGTTCGCGTTGCGGGGGTCGAGCACGGCGAGACCGTCCGCATTGAACGTGTAGGCGTAGATCTCCGGCGCCAGCGGTCCGACGGTGACGATCCACACGCCGTTCGCGTCCCTGGTCATGGGATGTGGCGTGCCGTCGAGCTCGGCGCCGAGGGCCACCTCGCGCGCGTTCGGAGCCACGAGCCGGAACGTCACGGTCCGGTCCGCGTGAACCTCTGGAGATACGAGGGACGGACCGCCGCGACCACGCTGGCCGTGGACGGCGGCCGCCGCGCCGAGAAGAACGAGAAGGATCGCGAGAGACAGGCGGCGCATGGTGTCGCTTATCATCGGGCGAGCACACCGCAAAGCCCAAACCTTTTCTTGGTGGTCGATACGCCGTGGAGGGCGCCTGAACCTAACGGGTGACGATCGCCGCCAGAATGGCGACGAAGCCGGTCAGGAACATGCTGGTCGTCCACCGGAACTGGCTGGCCATGTCACGTCTCAGCGCGCTGACTTCGACCGCATACTTCTCGTCGCAGGCACGAATCTGCCTGGTCAACGACTCGACAGCGTCCTTGATGGCATGCTCGAGCCTTTGCTCCATGGCTGCCAGCTTCTGGTCCATCCCAGCCAGCTTCTGGTCCATGCCGGCCAGCCTCTGATCCATCCCGGCCAGGCGGCTGTCGATCAGCGAAAACATCTGGCCCTGTTCCACGATCCGGCCCTCCAGGTAGGCCAGGCGACCCTCGCTTGTGACCACGTTTACCTCCTCACCCTACCGTCGTCCTTGACGACGACGCAAGGGCTGTCTACGCATGAGGCGTGCCCACCCGGACCTCGCCAGAACTCATCGGATCCGGGGGCGTTGTCGCGGTCCAGATCGCGGAATCTGCGTACGGCTGCACCCGGAGAGTCTGAAGAAACCGCCAGGCGCCAATCGTTCTAGACTCTGGACACGAGGCTGGGTGATATCTCTCCACCAGGACTTCCGCTACGCGGCGCGGCGGCTTCGACGCACGCCGGGCTTCACCATCGCGGCCGTGCTCACGCTGGCGATCGGCATCGCCGCGCACACCGCGTTCTTCTCGGTGGTCAATGCCATCGCGTTCAAGCCGATGCCGGTCGCGCGGCTCGACAACGTCTACAGCGTCCAGGCGGTCCGACCGACCGGCGATCGCGAACCCGCCGTCTCGCTGGCTGGCTTGCGGGCGCTCGAGCGCGAGCTGCCTGCTGATGCCGTCGCGGTCGCGGCTGTCGGTTTCGAACCCATTCAGAGGCTGGTGCACGCGCCCGGCCGGTCCGACGAGCGCGGAATCCAGACCGTCAGCGGCGGCTTCGCCGCCACCTTCGATCTCCGGGCGCAGCACGGGCGATGGATCGGTCCGGACGACGACCGTGACGGCGCGCTGCAGCCGGTAGCCGTCATCAGCGACGGGCTGTGGCACGAGTGGTTCGGCGCCGATCCCGGGATCGTCGAACGCAGTTCGATCACGTTCTTCAAGACATCCTTCCGAATCATCGGCGTGGCGCCGGCAGGGTTCGTGGGCCTGCACGCACGAACCGGAGTGAACGCCGATGTGTGGGTCCCCCTCGCCGCATGGCTGGTTGCGGTGGACGCGGGGCCGCTGTACAGCGAGGTATGGAGCCTCAACACATTCGTCCGTTCACGCGCGGCCGCCGCCGGAGGCGCTGCGAGTCTTCAAGGTGCGCTCCATGGGATCCTGGCCAGCCATCCCGGCCCGAAAGAGCCCCTGCCGCCCGACCCGACTGCGCGGGCCAAGGGGGTCATCCTCCGGGAGTGGCCGACTGTCTCGCACGCGCTGGTTCCGGCGAGGGATGCGCTCGAGAGTCCGGAGCTGAATCGGGTCGCCACGGTGCTGCTGGCTCTGTCAGCTCTGGTCCTTCTAGCCGCGAGCGCCAACTTCGCAAACCTGCTGTTCGCGAGAAACCGTGCCCGGACGGGAGAACTGGCCGTTCGACTCTCGCTCGGCGCGAGCCGCTGGCGAGCGGTTCGCCTGCTCCTGGGCGAGGCGACGGTCATCGGCGCGCTGGCCGGCGTGACAGGACTGACGCTGGGCCTCGCCTTCACGTCCGCGTTCGCCGCGACGTTCCCGATGCTCGAGATCGGCTCGCAGCGCCTGTCATTTGACTTCGGGCCGGACGCACTCGTGGTACTGAGCGTGCTCGCCGTCGCCGTGCTGTCGGCCGCGACCGTCGGGCTGGCCACGGCGTGGCGCGCCACGCGCGCCCAGCCCGTCTCCGTGCTGGCCTCGGCCTCAGGACTATCGGCAGGTTCGACCGTCCGCGGTGGCCGCTCGCAAATGCTGCTCGTCGCCGTGCAGGTGACCAGCGCCGTGCTGCTCGTGATGGCGGCCGGCCTGTTCGTGGAACGCGTCCGCGCGGAACTCACCGGCAGACGGCTCATTCACTACGACCCTGCGCCATTGACGCTGGCCAGCGTGAACCTCTCTCTCCACGACTACCCCGAGGGCCGCGGAAGAGTGTTCTTCGATCGAGTGCTGGCCGAAGCGCGGGCACTGCCAGGCGTCGAACGGACCGCCCTCGCAAGTGACATTCCGCCAGGTTCGCGCACGGTCATCCAAGCCGACGATCCACCCGGAGGCCGCGCGGGCGAATCGCCCAGGGCCTACACGGGTTTCACGCGCGTCTCTCCGGGGTTCTTTGCCACGGTTGGTCTGGACGTCCGCGCGGGCCGTGATTTCGGGTCCGGCGACGGCCCCGGCGCACCTCTCGTGGCGATCCTGACCGAGAGCGCAGCCGATGCTCTCTGGCCCGGTCAGGATCCGATCGGCAGGCGGCTGGTGCTCGAGCGGCAGACCGTCACCGTCGTCGGCGTGTCGCCAAACCTCGTCAGCGGTCTGACCGGTCCACGGGAAGAGTTCCCGGGATCGGAACGCTTTCCTGCCACGCGGCCGTCGAACCACGTTTTCGTGCCCCTCGCCCAGCACTACACAGGGGCGATGAGCGTCATCGTCCGCTCGCCCAGCCGAGGGCAGGTCGAGGCGCTGCGTGCTGCCGTCAACCGAATCGACGAGCACGTCGCCGTCGTCCAGGCGGCGACCGTGTCGTCGCTGCTGGATCGCATTGGTGCCCTCTGGGGCACCGCGACAATCATGCTGACGCTCGCCGCTTTCGCGCTCGCCATTGCGATGCTCGGCGTCTACGGCGTCGTGTCGTTCTTCGTCAGCAGTCGCACGCGCGAGTTCGGCATCCGCCTCGCGCTCGGCGCGACACCCCGCGGCCTCATGAAACTCGTCTTCGACTACTCCCTCCACATCGTCATCGTCGGGTTGCTGCCGGCGGTGTTCATTGCCGCCGTCGGCTCGCGGCTGATCGAGTCGCGGCAGTTCGATCTCCTGCCCAACGAGATCAGCACGTGGGTGGTCGTGCCACTGCTGCTGGTCGCCGCAAGCCTCGTCGCCGGCTATTTCCCCGCCCGCCGCGCGTCACGCACGGATCCCAACGTGTGCCTGCGCGAGCTGTAGAGCACGGATACCCGATCAATAACCCGATCAATAACGCAATAGCCCAATCGCGATAGCAGATAGCCAATAGCAGATAGCCAGATGCTACTGCTTGCTCACCCTCACGTGTCCGCTGAGGACGCCGGCGCAATTCAGGATCGTGAATGGTCCACTGATCTGATCACCGCTGATGGTCGCACTGACCGCCAGCGTCCCCGTCAGCGTCTCTTCCGGTCCGCACACAATCGGCGTCGCCGGCCGCAGGAAGAGGATGAACGGCGTGCCCGTCATCGTGCCCGACAGGCTCCCGCTCACGTTGAACGGCGGCCTCGGGAACGCCGACGACCAGCTGCCGAACAGGCCCGGGCCACGCTGGGACAGGTTGAGCGTGATCGTCCCGTCGCCGGACACGCTGTGCGTGATCGTCCCCACCCATGTGCCCGTGAGGTCGGGTCCCGCGAAGGAAGGACCGGGCGAGCGATCACATGCCGCAAGCACGGCAAGGGCACTGACCACAATCCACGGTAAGACTGATTGATGTCGCACAGATTCACCTCACGTCGACTTCAGCGCAGGAACGCGAAGAAGCCGCCCGTCGAGCCCGCGAGATACAACCGGTTGCCGTCGATCGCCGGCGGCCAGCGGAAGCCAGGGGCCCGGCCGAGCCGCCAGCGTTCGCGACCGTCGCGCGCGTCAATCGCCACGATCTCGCCGGAGAAATGCGGGACGTAGACCAGCTCGGCGTCCGCGCCGATGCCGAACGACGTCGAGGCGTCCACCGCGGCGCGGCGCCAGCGCTCCGCCCGGGTCGCCACGCGATACGCCGATGTCAATCCCGTCAACGATCCGGCGAACAGCGTCGGACCGACGCGCGCCCGCGCGCGGAAGTCCTGCGACGTCACGCCCCATGGTCCGGCGCCGGCTTCGTTCAGCGGCGGGATGCTCCAGTCGAGCGTGCCGTCGCGGCGATCGAATCCATGAATGGCACCGTCGCCCGATGTGGCCACCACCCAGCCGTCCACCAGAAGCGGTCCTCCGGCCGGACGGGACGCCGGACCCGACCGGGCGGGAAACGTCGCATGCCATTGCTCGCGGCCACTCGCGGCGTCGAACGAGACGACCCCTCCGGCGCCGGGCGCGGGAAACTTCGTATACACCGCCACCACGCCCGCATCGTCGACGACTGGCGCGTAAACGGTGGTTTCAGGCTCGGACGAAACCGCGGCGGACCAGCGGAGGCGGCCAGACGCAACCTCGATGGCATAGAGCCGCGCGGCTGGCGACCCGGCGAAGACCAGGCCACCCGCGGCGCCACCCAGATAGAGACCTGGACCGTATCCCTCGGCGGGCACGAATCGCCAACGAATCCTCCCGTCTGCTCGATCGAACGCCAGCACGTTGTAGTCCCCGGCAATGACGACGGTGTCGACGATCGAGATCGCGGCGCCGGCGGTTGTCTGGCCGGGCTCTCCGGTTGCGTGGCGCCAGCGTACGGCTCCGGTGCGGCGATGCACGGCGACCACTTCGTGCCGAGTCGAGAGGAAGTAGGCCGTCGAGACATCGAGCGCCGGGGTGCCGCGGCCCTCGCCCGCGACGTGCCAGAGGAGCCGTGGTCCGCGTGCGTGCCGCGACCGCGCGTCGGGCGCCGGCGCCGCACCGGCGATGGCGGCCCCGAGGACCGCCATCGCCATGCGTGAGCGCCGGAGTGTCTGGACGGCGCCGCTCAGGAACCCGTGCCAGTTCGCCACCGCGGCACCCCGTCTACGTTGTAGACGACCACATCGCCGTCGTTCTGCACGGCGATGTAGGCGCCCGGACTGCCGTGCGTTCCGGTGGACCAGACCGCGCCGTTCCAGGCGTCGTAGATGACCACGTTGCCGTCGAACTGC
>CAZFAT010000368.1:0-9529 GCA_964517075.1 uncultured Solibacteraceae bacterium
GCCGCGGGCGTCGGCGCCGCCGACCTCCGCTCGCTCGCGGATCTGCCGCGCCTGCCGTTCACGACGAAGGCCGAGCTAGTGCTCGACCAGCAGACGCACTCGCCGTGGGGCACCGCGCTCAGTGAACCGCTCGATCGATACACGCGGTACTTCCAGACGTCCTCGACCACCGGCCGGCCGCTGCGCTGGCTCGACACCGCCTCGAGCTGGCAGTGGGTGCTCGACTGCTGGAAAGCTGTGTATCGCGCGGCGCGGGTCCAGGCGGGCGATCGCATCTTCTTCCCCTTTTCCTTCGGTCCGTTCCTCGGGTTCTGGTCGGCGTTCGAAGCCGGGGCGCAGATGGGCGCGCAGGTCGTGCCCGGCGGCGGCATGTCCAGCCAGGTGCGGCTCGGCATGATCGAAGGCGTCGGCGCCACCGTGCTCTGCGCCACGCCGACCTACGCGCTCCGGCTCGCCCAGGTTGCGCTCGAGGAGCACTCGGCGTCCTGGCTCGCCAGCCTCGCGGTGCGCGTGATCATCGTCGCGGGTGAACCGGGCGGCAGCATCCCGGCGACGCGCGACCTGATCGCCAGCCGCTGGGGCGCCCGCGTGATCGATCATCACGGGTTGACCGAAGTCGGTCCGGTCAGCTTCGAGTGCTGGGAGCGGTCCGGGGGCCTGCATCTCAACGAGGTCGAATACATCGGGGAGATCCTCGATCCGGTCAGCGGCGCGCCGGTGCCCGACGGGACGATGGGTGAGCTGGTGATCACGAATCTGGGCCGGAACGCCAGTCCCGTCCTGCGCTACCGGACGGGTGATCTGGTCGTCCGCCGGCGCGGTACGTGCGCGTGCGGGCGGACGCTGGCGTGGCTGGAGGGCGGCATCCTCGCGCGCGCGGACGACATGGTGACCGTGCGCGGCGTGAACGTCTATCCGGCGGCGATTGAGGCCGTCATTCGCAAGGTGCCGGGCGTCGCCGAGTTCCGATCGACCGTCGCCCGCGACGGCGCGATGCGGACGCTCGCGGTTGAGATCGAGCTGGAGCCGTCGGCGCCGGACGCCGGCGCGGTGCCGGTCCGCGTCGCCGCCGATCTGCGACAGGCGCTCGGCCTCACCGTGCCGGTTCAGGTCGCGGCGGCCGGCAGTCTGCCGCGCTATGAGTTGAAATCGACGAGATTCATTGTCGCGGAGTGACACCCTGTCTGCTGTATTGATGAATGGGTGATCGCGTCATTATTGATGATTGATTGATGATTGAAGGATTGATGATTGGGGCCGGCTCGCGCCGCCCTCGATGGGGCCAGAGGAGAGGATCCATGATGCGTCTGCCTGTGCTTGCTCTCGCGCTGATGGGGTCGCTGAGCGTGGTCGTGTCGGCCGAGGACTGGCCGCAGTGGCGCGGGCCGGCGGGCACCGGTGTGTCGACCGAGAAGAACCTGCCCGTGCGCTGGAGCGCGACGGAGAACGTCGCGTGGCGCGCCGATCTCGGCGGCGTCGGCGTCTCGTCCCCCATCGTGCTCGGCACGCGGGTGTTCGTGACCTCGCAGCTGGGCGCCGGCGCGAGCCGACAGGGACCGAGGCTCGCGCAGGGCGCCGCGGCCGGCGACGCCGGTGAGCGCAGCCTGGGCGTGCCGCGTGCCGCCGCCGGGGCGGCCACGGGCCGTCTCACCTTCCTCGTCGAGGCGTTCGATCGGGCGAGCGGCAAGCGCCTCTGGCAGTACCGGCTCGAGGCGTCCGGTCCCATGCCGACGGTGCACGACAAGCACAACATGGCGTCGCCCAGTCCCGTCACCGACGGCACGCGCGTCTACGCCTGGTTCAGCACCGGCCAGATCGTCGCGCTCGATCTCGAGGGCCGTCTCGTCTGGCAGCGCCATCTGGGTCAGGAGAACGGGCCCTTCGAGATCAACTGGGGCCACTCCAGCTCGCCCACGGTGTTCGGGGACACGCTGATCCTCCTCTGCGATCACGATCCCGCGTCGTACCTGCTCGCGGTGGACTCGCGAACCGGCCGCGACCGGTGGAAGGCGGACCGCGGTCGGGGCCGGCAGTCCTACAGCACGCCCTTTGTCGTGCAGACTGCCGCCGGGCCCGAGCTGATCGTCAACTCGAGCCAGCGCGTCGATGCGTACGACCCGAAGTCGGGCACGCTCCTCTGGCACGTCGGCGCACCGCACCAGTTTCCGATTCCTTCTCCGGCGTTTCACGACGGCGTGCTGTACCTGTCGCGCGGCTACCGCAGCGGACCGTACATGGCCGTTCGCGCCGGCGGCCGCGGTGACGTCACCGCCACGCACCTGCTGTGGCAGACGCCGACCGGAGCGCCCTACATCTCGTCGCTGGTCTACGACAATGGACTCGTGTACATGGCGAGTGACGTGGGCGGCGTCACCGCCGTGGACGCCGCGACCGGCCAGCGCGTCTGGCAGCATCGCATTCCAGGCATCTTCTCCGCTTCGCCCGTGGCCGGCGACGGCAAGGTGTATTTCGTCAGCGAAACCGGCGAGGTCACGGTCCTCCGCGCCGGCCGCACGCCGGAAGTGCTCGCGACGAATGCGCTCGGCGAACGCCTGATCGCCTCACCGGCGATCTCCAACGGCCAGATCTTCCTGCGCAGCGACGACCGGTTGTTCTGCATCGGTAAGAGCTGAAGAACGTGAAGTCGCTCGAAGTACCGGGCGCCGCCGCGGTCGGACAAGAGCCAAACAGGAAGAGCTGAAGGTCATGAAGGATGGTTGACCTTCATGTTCTTCAAATCTTCATGAGCACAAGGCTCCAGGCGTGACCAACGCGTGTGCTGACCTGCCGTTCTGCTGGCCGGAACCGGATCCAGAGCATCATCATGAAGAAATGAAGGCCCTGAAGGACGACAGGTTGACTTCACGTTCTTCAGGTTCCGTGCTGTCCGTGGTACCCTCGGCGCGGACGCTCCCCCGGAGGCCCTTCCATGCTGCCCCTGATTCGCCTCACGCTGGTCATCCTGGTCGCGGTGCTGCTGGTGCCGGCGTCGAGACTCGCCGGCCAGGCCCAGGCGCCCGCCCCGCAGCGGGTCCTGCGCGCCGGCGCCGCCACGAGCAACATCACCCCGCCGCTCGGCGTCGGGATCGTCGGCAACTGGAACACGCCGGCGGCCACGCAGGTTCACGACGAGCTCCACGCGCGCTGTCTCGTGCTGGACGACGGGACGACGCGGATGGCGTTCGCGATCGTGGACAACGTGTCGGTCGATCGCGAGGTGTTCGACGAGGCGAAGCGGCAGATTCGCGAGGCAACCGGCCTGGCGCCCGAGCGGATGCTGATGGCGTCCACGCATACGCACTCGGGCCCGAGCGCCCGCGGATCCAATGCCTTCGACATCGGCCAGTCGCTCGACGAGTACCAGAGGTTTCTCGCCAGGCGTATCGCGGACGGTGTCCGCCGCGCCCTGGAGCACCTCGAGCCGGCGCGCGTGGCGTGGGGCGCGGTCGACGTGCCGCAGCACGTGTTCAACCGCCGCTGGCTGGTCAGGCCGGGCGCGGCGAACCTCAGCCCGTTTGGCGTGCAGGAGCAGGCGCTGATGAACCCCGGCGCCGGCAACCCCAACATCGTCGAACCGGCCGGTCCCACCGACCCGCAGGTGTCGTTCATCTCGGTCCAGGCGGCCGATGGGCGCCCGATCGCGCTGCTGGCCAATTACTCGCTGCACTACGTCGGTGGCGTGCCGTCGACGCACATTTCCGCGGACTACTTCGCGGCCTTCGCGGACCGGATGCAGCAGCTGCTGGGCGCCGATCGGCTCGACCCGCCGTTCGTGGGCATCATGTCCAACGGGACGAGCGGCGACGTGAACAACATCAACGTCGCGGCGAAGCCAGGTCAGACGCTGAAGTTCCCGCCGTACGGCAAGCTGCGGCTCGTGGCAAGCGACGTCGCCGAGGCTGTCTTCGGCGTTCAACAGAAGCTCCAGTACCGGGAATGGGTCGAGCTGAAAACCGCGCAAGCGGAACTGCCGCTCCAGACGCGCCGGCCGGCGCCGCCACTGGTGGAGTGGGCGAAGCAGGTGCTCGCGCGGCCGGCGGGCTCGAAGCCGAATCACCCGCGCGAGGAGGAATACGCACGCCGGACGATCAGCCTGGCGACGTGGCCGGCTGAAGTCAGCGTGATCCTTCAGGCGTTCCGCATCGGCGACGTGGGCATTGCGACGATTCCCTTCGAGACGTTTGCGGAGATCGGCTTGGAGCTGAAGGCCAGGAGTCCGATCAAGCCGATGTTCACGATCGAGCTGGCCAACGGCGCCTACGGCTACCTGCCGTCACCCCGGCAGCACGCGCACGGCGGCTACGAGACGTGGCTCGGCACCAACCGCGTCGAGCCCCACGCCTCGGACAAGATGGTCGCGAAGCTGGTCGAACTGCTCGGGTCATTGCGGTAGAACCTCCCGCGGGGCTGAAGCCCCGCGGCTACGATGTACTTGATAGCGAGGCCATTCATGACGCTCTGCGCCTTACGGGCACTTGCGATCGTCGTCTTCACCGCGAGTCTTGCATCGGCGCAGACGGCACCCGCGTCGGCCCCGTCTGCGACAAACTTCGACGGCGAGTGGGCGGGGAGCGGAGGCATCCGGCTCGTGCTCAAGGTTGATCCCGCCGGGCTGACTGGAACCGTGATGGAACCGGCTGGCGCCGGTCCGATCACGATCGAGCGGGGAAGTGTCAGCGGCCGGACCGCCACGTTCGTGACGTCACGATCGGTGAACGGGGAGCCCGTGACGGTGACGTGGACCGCCGAATTGAACGACGACGACACGCTGGCGGTGAGCCGGTTGATGGACAGCAACGGCGCGGGGCGCGAGGGTCGTGGGGCCGCGGCGGGGCGTGGACGAGGAGAACGCGGCGGTGGTGCGCGGGCTGGTCGAGGGGCGGGCCGGGCCGGACGTGGCCGCGCGGGTGGCGGCGCGCCGCCGGAAGCGGGCGGCGGCGCGCGAGGTCGGGCCGGCGGCGGCGAACGAGGTCGGGCCGGCGGTGGCGAACGAGGCCGCGCGGGCGGTGGGGAACGCGGGCGCGCCGGCGGTGGCAGGCGCGGCGGCGACCCTGGTGGCGCGTTCGGCGCGTTTCCCGAGATCCTGCGCCGCGTGCCGTAGAAATCACATCGTCAATGTCCTAGTCCACCTGTACGTCTGTATTCGTCGGCACCGCCGTCCCGAGATGGACAGCGAGCGTGTCCTTCGTGATCGTCTGTCCCTGCGGCGTCTTCGGATTGCGTAGCGTGACGCGCGCCGGCGCGGCGCGCTGCATCAGCTCCGGCAGGTCGGTGACGGTGAGCACCCGAGGCATCACCATCAGCGACGCGTCGCGATACTCGTCGCCCGTTGCCAGATCCAGATAGCTGACGAGGCTCTCCTCGAGCACCAGTGCGGCCGGCCGGTCGAACTGCGCCGCGAAGAGCGCCGCGGGCGCCGTCTGGCCGCGCGCGTGAATCGTGACGGCAGCCTTTGGAGCCTCGGCGCGCAGCACCGCCAGTCCGGCGAGCACGTCGCGCGCCTGCCAGGCGACGACGCTCGTGCCGAGCAGCCAGGCACGCGCGGCAATCCGGTACGAGGACGAGTACTCGCCGCCGCCGGCGCTCGGTCCGAGATCGCCCGTGCCCCGCACGTCCAGCAGCAGTACGGTCTGCCCGGCCGCGACCAGGGCGTCGGCGCGCGTGGACGCGCTGGTGCCGCGATCATCGATGAGCAGCACCGCGCCCGTATTCGCGGCCGGCGAGGCAGGCCGGCGCAGTATGGCGCGGAGCTGCACGCCCGGCTCGACCTCGACCATCAGCGACTCGCGGTTCGCGCCGGCGGCCTGTCGCTGAATGACCTTGGGCGCGGGCGGCGTGGCGGGAAGGGACAGCAGCGTCCGGAGCGCGGTCGCCGATACCGGCGCCCGCCGCTTTGCGAGGGCGCGCGCGTCGGCGGCGTGAATCGCGCGCACGGTCGTCGTGCCGTCGGACGTCGCGAGCTGTCCGGTCTTCGTCACGTTGAGCGTGGCCGGCGTCTCGGGTTTTACCGCGGCTTCGGCCGCGGGACCGGGGTTCTTGAACCAAGTGCCCAGCCATCGGTACGCGCCTTCGCGGAGCGGCTGCATCCAGCCGTGCATCGCGTCGTTTTCCACCATCGCCACGCGGTCCGGCTGGCCGAGGAGCGCGTAGAGACGCTGGAGCTCGGCGTAGGTCTGCCGCGCGCCCGCGATGGGGAAGTAGTCCTTGATCGCGCTGCTCACGAGGAACCCGCGCGGCGCGGCGGCGATGGCGAAGTCCGCGAAGTCGAAGCCGCCGCCGACCATCCCGGGCAGCACCTGCTCGGCGTCCTGCGGGCCGGGCGTCTGCCACATGTGCTGCCACGACGTCATGTAGCAGGACGAGACGATGGCGGCCAGGCGCGGCTCGTAGGCGGCGAGCAGCGCGGCCTGGGTCCCGCCGCCGGAGTTGCCCGCGACCGCCACGCGCGTCATGTCCACGTCGCCGCGCGTCGCCAGGTAGTCAATCGCGCGACGGCCGTCCTGGGTCATGAACTTCGCGATGTGACTGCCGGTCAGCATCAGTTGCTGGCCCGTCATCATGTGCTCGCGCGTGCCGAAGCCAATGCGCGAGGCGTTCTTCCCCTTGTCCCAATACTCGATGCGTTCCCCCTGGCCCGGCGGGTCGTAGGCCAGCACCATGAAGCCGCGGCGCGCGAACGAGATCCACGCGTTCTGATAGGTCGTCGACGCCTTGCCTTCGATCGCATGGCCGGCGGTGCCGAGGATGGCGGGGAAGGGGCCCGTGCCGGCCGGCACGTAGACGATGGCCGTGACGCGCAGGCCGGGCATGCTCTCGTAGATCAGGAATTCCATCCGGTAGCCGTCGCGCTGCTCGGTCCGCGTGATCCGCGCGCCCAGCGGCGCCGTGATGTTCGGCATCCCGCCGACCATCGCCAGCAGGCTCGTTCGCGCATGCTCGCTGTACCGGCGCACATCGTCGGCCGTCCGCAGGGCGGCGACGCGTTCGCGCCGCGCCGCGAGCGCCGCCGACGCCTGCCGGTCGATCCAGGCTTCGAAGGCTTTGCGTTGCGGCGTGGGTTCGGGCGCCGCGGCGCCCCGCCCGCCCTGCTGGGGCCCGGCGGCGGTCAGTGCCAGCCCGGTGATGGAGGCCAGGACGATCGCGCCCGCGACGACGGATTTGGAGACAGTCATGGCAGAGATGCTACTCCTGAAAACGACGTCGGGCGTCGTTTCACAATAAAACGACGCCCGACGTCATTACCGCAGTTTCCGCAGGACACGGTCCTCGATCCAGTGAGGGTCCCACCATTCGACCGGGGTGACCATCTGGCCGTGCAGCAGCATGGTGAAGTGCAGGTGGTCGCCGCCGGCCATGCCCGTCATGCCGCTCCGGCCGAGCGTCTGCTTCTTCTCCACCATCGCCCCAACCGGCACGTCGATACTCGACAGGTGCGCGTAGAGCGACTGCAGGCCCATCCCATGGTCGAGAATGACGGTGTGGCCGTAGATGCCCAGCTCGCCGGCGAAGACCACCGTGCCGCGGTTCGCCGCCACGATGGGCGTGTTCGCGTAGGAGGCCAGGTCGAAGCCCAGGTGCACCTGCCGGTCCACCTCGCGCCCCCGGTAGAGGTAGGTGCGCCGGTCGGCAAACGCCGATTCCGCCGAGCTGTTGGTGAAGGGGTGGAACACGGCGCCCTGCCAGAGCATCTCCGGCGCCGTCTCGCGCGCGAACGACGCGATGCGCTCGGCGTTCAGCCGCCGCAGGTCGCTGTTGATCACGACGAACTGCTCGATGAGCGAGCCTTCCGGCGCGACCTCCTTCGTGCCCGCGAGGATGGCCGGCACCACGCGATCGAGAAACGCGTCGGTCAGCTCGATGTGGCTCGCCCGCGCCGGCTTCGGAAACACCCGCCGCTCGAACGGCGCTTCGGCGGCGTTGCCGGCTTCATCGCGTGCGTAGAGCGTCATCGGCGTCTCGAGCGGCTGGTCCCACCGCAGCGCGAAGAACGCCAGGCGCAGTGACGGGTCGGTGGACGTCGCCCCCGCCGACGCGGCGCCGGTCAGCGGGAAGCCGGGATACTCGACGTCGCCCACCCGGACGCCCGAGCTCGCGTCAGCGGGCGTGACCCGATAGACGATGGCCTCCGAGCCGCCGAGGTTGATGTAGTGGTACGTGGACACGACCGCCAGGCGCGGCGGGTCCAGGCGGACCTCGACCTCGCGCGCGATCTCCGTGTGCACCTGCCGCAGTCCAAACAGCACGGGCCACGTCGCGCGCACGACAATTCGGCCGCGACCGGCCCGGAGCCCGGGCACGTTCTCGCGAGTCATCGTTCGCGTGATCCGCACGCGCGCCGCGTCCACCTCCCGGACGGCGGCCGCACCTGACTCGGCGTCGGCAAGCGAGAGGATGGTCGTGGCCGTGCCCTCCTGTTCGAACCGCACGTCGAGGTCGGACAGCTCCGCGAGCGGCGCCTCGATCCCGACCTCCACTGGCGTGGACGCGCCGACGAACCGCGCGGGGCGCACAATCTCCACGCCCGGGCCCGCCGCCCGGCCCGCCGCGACATACACACCACCAGCCACCACACCGAGCGCGACCACCACCACCGCGAGCGTTCGCATCCGTGGATGATAAACGGATACACTTTTTCGCGACCGGTCTTCGCGGCTGGCAGGAGTCTGGGATGCGTCGAACGTCACTGAAGACGGCGAGTCTGGCGGTCGTAGCGGCGGCCGCCTTTGCGGTCGTCCCGGCACGGCCGTGGTCCGTGCTCGCGCAGACGCCGGCTTCGGCGGCGGCTTCCGCGCCGGCACCCGCCACCGGCGTCCGGTTCGCGCAACTCAGCCAGACGGACGCCGAAGAGTGGCTGACCTACCTCGCGTCGGATCTCCTTCAGGGCCGGCAGGTCTTCACGGAAGGCTACGGTCTGGCGGCGGCGTACGTCGCGGGGCACCTCAAGACGTGGGGCCTCAAACCGCTCGGCGATGACGGCACCTACTTTCAGACCGTGAAACGGCGGGGCTACCGCGTCACCCGCAATTCATCCGTCACGGTCACGGCCCACGGGCAGTCGCGCACGTTCCGGCATGGCGATCACGTGACCTTCCCGATCCAGTCCGGGGGCAATCAGAAGCTGACCTTCACCAGCGTCGAGTTCGCCGGGTACGGGGTGGTCGCGCTCAACGCTTCGGCTCCGCACAACGACTTTGCCGGCCGTGACGTCAAGAACAAGCTCGTCGTGTGGCTGTCCGGCACGCCCGCCTCGCTGGCGAGTGGTGGCCGTGGTGGACGAGGTGGGCTGGGCGGCAACCGCGCGAACTACATGGTGCAGACGCTCGGTGCGGCCGCCGTCCTCGGCTTTGCGCCCGCGCCGGCCGCGGCCACGCCGGCCGACGAGGCGCTGGCCCAGGCCCAGACCGCGCTGACCGAGGCGCAGCAGGCCGTCGCCACCGCGCAGGCCCAGGTGCGCGGCGCCGGGCGCGGGGCACGGCGCGGCGGCGCCGGCGGGGCACGCGGCGGGCGGGGGGCTCAGGCCGGGGGCGCC